>CAMWVQ010000033.1 GCA_947177635.1 uncultured Porphyromonadaceae bacterium | reverse complement strand
GAGCCGCGAGTGGGACTCGAACCCACGACCTTTTCGTTACGAATGAAATGCTCTACCGACTGAGCTATTGCGGCTGGAAACGCATCCACGGCTTTCCGTTTATGCTCCGCAAAGTTACGCAATTTTCCCGACTTGGCAAAATACTTCAATCTAAAAACAGACCGGACAAGACACCTGCCCCCCAACTTTGACGTCAGGTCTGCCTCCTAACCTATCTCCAAAAACACTACAGGCTGCTGGCCGGGGCACTACCCCTGGCAGCTAACCAACTTGCGGTGACAAACGACAAAGAGGATGTGTCTGCATCGAGACACACCCTCTTTATCGTTTGTCAGTCAGCCGGACAATCCGGCCGACCGGAAGGGATTCAGAACTTCAGACCGTGTATGGTCTTCATGTTGAAGAGGCGGACAGCCTTCATATTGCCGTTGTTCTTGCGGGGCTGCTTCGAGGCTGCCGGAGTAACATAGTTGGCAGGAGCGTTAGAAGCAGAGTTCAGATCAACGATACATCCTACGGTACCTTCAGCTGCGCAGTCGAATCCGTCGACGATGTAGCCTTCTTCATCGAGAGCCAGGGCCATTGCATGGGCAATGTTGATGACGCCGTTGTTGAAGGTGTCGTTGAGGCCGCGCGAGATAATCTCAGCCTGTGTGAGACGGTTGTTTGCTGACACAACCGTGGTGAAGTAGGCGCTTGCGTTAACCATATAGGCAGTGTAGAAATCACGTCCGATTTCCATCCAGTTACCGGTATCCTGGGGCGATACGAGAACGAATTCAGGATCGGAGCAGTCGATCTGGATGTTGAACTCTTCATCCTGGGGGTTGGGCTCAACCCAGTAGGTGGTGTAGGGATCAACCAGACGGTAAACCGAGGGGTTGTCCACATGCTGCTGAACAGGAACCTGGATGGTGACGGGATCCATACCGTTGGCACAGGAGAGCATGGCGTCGGTGTAGGAACACATACCGAGATCGTTCCACTCCCTCTTGCCGGAGCCGCCGGGGAAGATAATCTGGAGAGCGCCGTCACTGTCTTGTGTGTAACCGTCAGTGTAGACATAGAAGTGTCCGGCGGGGAAATTGATATAATCGACGTAAGTTGCGCCTCCGACGGTCATATCCGTACGGGTAGCCGGGGCATAACCGTCATTGGGATGACCTTCAAGTTCAATTCCAGCGATAGTACCGGCAGCGCAGTCGAACAGCGAGATGTCGCTGTAAGAGCTGCTCAATGTGTAATAGGTGTCATAGTTGGGCAGGGCGTCGCCGAGCTTGTCTGACAGATACACATTGGTCGGATCAGTGGCATTGATGTACATGTAGTTGTCACCTGTGCCATGATACTGGAAGTCATCACCGGTGGAGTTCTGGGGAGCTCCTTCGTAGGGGTGCTTGATTCGGTACAGACCGGGGTTGAGGGGGTTCATCTGAATCTCAACCTCCCACTCGAAGGCAGCTCCTGTAATCTTGAAGCCGGATATAATGGCATCATCCTTCCAGGTTGCGACAGCTTCACCCTTGGGACCAACGACAGGCTCCCAGGGAATGAACATAGCGGTATAGAGAGCTTCGGTCGCGAAGTATTCGGTGTCCTCACCTGAGGTCCTGAAATCGAACTTGAATTCAGTACCGGCAGCGGCAGACATCTTGTCCCAGGGAAAGGAGATGGTGATGAGAGCCTTACCTGCGCCATCCTCAAACACTACGGGAATAGTGGCGGAACCGCCCTGGAAAGCCACGGGAGTTGCGTCTCCCACTGAGTATGAGAAGAAATCTCCGTTGACTGTACAGTTCACATCGACGGTCTGCGAGCCGGAGGTGTTCGCACGATACACAGGCACGTCGAAAGAAGTCTGGTTCTCATCGATGATGACACTGCCATCGTAGTCCAGCGAGAAGTAGGCCGGCGGGGTCGCAACAGGGGCTGCAGGGGTATATTCCTGCTCGGCAGCCTTGTCACACGCCGTGAACATCATGGCGAGAAGACCCAGACCTACGGTTAATTTATTGAATTTCATATCTTTTGATTTTTCAAAAAGAGATATTCGTAATTTGTTTTGAAAACGCTACGCCTTATTCGGCAACCGCATTGGGCACAGAAGCGCCGTTGCTTGTAGGACCGATAGCGGTATTGGCCTGGGCCTCACGGATGTTGATTTCATACAGGAGGACAGGATCATCGGGAGAAACGACATATACCAGAGTGGGATCATAGCCACCGCCACGACGGTCAATGCCTTTCTGGAAGCGCATGATGTCGAAGTAGCTGAAGCCTTCGCCCCAAAGCTCGATACGACGCTGCTTCCAGAGCTCCTCAAGGAAGATTTCCTTGGTCTGGGCGTTGCAGGTGTAACCGGGCTGACGGTATGCGGCCACAAAGTTGGTCAGGGTCTGACCACCCACGGCGGGATTCTGCATGCCCTGGGCCTCGGCGAGCATCAGGTAAAGCTCCTCGACACGCATGTAGGGCACATCCTCAGCGTTGACTGTGGCACCGGGCTCGTCGTTGTACGCGCCGAACTTAACCTGCATATAGGGGGAGAAGTCTGACAGACCGTAGCTGGAAGCACTGCGGAGATATTCGCTGTAGCTGCTGGGGAGAGTGGAGGGAGCGGTTGTGCCGTTGAACCACCAGTTCTTGCGGACGTCGTTCGCGGGAATCGACTCATACAGAGTCTTGTTGATACAGCGGTAGCAACCTGCGCCGGGATAACAGAGCGAACCGTGCCAAGGGGTCATCTGGCCGCCCCAGCCGATAAGGCCGGTCAGCAACGACTGGGGATCCACGTAGAAGCCCCATACCCATGAGTGGTCAGAGATTTTGTTGATACCGGGCACCTGAACCTCTTCCCTTGCATAGGGTGAAAGGCCTTCCTCGCCTGCGAGGTCAATAGCTTTCTTGGCATCGGCCTCAGCTGCGGCATAATTCTGCAGCAGGAGATTGGCACGGGCACGGAGACCGTAAACCACAGTCTGGTTCATAAAGGTCTTCACCAGGTTGCCGGAGGCCTGGGTGGCACGGGTGTAACCTGCGGCCTCTGCCTTGTCAAGCAGCGAAATGGCCTCGCCGAGGTCGCTCATAACCTGTGTATACAGCGCCTCGCAGGTTGCACGGGGCATGCCGTTGGCTGCAGCCTCATCAAGGTTGAGATCAGTGATGACAGGCACAGTGAGAGCCTGGGGATTCTTGGCGTAAGTGAACTGATAGAGCTGACCGAGGTTGAGATAAGCATAGGCGCGGTAACCTACGGCCTGGGCACGGAAGTACTGCATGATGCCATCCTCTGTGTCGGGGTCAACCAGGGAACAAACCGAGTTACAGGTGTTGATCAGGTTGTAGAAGGTGTTCCAGATGATGAAGTTGTCATAGTAGCTACCACCGAAGTCGCTCATTTCGAGGGCGGCGGTGTACCACTGGTAACCGTTCAGGGCCGAAGGCATATCCTGACCGCGATGATCCATAATCAGGAAAATCGAGGGTACGCCAAAGTCGGCATCCTGGCGGGGATCACCACCCCAGATGGCGAATCGGGAGGAGGTCATATTGGGGATGGCGTTGACCGACGCCGACATCATCTCGGGATTGTCCTCGATAACCTGCTTCTTCTGATCAGCGGTGACAACGTTGCTCAGAGGCTGCTGCTGCAGGTCGTTACAAGCCGAGAGGGCAGTCCCGACGATTGCAACAGCAAGAAGTGATTTTATATTTTTCATATTATGAGTCGGAATTAACGTTATGTTTAGAATACGACCTTGATACCACCGGAGATGGTGCGGACAACGGAGTATGAACCGTAGTCACCTGTCGCGGTGAGAGTCATACGGGGGTCAAGACCCTTGCGCTTGCTCCAGAGAGCTACATTGTCAGCAGCACCGTAGACGCGTACAGATTCGATTCCGAGCTTGGTTGTCCACTTGGCGGGGAGGGTGTATCCTAATGTGATATTGTTGAGCGACAGGTAGTTGGAGCTTACCAGGTTGAAGGTAGTCCACTGTCCGCCAAGGTCATAGGATGCCTGTGTGTCAAGCTTGGGAATGTTGGTGTAGCGGTTTTCGGGAGTCCAGGAGTTGAGCATGTCGGTGTGGAAGTTTGTACCGAGGCTTGTGGTCTGGCCCTGGTGCATCAGACGGCCATACTGGTTGTCGAATGTGCGGCCGCCAACCTGATAGCTGAACTGGATACCGAAGTCAAAACCGTAGAACTTGAGGGTTGTGCCGAAACCGCCATATACGGGGGGCAGGTTGTTGCCTGACTCCTTGCGGTTGTTGGCGTAGGCGTGGTCGTAGTTGTTGGTCAGGTATTCGGCGGTGTAAGCTCCGGTCGCGTTACCCTCGGCGTCGAGGATGGGATCATGAGTCCAGTAGAGGGGCTCACCGTTCTCGGGGTTCACACCAGCATAGTCAACCAGGTAGTAGTTGTAACGAGACTCACCCTCTTTCCAGATAGTCATACCGGAGATGATCTGGCCGTTGACATCCTTTGTGAGCTTGAGAATCTTGTTACGGATCCAGGTAAGGTTGGCGTTGATTTCCCAGGTGATGTGGCGGTTTGCGATCGGACGGTAATTCACCTCGAGCTCAATACCGTAGTTCTTCATCGAACCAACGTTCATCGGGAAGTACTCGTAACCGAGCGAGGGAGCCACGGGCTTGCGGTAAAGCATGTCGGAGGTCTGGCGCTGGAAATATTCCACGGTACCGGCGAGCTTGCCCTGGAAGAAGCTGAAGTCAACACCGGCGTTGAGGGCGTTGGAGGTTTCCCAGGTGATGTCGGGGTTACCCTTGTAATGGAGCGAACCGTCAGACCATGCGGTCTCACCGGAGATGCTGTACTGGTCAACGTAAGCGTAGTAGTTGCCGATGTTGTCGTTACCCTGCTGACCGAAGGAGAACTTCAGTTTCAGAAGGTCGAGCCAGGATGCGGCCGACTGGAGGAACTTCTCGTTTGACATATCCCAGGCGGCGGAGAGGGAGTAGAAGTTACCCCAGCGCTTGTCGGGAGCGAAACGGGAAGATGCGTCGCGACGGTAAGACACGCTTGCGAAGTACTTCGAATCGTAGTCATAGTTGATACGGCCGAAGATACCGCGGGTAGTGTAGTTGGTGGGGTTACCGCCGGAGAGCTGACGCTTCTCTTTCAGAGTGTTGCTGACAGCCCAGCTGTTGGGATTATAGAGGCCATAACCGTAACCTACGAGGCTTTCGGCATTGAGGTCGTAGCTTTCGTAACCGAGGAGGTAGTCGAGGTGGTGCACATCAGCCACAGTGTGACGGTATGAAGCGAGAGCCTGGAGGTTGAGACCGCGGGTGCGGGAGAACACCTGCTCGGCGAAACCGCCAAGAACTTCGCTGGCGCCATACCAGGGATTGTTGATGATATGCTGGCGGGTATTGTCAAGGAAGTAACCGATGTTACCGGTGATGTTGAGGTTGTCGATGGGGGTGATGGTGGCATACCACTTGGTGTTGAGGATGTCCATCAGGATGTCGGCAGAGTCGTAGATAAAGGAGCTGGCGGCGTTACCACCCGACATGAACATACGGTTTGTACCTACGATGTCGCCATCGGCGTTGCGGTACTGGGCATACTTTCCGTCACCGTAGTCGTAAACGGGAAGACCGTTGCGGGGGTCGCGCATAATGGAGCCGTCGGCATTGCGGACATAGATGGGGTAAACTGGGGCGACAGCGTCGCAGAAGCCGAAGGCATTCTCTGCCGTACCACCGTCATCCTGACCCGAAGGCCAACCGGATTTCACATGGTTGTAAGCGAAAGTACCGCCGACCTTGAGCCATTTCTTGGCCTGGTAGTCAGCAGCGACACGGGAGGAGATACGGTCGTAGCTGGACCCCTTGATGATACCTTCGTCACCGAGGTAGCCGAAGCTTCCGTAGAACTTGAAGCGGTCAGAACCGCCGGAGATTGTCACATTGTATTCCTGACGGAGGCCGTGCTGGAATGTCTCCTTGGACCAATCGTCGGGAGTGAAGTAGTTGAGACCGTTGGAATAACCGAGGGTGGCGGCGGGGTTGAGTTTGCCGCTGGCCCCGATCATAGGCTGCCCTGCGGGGAGGCTCCAGATCTGGTAGCCGGCACCGAAAGCGCTGAACATGTCGCGGTTGGCCATTGTGTGGGCCGCAGCGGCGTCATATCCCTGGTGGTAGAGGTAACCGTTGCGGATTGCCTGGTAAGCCATCTCGGTGTAAAGAGCCGGGCTCTTGATGACATCGTAAGCAGATGTCTCACGGGAGTTTGAACCCCACTTGGCATCAACGGTAACGACGGCGTTGCCTTCCTTACCTGACTTGGTGGTGATGATGATGACACCGTTGGCACCACGGGCACCGTAGAGGGCGGCGGCGGCGGCGTCCTTGAGGACGGTCATCGACTCGATATCGTTGGTGTTGAGCGAAGCGATGTCGCCGTCGAAGGGCATGCCGTCAACAACATAGAGGGGCTGGGTGCCTGCGTTGAGAGACCCGACACCACGGATATACACTGTGGGGGAGGAACCGGGCTGGCCGTTGGTGGTCAGCACCTGCGCGCCGGCAACGGTTCCCGCGAGGGCGCTGACGGCGTTGGTCACCTGGCGCGACTCGATTTGCTCTGCCTTCACGACAGATGCCGAACCGGTGTAGGCGCTCTTTTTGGCCGTACCGTAAGCGACGACCATAACCTCGTCGAGGTTGTTCTCGGAATTGTCGAGTTTGACAGTGATGTTCTGACCGGCATTCACTGTCTGCTCAATCATACCTACGTAAGAAACCTTAAGCTTGGTTACCGAGGCGGGGACGGTGAGAGTGAACTTACCGTCAAGGTCAGTTGAAGTACCTTGACCGCCGCCAACCGGCAGGATGGTCGCCCCGGGAAGGGGTTCGTCATCGCCGGCATAAACGACCGTACCTGACACGACCTTGGTCTGCGCGATCGCGCACACGGTCATGAGTAGCACTGTCGTCATCAATAGAAACAGCTTTTTCATACACTAAAGATTATTAAACATAAATTTTGATAAATTTCCGTTCGTTGCGCCGGGGAAGCCTCTGGCTCACCTCAACCTCTCCGGCAAGAAATGCTTATTATCAGAGCAAAATCTTTCTCTTCATCTTAACATCTGTAACCATTGGCAAGCATAAATCAATGCGTTTTGCCACTGGTATTTTGCAAAGTTACAACAAAACGCCAAAAATCCAAACATTTCGCAAACAAATTTCATCGATTTTAACAGAGAGTTTGCCAATTCGAGGGGGTAACCCACCCAAACTCACCAATAATACCCTGTGAATCAGAGATATAATTTTTTAACATTTCCGAGCGCAACTTCGGCCGCGAGACATCGCTTTGACACCCGGAAGAGACCCATACACAGCTGCAGGCACCCGAAAAGCGTCACGGGCGGCCACTTTCACATTTTAAGCACTCCTCCCCCATGCGGGTTTTAGGCCACAAACGCCATACAACCGCTCCCCATCATCAGTCAATCAGCTCCAAAATGTCATCAAATCATAAAATTTGTGACCGTTCTGCATTTTTAGCCAAATGGCTATTGTCATTCCCAAGGAATTTACTAACTTTGCCAATCACGCAATGCCGGGAGAGGATGCTGTTCTGTAAGTTTTCACATTAATTATATACGGAAATTATATACGGAAGATTACATCGGGGACTCTTTAAAGGCCAAGCCCTTTCCCGGCCCCATATCACAAAAGGAAAAAGCAACATTATAAACAACAGGATGAAGAAATTTTTACTCTGCGGGGCCCTGGCAGCCGGATGCTGCCTGGTCTCAACGGCCCAAAGCAAGATTAACAATGTCGGCAATCTGCAGATTGCCGAGTTTCACCGTATTCAGAATGAAATCGCCAAGACTTCGCCTCAACGCGCAGCCTCCCTCGACCAGGATGTCACCGTGTATGTGACCCTCGCGGCAGGCGCGACAGTCGCTGACCTTGAGGCAGAGGGGGTGACCATCCTTGACACGACTGCCGACATGGCAATCATCTCGCTGCCCATCACGCAGGTTGAGGCCCTGGCCCAGAAGGATTTCGTGAAATGCATCGACTTCGGCCGCCAGGCTGCTCCTTTCATGGACCAGGCCCGCGAACTCTCGTTCATGGCGGGTGTGCATGACGGCACTGCCGAGGGGCTCACAAAAGCATACCGTGGCGAGGGAGTGTTCGTCGGACTCTACGACACCGGCCTCGACCCCAACCACATCAACTTCACAGACCACGACGGCAACACCCGCGTGAAGGCCGTCTACCTGGCCAACAACGGCAGGGTATCGCCTTATGACACCCCTTCGGCCGTGGCCACATTCGACACGGACGACCGCACACAGAGCCACGGCACACACGTGCTCGGCACCATCACCGGCCGTGACGACGTGCAGGGTTCATACGCTTACTCTCAGGGCACATCCACCATGCTGGCCGAAGGCTCGATCCCCTACTACGGCGTAGCTCCCGACGCCGACATCCTCGTCGGTTGCGGCGCATTCGACGACGCATCCATCAACGCCGGCATCGGAGCCGTAATCGACCGTGCAAAGCAGGACGGCAAACCGGTGGTTGTCAACCTTTCGCTTGGCCACAACCGAGGCAGCCACGACCCCCGCGAGACCGTCAACAAGTATCTCGACTCTCGCGCGCAGGACGCCATCATCGTCGTTGCCGCCGGAAACGAGGGTGGCTCACAGATGTCAATCGAACGCGAGTTCACACGCGCCACATCTGTCCGCACCTCGATTGTTCCCACCAGCACCAACACCAAGGCCAGAATCCTCTACACCGCCGAGTTCTGGAACAGCTCCGCAACACCCTTCTCGGCCCAGCTCGTGCTGTTCGACAAAGTAAGCAAGAAGGCCATCTCCACCAAAGACATCACCAGCGCCTCGGGAAGCCTGACCTGGAACGCCAACACCGACGCAGTGTTCGCGTCAAGCTTCGAGAGCGGCTCTTCGGTGTCAGCACAGTGGGGTGTTGACGCTTCTACCGGACGCTTCAACCTCTACATGTACAACACCATCCAGTCGAAGACCGGCGACGTAGTGTTCGGCGTCATCATCGACGGCAAGGCCGGCATGCGCATCAACGGATATTGCGACGCGTTTGACGGATACTCGGAATCTGAGGTGCGCTTCGCAAGCCAGACCGGATGGACCGGCTCTGTCACCGGCACCGACGTGGGCTCAATCAACGGTATGGCCTGCGGATACAACACCGTCTCTGTGGGCGCATGGGTTTCACGAACCAATGTCCCCACCCTCAACGGAGGCAAGGTGACCCACAACGCCGGTGAAGGCGTTGGCTCCATCGCCAACTTCTCATCTTACGGCAAATCAGGCGACGGCCGTCAGCTCCCGATCGTATGCGCTCCCGGCGCGCAAATCATCTCGTCTGTAAGCCGTTACTGGGTTTCAGCCGCCAACATGCCCGAGACCGTCCTGTCAGCAAAGGCGACCTCCGGCACCAACACTTACCCCTGGTACTACATGCAGGGCACATCCATGGCCACCCCCTTCGTTTCGGGAGCCATCGCCCTCTGGCTTGAGGCATGCCCCGGCCTCCGTGGCACGGAAGCCCAGCAGATTATCGCCGAGACCTCTGTGAAGGATGATTTCGTGACCGCCATCAACGCAGACCGCTGGGGAGCCGGCAAGCTCAATGTCATCGAGGGTCTCAAGAAGGCCATCGTGATGAGCGCGTCTGTGGAAAGCGTGCTGGCTGACAACGCCGACAAGAACCTCCTGGTGATAGCCAAGGATGGCAAGCAGTTCGAAGTAAGCTGCCCCGGCGTCAACAACCTCTCCTGCTCGCTCTACAACCTCCAGGGCGCCGCTGTGGCCGCAGCCAACGGCTCGGGCGACACCCTCGACCTCGACGCATCAGCCCTCCAGGGGGGCATCTACGTGCTGTCTGTCGACGCCGCCGGCCAGAAGCTCTCGCGCAAGATCGTCATCAAGTAAGCAGGCCGACCGCCCAAGTGTCCTGCAGGGCAATCCCCGCAGGCTGACACCAGGCATACCTAACAAACCGGAATCCTCTTGCGAGGACTCCGGTTTTTCCTTTTTGGCTAATTTATCATAACGGAGGGTCTTAAAACGGGATTCCTTTTGACGGAACGGGCAAATATTCGTAACTTTGCATCGATTATGCCTAACCATCAAGCCAGCAGACATAAGCAAACGAAAGGGATGTCAACGAGGAACCGCGCATGCAGGTTCCTTCTCTGCGTCACAATCTGTCTCGCGGCATTCGCGGGAGGGTCACAGAAAGCGTCGGCGGAATTCCTGAACCTCGACACCATCGCATCGTGGGGGAAATTCCCCCGCTTCTGCATCAACACCTACCGCTGGGGCGACCATTTCTTCAACAATTACGACTCGACATACGTGCAGGGGTCGGGCTACCGTTTCAACATCAAGTTCAAGACCGACAACTGGCTCGACACCTACGACTTCCGCTTCTCAAATGATTACCGGATGGGGTTCTACTCCAGGCCGTCGACCTCGATGGGCCTGTGGCTCACTTACATGGCCGTCTCTGTCGGATACGACATGAATGTCAGCAAATTCTTCAACGCCGACATCGGGGCGCGCAAGCGGTTCAACTTCCAGTTCAACTGCTCGCTGTTCGGGGCCGAGATATACACCATCACCGATGACTCACACATGACCATCAACCGGCTGGGCTATCCAGAAGAAAGCCGCCATGTAGACATACCGTTCCGAGGATTCCATTCCGACAGCTGGGGGCTGAACCTCTATTATTTCTTCAACCACAGCCGTTACTCTCAGGCGGCGGCATTCTCATATTCCAAAATCCAGGTGAAAAGCGCGGGGTCGCTGTATGCCGGCTTCTCATACTGGCGGCAGAACTACGACATGGACTTCACGGGGGTGTTCGACAACCAGCCGGAAGCCAATATGCTCCCGCCCGACTGGGACAATCGCTACCGGGCCTGGAACAAGAACTTCGCCATCAAAATCGGCTACGCCTACAACTGGGTGTTCCGCCGCGGATGGTGTCTGGGGGTCTCGGAAGCCCCCACAATAGGGATCCGCTCGGGCTACATCATCGACATATCACGCCAGCGCACCACATTCTCCCTGAGCAACCGCCTGAAGCTCTCGCTAATCTACAACCACAACAAGCGATGGTTCTTCGGAATAGTTGGAAACGTCGACACCAACATCGTGTATGACAAGGAACACACCTTCCTGGCCAACAATATGTCTCTCGAAGCTTCCGCCGGATTCCGTTTCAACATCTGGTGACCCCCTTCCCCCCTCCTGAACATATCCATTCCTCCTCACTGACATGCATCCGATGACCCACGGCGAGATTCGCGGCACGATAATGCTGCTGATTCTTCTGGCAGCCATAGTGTTGTCGGCGGCGTTGCTGCGCGGATGCAATGAGGGGCCGGGACTGCCAGCCGAGTCACATGGCTCGCAGCCAACACCGCAGGCCGTCGATTCCCTGCGGATGGAGATGAGCGCGTCACGCTACGACTCCTCCACCGTCAAATCCTGCGGGAAAACATCCCGAGACTCCGTCGCCGCAAGAGCCTCTGACGCCAAGTCAAGGAAAAAGCAGCGCAAAGCGACATCCTCGCGACGGCCATCCCCCTCCCCTACCCCGAGTCCGCTCGACCGCCCGGTCTGAAGGCCTCGGCAGTTCACGGCTGGCAATGCTCAGCCTCGAACCATAACAACTTAAAAGCCCGGGCACGAATCCTTCAAATAAAGATTCGTGCCCGGGTTTATTTTCGCCATCCCGCAAGCTGATGCGGGGAACGGCCTGATGCGTTGCGGTCAGATTATTTCTTCTTGCGGTCGCCGTAGCGGGAGAGGAACTTGTCGACGCGGCCTGCGGTGTCGACGAGCTTCTGCTTGCCGGTGAAGAAGGGGTGGGAAGAGGAGGTGATTTCAAGCTTCACCAGAGGATAGGTCTCGCCATCGATTTCGATAGTCTCCTTTGCAGCGACGGTCGAATGGGTGATGAAGATTTCCTCGTTCGACATATCTTTGAAAACTACTTTGCGATAGTTGGAAGGATGGATGTCTTTTTTCATTTTATCTGCGGGTTGTAATTGTTTTCTTAGTGATGTGGAAGCGTCGCTGGTAGGGCGACTTTAGTAATGGCCTGCAAATTTAGGCATTTTTGGTTTAACAGCCAAACCTTTGCGCAAAAATCTTTCTTCCCCGGGGCAGGGAGGGTTTAAATGGTCTCAGGAATTTGCCTTTCCGAAACATTATTACTACTTTTGCCTGAAAACAACCATACTTGCAATGAAGAGAAAGCCATCACTGGCCGTTCTGGCGGCCGCATCCCTGGCGCTGAGCGCCGCCGCTTACGGCAATTTCGACAAATCCGCCAACCGCGCCCTCGGCGCGGCCCGTGCAGCCGAGGAGTCAGACACCCTTGCCGCCGACTCCATCGGCTTCGGCTTCATCGATGTGAAGGTCTTGCCCCACACTTCGGTGAAGGATCAGAACAAGAGCGGCACCTGCTGGTGTTTCGCCTCCACCTCCTTCATCGAAGATGAAATCCTCCGCCAGGGGGGCGACTCGCTCGACCTGAGCGAGATGTTCACCGTGCGCCAGTGCTACCTCGAGAAAGCCGACCGCTACATCCGCCTCTACGGCCAGACCAACTTCGCCGCCGGAGGCTCCGCCCTCGATGTCCCCTATGTATGGAAACGCTACGGCGCTGTCCCCGAGGAGGTCTACACCGGCCTGAACTACGGGGAGGAGAAGCATGTCCACGGCGAACTTGACGCGGTGCTGAAGGCCTACCTCGACGCCGTGAAGGCCAACCCCAACAAGAAAATCTCGACCGCATGGCGCAAAGGCTACGAGGCAATCCTTGACGCCTACCTCGGCAAGGTGCCCGAGACATTCACCGTCAACGGCAAGACCTACACCCCTGAGAGCTACGCCAAGTCGCTGCCTGTCAACGTAGACGACTACGTTTCGATAACCTCCTTCACCCATCATCCGTTCTATGAGGAATTCGCCGTAGAGGTGCCCGACAACTGGATCTGGGAGAAGTCTCTCAACCTGCCCATGGAGGAGATGAAGGCCGTTGTCGACAATGCCATCGAGAAGGGTTACCCCGTGGTGTGGGCCGCCGACGTGAGCGAGGGGGGCTTCAAGTGGTATGAGGGTTATGCCGTGATGCCCAAGGAGACAACCGCCGCCGACCTCGAAGGCTCGGAACTTTCCCGCTGGGTGAAACTCAGCGACAAGGACCGCGCCGCCGCCCGTTTCGAATTCAAGGAACCTGTCCCTGAAATGGAAATCACCCAGGAGCTGCGCCAGCAGATGTTCGACTCCCAGGAGACAACCGACGACCATGGCATGGAAATCGTCGGAATCGCCCGCGACAAGAACGGCAATCCCTACTACAAGGTGAAGAACTCCTGGGACACCAACCAGGTATATGACGGCTATTTCTACGTCTCGGAGCCTTATTTCTACGCCAAGACTATCGACATCCTCGTCCACAAGGATGCCATCCCCAAGGAAATAGCGAAGAAAATCAAGAAGTAATCCACTAATTCCCTTTTAAAAACGTTATCTATACAGCGGGGGCGACACGTCTCCGCTGTATAACGTAAATAGCCACAACCGTTTGAGCGATTCGTCAACAATAATCAGGCGGGCGTTGCCCGCGTTGCTGACACTCCTCGGTGTCATCCTGCCGACATCCTGCCGGAAGGAGGCGCCAAGGGGCGTTGACCCTATCGCCCACAATGCCGCCTACGACATCTGGCCCGACAGCATCGACCTCCACGACGGGGTGGTGTTGCGGGCGATGTCTGATTCTCTGATGCAGGTGAGGGTCAGCGGGAATGTGCTCGACACCATCACCGCCGCCCCTCTGCCCCCTGACAGGATGACATTCAAGTCTGATGCCCCGCTGCTCGACTTCCTTTACCGCCTGGAGGCTTCCACCCCCACCTCGTCCCGCTATTCCCCGCTGACCCCTTACGAGATTTACCTTAACCCGCTGCAGGCTGACTCGGCTATGGCCATTCTTGAGAAAAGGCTCAAGAACGGGGTGGTGATTCCTGTCGGAACCCGCACCCTCGGCTGGCCTGCGGTCAATTCCAACGCCGAATGGCTCCTGGCGGCCACCGAACTGTCTGTCGCCACGGGCGATTCCCGGTGGGAAAGAACCGTAAGACAGGTGGCAAAGACAGCAATCGCCTCAGACTCAAGGATAAGCCGTAATCCCGCCACCGGCCTTTTCACCGGAATACCCCGTTACATGGCTGTCGGAGCAGGGATATTCCCGGAATGGATGGAGCCGTCAGACATCTTCCAGCAGTCAACGCTCGCCGTCAACGTGGCCTATGCCGCGTCGATGAGCAATCTCGGAATGCCTACCGATTCTCTGACAGACGCGCTGAAGAGCCTCATGTGGATTCCCAACATGGGGTATTTCAGCGCGACAGCCTACGGGGTGCCTACCTCCCAGCTTCCGTTGCAGGCCACTGACAATCTTCCCCAGGCTGTGGCCATCATATCGGGGATACTGCCCGACGCGATGGCCGACGCCATAATCCGGAAGACCCCCACCGGTCCCTTCGGCGTCTCCCTATACCAGCCGTCATTGCCCCCGGCGAGCGGGGTGGTCAAGGAGGAGATTCCCGCCACACTGTTGCAGACCGTCTGGACTGTCGCCGCCGCCAGGAGGGGAAACGAGGCGGCATATGCCAAGGGGGTCGGCGACCTGCTGGCCACCGAGGGGAAACGGCTGCTCGGTTTCCGTAATCAGCCGCCCCAGTTCCGTTCCACATTCACGGCGTTCATCACCAGGGGGTTGCTGGGGATGAAATACGCCGGTGACGGTGTGTTTTTCATGCCGTATGTGCCGGAGAACCTACCCGGCGACAAGTCAATCGGCAACCTCCGCTACCGCGACGCCATACTTGACATCAGAATCACCGGCACCGGAAAGGTGATTTCCACTTTCACCATCGACGGAAAGCAGTCAGAACCCTTTTTCCCGGCAAGCCTCGAAGGGAGACACCAGATTTCAATCACTCTCGCCGGTGCTTCGGCCAACCCGGGCTTCGTCACCACCCGGGAGGAGCAGATGCCGACACCTCTCCCCCCTGTGGCCGAATGGACGTCGTTGCGCGAGGCCACGCTTTATCGTGGGGAGCTGCCTGACAACCTCCCGCCACGCGCACTTTCAGACGAGGTGGAGGATTATCTGATGAATGGCAGCGGTGAATGCCGCCTGGTCTACATAAACGGTGTGCTGCAGGAGGAGATTTTCCGTGACTCATACCGACTGTATGACGCCCCGGGACTTGCGGTGGTGCAGTTCACCACCCTGGCCAACAGCCAGCTGTCGGGTTTCAGCAGTGAGCCATACCTCTATCTCCCGCAGCAGCAACGCCATACAATATATGCCTCATCGCTGGCGAAAACCGGCACCAAAGTGCTGGAAGACAAGACACTCTCCTCAAAGTTCGTCGAATCCAACCGTTTCAAGAACCGCAACATCAGTTTCGACTTCGAGTCGCCAAAGGATGGACGTTACCTGGTCGAGGTGCGCTACGCCAACGGGCTGGGGCTTGTGAACGGGCAGCGCAAGGTAGCCCTGCGCAGTTTCAGGGCCAATGGCCGCGAGTCAGGCGTGCTTGTCTTCCCCCAGCTCTCGGCGGCCAACGCCACGAAAGGGGAAAACATCTCGTGGCAGGAGATGACGGCCTGGAGCAATTCGCTGATTGTCAGCCTGCGAAAGGGGACAAACAAGCTTGAGCTCCGCTATTACCAGCCTTCGCCGGTCTATTCCGACCCGAATTCCAACGTGGTGCTGTTCGACCTCGTGAGGCTGACACCGGTGGAATGACATTTCCTTTATGAA
The DNA here is from genome assembly GCA_947177635.1 of uncultured Porphyromonadaceae bacterium. GTDB lineage: Bacteria > Bacteroidota > Bacteroidia > Bacteroidales > Muribaculaceae > UBA7173. The sequence continues at coordinate 8,961 of CAMWVQ010000033.1, read as the reverse complement.
GAAGATTATCTTTAACTTACATCCATACCATATCACCCATGAAACGACTGGCTATGATTTCTCTTAGCATACTCGCGGGTGCCGCGAGTATTTTCGGGGCGAAGAAAGCCCCGATGGTTACAAATGTCGAGCCCCCCTGCTGGTGGGCAGGGATGTCTGACCCATCACTCCAGGTGATGGTGACCGGCCCCGGCATCGCTGACGCCGATGTGACCGCCGATTACCCCGGCGTGACGCTCAAGGAGGCCGTATCTCTCGACAGCCCGAACTACAAATTCCTCTATTTCGACATCACCCCCGAGGCCAAACCCGGGAAGATGGAACTGAAGTTCACCCTCAACGGCCGGAAGGCGACCATCCCCTATGAGCTGAAGGAGCGCACCAGGAAGGGTGAGGATTATGTGGGTTTCGACGCCTCCGACGTGCTTTACCTGCTGATGCCCGACCGTTTCGCCCAAGGAGACATGGACGCGGCCAAGTCGCTCGAAGGGCTGACATACCCGGTCAAGGCCGACCGCACCGACCCCAACGGACGTCACGGCGGCAACATCCGGGGAATCATCGACAACCTCGACTACATCGACTCGCTGGGCGTAACGGCCATCTGGAGCTGCCCGGTGCTTGAGAACGACATGCCGGGGGGAAGCTACCACGGCTACGCCACCACTGACTATTACCGCATCGACCCCCGCTTCGGCTCCAACGAGGAGTGGCAGGAGCTTGTGGCCGAGGCCAACAAGAGAGGCATAAAGGTGGTGATGGACATGATTTTCAACCATTCCGGCCTCAACCATCCCTGGATTGCCGACAAGCCGTCGAAAGATTGGTTCAACCATCCGGAGGGGACAGAGACCACCAACTTCCGTCTCTCGACCATCCACGACCCGTATGTGTCTGACTATGACCTCGACCATACCGTCAACGGATGGTTCGTCACCGCCATGCCCGACCTCAACCAGCGCAATCCCCACCTGATGAAGTATCTCATCCAGAACTCCATATGGTGGATTGAGTCTTCCAAAATCAACGGCATAAGGATGGACACTTACCCCTATGCCGACCTCGAAGGCATGGCCTCCTGGGCCAAAGCCATCCTTGCGGAATACCCCAACTTCAACATCGTCGGAGAGTGCTGGTATGGCAACGAGGCGGGTTCGGCTTTCTGGCAGAAGGGTAACCGCCTGAACCCTCGCGAGACCGAGCTGCCGACGGTCATGGACTTCCTCATCTCAATCAACGGCCACAAGTATTTCGACGAGGAGACCGACCCCTGGAACGGCCTCAACCATCTGTATGACCATCTGGCGATGGATTTCCTCTATCCCGACCCCCAGAAGGTGCTGACGTTCCTCGACAACCACGACACCGACCGTTTCCTGCTGGCCGAACCTGACTCTCTCGGCTCCTGGAAGCAGGCTGTGGCTTTCCTGCTGACCTCACGCGGCATACCTCAGCTCTATTACGGCACCGAACTGCTTATGAACGGCTCCAAGGAGGGGTCTGACGGATATGTGCGCCGCGATTTCCCCGGCGGGTTCCCCGGCGACACCATCAACGCTTTCACCCCGGAGGGCCGCACCGCGCTACAGAATGAGGCGTGGGACTTCATGTCGAAACTGCTCCATTGGCGCCGCGGCGAGGCCAACGAGGTCATCGCCAAGGGCTCGCTAAAGCATTTCATGCCCCAGAACGGGATGTATGTCTACCGCCGCAAGCTTGGCGACAAGGAGGTGACGGTGCTGATGAACGGCACCTCCAAGCCTCTGACGGTCACGATGGAGCGCACCCTGGAGATTCTGCCTTACGGCACACGTCTCCACGACCTCATCTCGGGTGAGGATGTCACCATCGCCGAGAAGATGACTTTCTCCCCCCGCCAGATTATGGTATTGCAGAATTTCTGAAACATCAAAGACTACTGAATTGAAACGTATAGGCATACTTTCCGACACCCATTCCTGCTGGGACGCGCGTTTCGCCACTCATTTCAAGGATTGCGACGAGATATGGCACGCCGGTGACATCGGCTGCGTCGATGTCATACGACGCCTTGAAGAGGTCTGCCCGGTTGTGCGCGCCGTCCACGGCAACATCGACTACGGCGAGACCCGGCGTTATTTCCCCTCGATACAGCAATTCAGGGTGGAGGATGTGAATGTCTTCATGACCCACATCGGCGGTTATCCCGGGCGTTACCAGCCCGGGATAACCCAGATGCTCCACGAGGCCCGTGCCAGGCTCTTCGTCTGCGGCCACAGCCATATTCTCAAGGTGATGTTTGACCCTGCGCTCGACTGCCTGCACATAAATCCCGGTGCGGCCGGCCATCACGGGTGGCAGTCGAAACGCACTCTGGTCAAACTCGACATCGACGGTTCCACCCCCAAGAACCTCGAGGTAATCGAACTCGGCTCATTAAAAATCTGACAATAATATGATAATCAAGAAGCTAACCATACCGATGCTCATCCTGCTGGCGGTGTCGCCGACGATGCTCCACTCCTGCAAGACTTCCGAGGAGAACTACAAGAAGGCATACGAGGCGGCCGTCGAGAAGCAGAACGAGGGTTACACCGAGGAGGAGATTCTCAACATGGCCAAAGAGGAGGCGATTCCGCGCACTCTTTTCAACGGCGATTCCATCCCGATGAAGGGGGTGTATGTCAACACCGTCAAGCTTGACCCGCCTGTCGAGGCGGCCAGGCGTTACAATGTGGTAGTGGCGACGTTCAAGCAGAAATTCAACGCCATGTCGGTGCTTGACCGTCTGCGCGCGGCCGGTTACACTGACGGACGCCTGCTGATTGACCGCGACCAGAGGTATTATGTCGCCGCGTCAACCACAGACACCCTGGCCGACGCCGTGGCTACCCTCAGGGAGCTTCAGAAATCATCCCCCGTGGCGATGAAGTCTCCATGCCCTTACATACTGCGCAAACCTTGATTCACAGACAATAAAAAGAGAGTGGATGCCCCCATATGGAGGCATCCACTCTCTTTTTATTGCATCCTGGCTCAAAGGCCGGGAGTGATTTACTTGTCCTGCACGAGGGTGAAAAGGAAATCCTTCTCATCTTCCGGATTGGTCTGGACATCGAGTTTGCCTTCGCGGGCAAGCCAGCCGATGGCGGCAAAAACCTCTTTGTCTTTCAGCTTGGTCTCTTTCTTGAGCTGCTTCAGACCTACCACGACATCTTTGTCATTGAGGGCTGTCCACACAAGGCCGGCCCAAGTTCCAATTGCTTCTGCGTTCATTGTCAGTTGAATTAAACGATTATACTTATTGCGGATTTTTCCGCTTGCGAAAAGATTCTCAAATGATTCATTTGGATACGATTGCGCTGCAAAATTATGTAATTTTTTGAAAATAACCTAATTATGACGACACATTTTTATCCTTTTCAAGTTATAACGTTTCGCAACCATTTAAGGTTCAAGATTTTACGAATTAACATTTTTAACAGATTTTTTCGTAACTTTGCAGCCGCGCGGGGTGTTTTCCATACCGGATGTCCCCTCGCGCGGCCTATTCCACTATTTGACGACAGATGGCGAAACCCAAAAGAAACAGATTGCCCCAGACCGGGGGCGGAGAGTTGAAAGAAGGGCTGGTGGTGAAGAACACCGGCTCGTGGTATGACGTGCTGACAGACTCACCTGTCCCGGATGAGGAGGAGGCATCATCGTCCCGGACCGACACCCCTCCTCGAACCATCCCATGCAAGGTGAAGGGGAATTTCCGTCTCAAAGGCATCCGCACCACCAACCCTGTCGCGGTCGGCGACCGTGTCAGCGTGCTGGTCAACCCTGACGGCTCGGCATACATAACCGCCATCACCCCCCGCCGCAATTACATCATCCGCAGGGCAAGCAACCTGTCGAAGGAGGCGAGCATCCTGGCCGCCAACCTTGACGGGGCTATGCTCGTCGCGTCGCTCAAACATCCCACCACCTCCACCAATTTCATCGACCGTTTCCTCGCCACAGCCGAAGCCTACCGGGTGGATGCCACTCTTGTGATAAACAAGACCGACCTGCTCGACACGCCTGAAGACCGCGAGCTCCTTGAGGCGGTGGCATTCCTATACCGCTCGATCGGTTACCGCGTGATTGAGGTGTCGTCGCTCACCGGCGAGGGCCTCGACAAGGTCAAGGAAGCCCTGCGCGACCGCACAACGCTTGTCTCCGGGAACTCCGGGGTCGGGAAATCAACTCTGATAAACGCCATCGTCCCCGGACTCGACCTCAAGACCGCCGCGATTTCCGACGTGCACGACCAGGGAATCCACACCACCACATTCTCGGAGATGTTCCCCCTCCCGTTCGGCGGCTGGATAATCGACACCCCCGGGGTACGCGGATTCGGCACCATCGAGATGGAGACCAATGAAGTGTCACATTACTTCCCCGAAATCTTCAAAGAATCTGCAAATTGCCGTTTCGGAGACTGCACCCACACCCACGAGCCGGGCTGCGCCGTCTTGCGCGCCATCGAGGATAACCGCATCTCCCAATCACGCTACAATTCCTATCTTTCCATCCTCAACGACAGCGATGAGGGGAAATACCGCGCCCCTCAATGACCCCCGCACCCGGCTCCCGACGGCCGTCGCTACAACTTCAACAATCTGCTGACCCCGGGTATTTTCATCAGCAGCCATCCGGCACACAACGCCAAGGCCCCGTTTGACAACACGAACACCGCAGCCCCTATCGGCTCCGGCAACAAAATCATCTTGTCTGCTATCAAATCCTGGAACACCGGGCCGAAAACATATGCCGGCATAAAGGCCACGATTATCCCCTTTATAAACCTGCTGTCTATCTTAAACTTCATAAACCATGTAAACACAGAAACCACAAAGGCGACAATCACGATTGACGAGTATCCATATTCACAAAACCATATCCCCCTGCGTGATGCTATCATATTCAGAAAGATGAACGATACCGCAGCCAAGACCAGCACCACAGGGACACGCCCCAGCTCATCGAAAACCTTGTATCTCTTAATCAAGCCTCCCATACAGAAATACCCCAGCCAAATCCACAACCTTAATGTCTGACTCAGGCCCGTCTCGCGTAACCATAGGTCTGACGGCCTGACCACCGTAATCATAAATGCGAATGACATCACAGCCATAAGACCGGCCGCCAACCATAAAAACAGTTTCTTTCTTTCAATATAAAGCCTGTTTATCGCAGGGTATGCGAGATAAACCAAACACAAGGCGCCCACAAACCACAACAATCCGTAATCCCCCCTCTGAAACAGATTGAGACAAAATTGCCTTGGGATTCCGGCGAGTGCAAACATCTCTCCGAACACAGCCCATTTCATACCCAACACAAGCAGGTACAGCAGGAATGATGTTCGCAAAATCCTGTATATTTTCCTAACAGAATATCCATATCCTGAATTTTCCCGACCAAGAAGCTGATAGCCGCTGACAATAAAGAACATCGGAATCGCCAGAACCCCCATGCAATAAATGAATCTCGTCACTGACCAAAGTGATTCCACTCCTGCAAGTGAATAAAAACAATGTGAGCAATGCAGGCACAACACCAGCATCAGGCTCAAAAGTTTAAGCGCATCCAGATTCTGGATACGTTTCCCTTTGGGAATTACCACCTCAGGCTTTTCTGCCTGCAGTCTCCTGCAAATCATCTCTATGCTCATCGTTATCCGGCTTCAATCGGCAAACTGGCTGGTGAAGATGGAGTCTACCTTCTGGTTTATTATCAAGTCGAGCAGGTCGATGGTCGAGGGGGCGGCCAGCACCGGGTCGGCATCCGGGCTGAATCCCCCCTCGGGCATCCTCACAGGAAGCTCCGGCACTTCAGGGAATTCCGGCACCACCGGCAACTCCTGAATTTCAGGAACCGGAACCGCAATCTCCCCCTTTCTGCTTTTTTTGCCTCCGCTCACATTCGCAAAGGCCTTTGGCGCGCCGTCTATCCTCGCCCCGGTGAAATAACGGTCTCCCCAGTAACCTGAATCGAAGCCGCTCACCATCACTCCTCGGCTCGACGATGCGTGAATCATCTTCCCTTCACCTATATACAACCCGACATGCGACACCTTGTCGTCTTGTTTGTCGGCACCGAAAAACACGAGGTCGCCGGGCTGCATTTTGTTGCGCGCCACCTTGGTGCAGTATCTCACCTGCTCCCTGGTCGAACGAGGCAGCTTCAGGCCGCACACATTCCCGTAGACCCGCATCACAAGCCCCGAGCAATCGGTGCCCGCCTTTGAGTCGCCGCCATAAACATACCTTGTCCCGAGCCACCCTTGCGCCTCGGTTATCAGCGCCTTGGCCATCGGGTCGCTAATCCCTTTGGTGTAATCCCTGAGGTCGGACGAGGAGCCGACAGCTGTGGCGTGGCCCGTCCCCCCCCGTCTGACCGACCCGCGCGAAGACCTGCACCCTGTCAGAAGCAACAGTGTGGCGGCCATAATTGCGATCACCCGCAAGGGAAACATTTTGAAAAGATATGCTGACATTACTTTTACTCACCACAAAAATACTCACTTTCAACCGTCGCACAAAACATCACAAATATTTTTTCACAGTTTTATGCAACTTTTTTCCCAATTTTGCGCTCTAATATCCCGTAACAGCTAATCATCATTCCGTTCTCCAAATGGACATTCTAAAGGTAAAAAACGTAAGCAAACGCTACACCAACCATGTCGCCCTCGACGACGTGTCGCTCTCAGTGCCGGAAGGCACCATATACGGGTTGCTCGGCCCGAACGGTGCGGGAAAGACCACACTCATCCGCATCATCAACCATATCACCGCCCCCGACAGCGGAAGCGTGGAGTTCATGGGCCACCCCCTGACCGCCTCCGACGTTGTCAACATCGGCTATCTTCCCGAGGAGCGAGGTCTATACAAGAAGATGCGGGTCGGAGACCAGGCCCTCTTCTTCGCCAAGCTGAAAGGCCTCAATACCAAGGAGGCCACCGCCGAGTTGCGCGTCTGGTTCGACCGCTTCGGCATCTCCGACTGGTGGAACCGCAAAGTAGAGGAGCTCTCGAAAGGCATGGCGCAGAAGGTGCAGTTCATCGTCACCGTGCTCCACCGCCCGAAACTCCTCATCTTCGACGAACCATTCTCCGGCTTCGACCCCATCAACGCCGACCTGCTTAAGAATGAAATCCTGAGGCTACGCGACGAAGGGGCCACCGTGATATTCTCCACCCACAACATGGCCAGCGTCGAGACCCTCTGCGACAACATAACCCTTATCAACCGCTCCCGCAACATCCTCTCGGGGAATGTCAACGAAATACGCGGACAGATGGGACAAGGCCGCTACAGCCTCTCTTTCGAGGGAGACCCCGCCTCACTCCTCACTGCCCTCGGTGACAGGATCATCGACCACAGCTTCGAGAAGGAGGTCAACTCCCCGGTCACCAACGCCAAGCTCCTGCTGAAGCCCGACGTCACCATACGCGAGACCATATCGCTGGCAAACAACTCTGTCGACCTCATAAGCTTCGACCGCGCGCTGCCCTCAATGAACGAAATCTTCATCCACACCGTCAAGAACAATGAACAATAACCTCGGAATAATCGTCCGCCGCGAGTTTATGGAGCGCGTCGGCAAGAAAAGCTTTATCGTCACCACCCTGCTGATGCCCTTGCTGATGCTCCTGATGATGTCTCTCCCGGCCATCATCGCGATTTTCTCAACCCCGTCAGACAAGACCATAGCCGTCTGCGACCAGAGCGGCGTGATAATGCCGGTGCTACAGAACGCTGACTCGGAACACCTCACTTTCGTGGCCGCATCACTGCCGGCCGACTCCGCCCTGCACGACACAGGCTATTACGGTGTGCTGTCAATCCCCGCCGACATCGTCGAACGCCCCTCCTCGGCCCTTCTGTTCCTCCACGAAAGCGGCTCGGTTGAAACCGAAGGCACCATCCGCAACCTCATCAAGGAGGCCGTCCGTGACCAGCGCATGCAGGCCTACGACATCGACAACCTTCAGCAGATTCTCGACGAGACAAACGTCGAAGTCAACCTCCAGACCATACGAGTCGACGAGACCGGCGCCGAGGAAGCAACCTCCTCATCCATCTCATTCGGCATCGGCATGTTCATGACCTTCCTTTTATATATGTTCCTGCTGATGTACGGCCAGCTCGTGATGACCTCGATAATCGAGGAGAAAAACAACCGCGTGCTTGAGCTCGTCGTCTCATCCGTCAAGCCCATCCACCTGATGCTCGGCAAGATATTCGGCGTCGGACTGGTGGCCGTGGTGCAGATAGTCATCTGGGGCGCGCTGCTCTGCGCAATGTCGGCATTCCTGCTGCCGGCCCTCATACCCGCCGAGGTCGGCCAGCAAGTTGCCATGTTCAATACCGGCACCATCCCTACCGGCGCCGACTCACTCGACCCCGACCTGCTCAACGCCATATCCCTCTTCAGCTCAGTAGGCTACATAGCCCGTCTGTTCGGCTTCATCCTCATCTTCCTAATCGGAGGCTTCCTGTTTTACGCATCCATCTTCGCCGCCATCGGCTCAGCCGTCGACAACATACAAGACGCCTCACAGCTCACCTCATTCGCCATCATACCGATCATAGCCGGCCTCATCATAGGTATGACCGCAGGCTCCGACCCCAACTCCACCCTGGCGTTCTGGACCTCCATCATCCCCTTCACCTCCCCGATGGTCATGCTCATGCGCGTCCCCTTCGGCATCCCCACCTGGGAGATATGGCTCTCCATCGGCATCCTCTACCTCTCCTTCCTGGGCATGGTATGGGTAGCCGCCAAAATCTACCGCATCGGCATCTTCATGTACGGCAAGAAACCCACCCTGCGCGACCTCATCCGCTGGGCCCGCTACAAATAACCCCCTCAACCCCCTCCTTCTACGCGCTGCCTCCCGTCCTCCCTCGCGTCCCGATCTCTGGGGCGTATTCACATCTGGAG
>CAMWVQ010000032.1 GCA_947177635.1 uncultured Porphyromonadaceae bacterium | reverse complement strand
CTCACGCATACCGGCTTTCACGTTGGGGATTGTATGTTCCCCCCAGGGTGGGTTGGTCGGGGGGAACGGGGGAAATATCTTTCTCTCCGGGTCGTGATTATTCAGCAACGACTTCGAAGGGGATTTCTACGGAAACTTCCTTGTGGAGGTTGATCTTGGCGGTGTACTTGCCAAGTTCCTTGACAGCATCCTTGAGCTCGATGAGCTTGCGGTCAACCTTGTGGCCGAGGGCTTCGAGGGCGTCGGCGATCTGGATGTTGTTGACAGAACCGAAGATGGTGCCGTTGGCGGAAGCCTTGGCGCCGATGGTCAGGGAAACGTCGGCCAGTGAAGCAGCGAGGGCTTCTGCGTCGGCCTTGATCTGGGCGAGCTTGTGGGCCTGCTGACGCTGGTTCTCCTCAAGCTGCTTGAGGTTGGAGGAGTTGGCGATCACGGCTTTGCCCTGGGGGATGAGGAAGTTGCGGCCGTAGCCGTCTTTTACTTCGACAACGTCGTCCTTGTAGCCAAGGCCGCGCACGTCTTCTTTCAATATGATCTTCATACGGATGGGAGTTCTAATTGGTTGAAGTTATATGTGACTGAGCCGTCGGCTTATTTCATAAGGTCGGTCACGTAGGGCAGGAGGGCCAGGTGACGGGCGCGTTTCACGGCCTGGGCCACGCGGCGCTGGAACTTCAGCGAGGTGCCGGTGATGCGGCGGGGAAGTATCTTGCCCTGCTCGTTGAGGAATTTCTTGAGGAATTCGGGGTCCTTGTAGTCGATGTACTTGATGCCGGAGCGTTTGAAGCGGCAGTATTTTTTCTTCTTGACGTCGACCGACAGGGGGGTGAGATAGCGGATTTCAGATTGGGTCTGTGCCATTTTTGTCGAGATTCTTTTTTGTTGGTTGATTTGTTGAATGCGTCCGTCGGGAAGCGTGGCTTATGCCTCGGTGTTCTCGGCGGGAGCGGCTGCGGGCTTGCCGGCCTTGAGTGAGCGGCGCTTTGCGGCGTACTCGGCGGCGTACTTGTCGTTGCGGAACACCAGGAAGCGGATGACGCGCTCGTCGCGGCGGAAGGCGGTCTCGAGCTTCTTCACGAGGGTGGGTGCGCCGTCAAATTCAACCATTGCGTAGAATCCGGTGGACTTCTTCTCGATGGGGTAAGCGAGCTTGCGCAGGCCCCAGATTTCTTCGTTCACGATGGTGGCGCCGTTGTCGGTGAGCACCTTGGTGAACTTCTCTACCGCTTCCTTCATCTGAGCGTCAGACAAAACGGGAGTTAAAATGAAAACGGTTTCGTAGTGGTTCATTTCTTAAACTGTTGATGTTTAATTGATTAGTTTTGGGAATTGACGCTTCGCGCCAAACCGACCGCAAAGTTACACATTTTCCGCGAGATTTGCAAGGGCGGAATCAGATGATTATCTTGTTCTTGCGGTAATATTCCCTGAAGGCCGAGGGGGAGCAGCCTTTTTTGCGTTTGAATATGCGGTTGAAGTTGGAGACGTTGTTGAAGCCGCACTCGAAGCATATCTCGAGCACCGAGGCCATTGTCTCGGCGAGCATTCGGGCGGCGTGGCCCAGGCGGACATCGATTATGTAGTCGCTGACGGTGCGGCCGGTGCGCAGCTTGAAGAAGCGGGAGAAGGCCGAGGGGGTCATGCACACTATCTGGGCGAGCTCCTCCAGGCGTATTTCCCGGCGGTAGTTGGCGCGGATGTATTCCTCCACCTTGTGGATGCGGCGCGACTCCGAGGTGGCCCCCGCTTTGGCGAAGGAGGTGGAGCTGAGCAGGCGGTAGTCTTCATCCTTCGACAGGAGGTAGAGAATCTCCATCAGTTTCAGCACTCGGTAGAAGTCGGGCTGTGACTGGGTGATTTCGTCGAGCAGCTTGTAGATGCGCACTATGCACCCCAGCGAGAAGGCCACCCCTGAGGTGGCTTTCCCGAAGAGGTCGCTGATTGACTTCAGCTGGTTCTTGGTCAGGAATGTGTCGCCGAAGATGTCGGGGGTGAACTGGATGGTTATCTCCCTTATCTTGTCAGACTTGCAGAGGTGCTGTTCCCAGACATGCTCCAGGCCGGTGCCGACCATCACCAGGTCGTATTTGCCCAGCACCTCCACGGAGTCGCCGACTATGCGGCGCGCCCCCTCGCAGTTCTCCACGAAGTTCAGCTCTATCTCGTCGTGGCGGTGGAGCGGGTAGTCGAACTGGCTTTTGTAGCGGTCGACCAGATAGAAGCAGTCTTCCTTCGACAAGGGGGTGATTTCGGTCATTACTGTAGACATGGCATAATGTTTAAGGTTGGAAGGGAGGGTCGGCTCATTGTTTCTCGAGGAGCAGCACGCGCGAGCAGTAGTCGGTCTTCTTGCCCCACTCCAGGTCGTGGGCGGTGCGCATCTCCAGGCCGTTGTCCATCAGGAAGCGGCCCGTGAAAACCTCCCCCTCGTAGGGGAGCGGGGTGAGGTCTACGCGGTTGATTTCGGTGACCTTGTATGACGCATCGGGGTCGAGGCCCTGCATCCGGGGGCGGCTCGCCAGCGGAGCGGAGTAATCGTTGTTGGTGCGGAACCAGTAGTAGACCCCCTTCTCCTTGGCGGGGCTGACATACATCAGCGCGACTGCGCCACGGTTGTCGAAGGGGGATACCAGCCGGTAGAGGTCGCCGAGCTGCACGACGTCGCGGAATCCCTTGTATGCCTCGATGGCCCCCTTGCAGAAGTCACGTTCCTGCCGGCTCATGTCGCGGGGCTGGATTTCCATGCCGAGGCGGCCGGTCATCGCAACGTCGCAGCGGAATTTGAGCGGCACGATGCGGAAGGTGGTGTGGTTGGGGACGGCGCTGATGTGGCTTCCCATCGCCATCGCGGGGAAGAAGTAGCTCAGGCCCCACTGCGCCCCGAGGCGCTGGAACGCGTCGGTGTTGTCTGACACCCAGAATTCGTCGAAGTTGTCGAGGATGCCGTAGTTGGCGCGTCCGCCGCCGGATGCGCAGGCCTGGATGGCCACGTCGGGATGCTTCTCGCGGATGCGCTCCATCACCGAGGTCAGCCCGCGGTGGAAACGTATCGAAAGCTCGCTCTGGCGGTCGGCGGGGAGGTATTGCGAGCCGTGCTGCATCACCGGGGCGTTGGCGTCCCACTTTATATATGCGATTTCCGGATTGTTGGTCATCAGCGTGTCGACCATGTTCACGATGAAATCCTGCACCTTAGGGTTGGAGAGGTCGAGCACGAGCTGTGTGCCGCCGCGACCCTCGATGATGTCGCGGTTGGCGGCCTTTATCACCCAGTCGGGATGCTCCCTGTAAAGCCGGGAGTTGGAGTTGACCATCTCAGGTTCGATCCATATGCCGAACTTGACGCCGCGTTTGGCGGCCTCGTCGGTCAGCCCTTTTATGCCGTTGGGGAGCTTGCGGGTGTCGACCTCCCAGTCGCCCAGCGAGGAGGAGTCGTCGTCGCGGCGGCCGAACCACCCGTCATCCATCACGAACAGTTCGCCGCCCATGTCGGCGATGTCCTGCATCATCGCTGCCATCTTCGGCTCGTCGATGTTGAAGTAGACTCCCTCCCAGGAGTTGAGCAGGATGGGATTGACCTCGGTGCCGTGGGCGAGATGGTAGAGGCGTCCCCAGGTGTGGAAGTTGCGGCTGACCTCACCCATCCCCTTGTCGGAGTAGGTCAGGGCCACCCTCGGGGTGGTGAAGGTCTCGCCGGGCATCAGCCGCCAGGCCGATTCGTCGGGGTGTATGCCGGCGAAGAAACGGTGGGTGCCGTGGTCGTCGGTGACTGTGCGCAGCCGGTAGTTGCCGCCATAAAGGAGCGCGGCCCCGATTACCCGCCCGGAAGTCTCTGAGGGTTTCCCGTCGAGCGAGAGCATAACCTCGGCGTGGGAGGTGTGGGAGTTGCGCACACCATCCTTGTTCTGTATCACCTTCATCCCCGGGGTTAGCCGTTCGGTGTTGACGCGTCCCTCGTTGGCCCATGTGCCGTAGAGGCTTGTCATCCACGCGTCATCGGAGCGGAAGGGGAGTGAGGCAGACTCGAAACGGGTCATGGTGACAGGTTTCTTGCCGTTGTTGGTGATGTCGACCCAGGTCTCGATGACATCCTCCTTTGGAAAGGCGAGGTAATTGAGGGTGACAGCCACGGGATAGTGTCGGTCGGCCAGGGGTATTGACGTCAAAGTGTTGCCATTGTGGTCAATCTCGGTCACAGGCTCGCCTGCCGCGACGAGGTCGAGGGTCATGTTGCCGTCAGGCATGGTGAGGCTCAGCGCGCTCTCCCCCTCGGGGTAGTTGCCGTAGACGGGGTAGAGGGCGGGGAGGGAGCCTTCGGCCGAAAGTGTGGTCTGGGTCGGATTCCCCTTGACCACAGGGCCGTAATAAGCCATCACTGGGGCAGCGGCGGAGTCGAGGCCGATGATGATCTGGGTGTTGAAAGTGGTCACAGGAAGCAGCCGATGTGACGCGCCGGCTATGATTCCCGGCATAATGAAGGCCGTCAAGGCCAGGAGTTTCTTCATGGGTAGGTTGGAAGAAAATAGTATGTAGAGGTAATATCGAATGCAAATATACTTAATAAGCGGCAAAGAAACCAACTGTGAGTGTGGAATATGCGTGAAAAGGTCAAGAAACGGCTAAAATAGTATCATACAACGGAGCGTCATCCCCGATTTTAACATTTGTCCGGACGGATTGGGCGGATTAGTATTACTTATTGCCAAAATAGTATCATCGGATTCGGTTTTTACTTGCTAACTTTGCAACGTCGCCGAAGAGTCGCGTCAACCTTATAATCTGAACCAACTTCCTTACTCTCAAGGATACCATAATCCAAATTATCTTTAACTAACTCAAACAGTCTTTTTTACCTTAAACCCGCTCATGATGACAGGCAAATTCTTCAGTTTTCGTGCTTTGCTGCTGGCCCTGACGGCGATACTCGCTGTCTCAGCCTCGGCTCAGGTCACGGTAAAGGGCACAGTCGTCGACCAGGACGACGAACCCATCATCGGAGCTTCCGTCCTTGAAGAGGGGACAGCCCAGGGCACCTCTACCGACATCGATGGAAATTTCACCCTCACGGTCAAGTCGGGCAAAGCCACCCTGGCTGTATCCTATATCGGATATGAGAACCAGAAAGTGGCCCTCAACGGACGGACCGAAGTCACAATCAAAATGAAAGAGGATGCAGGCGTCAACCTCGACGAGGTCGTGGTTGTCGGCTACGGCACCCAGCGTCGCACCGACGTCACCGGTTCGGTGGCCTCGCTGTCGAAAGACCAGATGCGCGAGTCGGTGGTCACCAACGCCGACCAGATGCTCCAGGGCAAAATCGCCGGTGTGCAGGTGACATCGAACTCCGGCGCCCCCGGGGGCGCCACCTCGATCCGCATCCGCGGAGCGAGCTCGATCAACTCCTCCAATGAACCTCTTTATATAATAGATGGTGTACAGATGTCAACCGCCGGCAGCGACATCGGCGGTTTCGACTGGGCAGGCGGTACGAACGGTCAGACCAAGGTCAACCCCCTGGCCTCCATCGCCCCCTCCGACATCGTCTCCATCGACGTGCTCAAGGACGCATCGGCCTGCGCCATCTACGGTGCGGCGGGTGCCAACGGTGTGGTTATCGTCACCACCCGCCGTGGCGAGGCCGGCCACACCAACGTCACCTATGACGGATATGTGGCCTGGCAGACCGTTGCCAAGAAAATCGACATGATGGACCTCTCGGAGTACGCCCAGTACCAGAACCAGCTCTACAACGAGGGCATCATCACAGAGAAGCAGCTCGACAAGGCATTCCTCGACCCCTCGCTCCTCGGAGTCGGCACAGACTGGCAGGATGAGATATTCCGCACAGCCTTCATGACCTCCCACCAGGTCGGAGTCTCAGGCGGTAGCGAGAAGCTTACCTACGCCATGTCGGGCGGCTGGATGAAGCAGGACGGTATCATCATCGGTTCTGACTTCAACCGCTTCAACACCCGCTTCAACCTCGACTCGCAGTTCACCAAGTGGCTCAAGCTCGGCGGCTCGCTGGCCTACACCCGCACCAATGAGAAAATCACCCTCAATGACGGTTCTGACGGTGTGATCATGCAGGCCATGACCATGCAGCCCCATGTCCCCGTGCGCGACTTCGACGGCAACTGGGCCGGCCCGACAACCGTCGACGGCTCTTCGACCTGGAACCCCGTCGCCCTCGCCTTGCAGAAGAACAACCGCCTGCTTCGCCAGCGCATCATGGGTAACTTCTATGTCAACGCCGACTTCCTGAAATATTTCACCTTCCGCGCCGAATACGGCTTCGACGCATCCCAGAACCAGAACAAGAGCTACATCCCCCGCTACCAGTTCGGCCTGGTGTCGAACGACATCAACCAGATGATGCACCGCGAGGACCACTCATTCTTCTGGGTGCAGAAAGACTACATCACCTACCACCAGCGTTTCAATGAGAAACATGACCTGACGGTGATGGCCGGTTTCGAGGCATCGAAGTCGACCTGGAACAACACCACCCTCATAAAGAAGAACTTCTCCTCTGACCAGATTTTCGTGATGACCAACGACGGCGAGTTCGTGTCAAACAACGGTTACGACGACTCGGCGACCACCGCCTCGCTCTTCGCCCGCGCCAACTACGCCTTCGACAACCGCTACCTGATCACCGCCACCATCCGCCGCGACGGCTCCTCGAAGTTCGGCCCCAACAACAAGTGGGGAACCTTCCCCTCCGTGGCCCTGGCATGGCGCGTCACCCAGGAGAAGTTCATGGAAGGTACCTCCACCTGGCTCGACAACCTCAAGCTCCGCCTCGGTTACGGTAAGGTCGGCAACTCCAACATCGACACCTACCGCTACGCCGCCGCGATGACCGCCATCCAGACCCCCTTCGGCACCGCCTACTATCCCGCCAACCTCTCCAACCCCGACCTGAAATGGGAGGCTTCGGAGCAGTTCAACGCCGGTATCGACTTCGCGGTGTTCAACAACCGCCTGGAGTTCACTTTCGATGTCTACAAGAAGCAGACCGACGGCCTTCTCCTTGAGGTGTTCACCCCCGGCTATCTCTCGGCCTCCAACGGTTACACCATCCGTCCCCCGTACGCCAATGTCGGCAAGACACAGAACACCGGTATCGACTTCGCCCTCAACGCGCGTCCCATCGTGACCAAGGACTTCACCTGGCGCATGAACCTCACCCTCTCCCACAACCGCAACAAGGTTGTTTCGCTCAACGAGAACTCCCAGGCCATGCGAGGCAAAATCGACTGGTACTCCGAATTCCAGTCTGCCACCCTCATCACCGTGGGCAAGCCGATGGGTGTCTTCTACGGATATGTGACCGACGGCCTCTTCCAGACCTCCGACGAAATCCGCAACCACGCCACACAGACCGGCGGATCGGTTCCCTACGCCAACCGCGTTGACCGCACATCAGGCGCATGGGTGGGCGACATCAAGTTCAAGGACCTCAACGACGACGGCGTCATCAACGAGGATGACCAGACCATCATCGGCGACCCCAACCCCGACCTGACATTCGGCTTCACAACCGCCTTCACCTACAAGGACTTCGAGCTTTCAATCGGCTTCAACGGCCAGATTGGCGGCGACATCCTCAACTGGGCCCGCTACAAGACCGAGGGACTCTCCTCGATATGGGACAACCAGTCGGCCAAGGTGCTGGGCCGCGCGCAGTACGGCATGATTGACGCCACCAAGGGCTTCGATCCCGACAATGTCTATCTGGTGTCGCAGGGCAACGGTCTTCCCCGTTTCTCAAACCTCGACGGCAACTCCAACTGCCGCATGAGCGACCGCTGGATCGAAGATGGCACATACCTGCGCATCCAGAACATCGCCCTGAGCTACAACCTTCCCCGCAAGTGGGGCAGCAAGGTGGGCCTGAGCGCGGCGAAGATTTACTTCAACGTCCAGAACGTCTACACCTTCACCAAGTACTCGGGCTACGATCCTGAAATCGGAGCATTCAACCAGAGCGCTCTGCTTCAGAACATCGACCGCGGACGTTACCCGACCCCGCGCACCTACACCCTTGGTCTCAACCTCTCTTTCTAAACACCAACCTCTGAATCTATCCCAAGATGAAATCCATTTATAAATCCCTGATAATGGCTGCCGTGCTCGGCGGGTCGCTGTCTTCCTGCAACGACTTCCTGACCGTCGACCCGGTGGACAAGCTTACCCAGGACAACTTCTACACATCCGACGAGCGTGTGCGCGCCAACACCATGGCCCTCTACGCCGCCGTGACCTGGGACCAGTTCGCCCACGACTTCCAGTGGAAGTTCGACATGCTCTCGGGCGACATGTATTACACCTATGCCGCCGAAGGACAGTGGTATTTCGGCACCTACACCTCCGTAAACCAGTATATCAACCAGGGCTGGGAAGGCCTTTACAATGTCATCGCCTTCTGCAACTCGGTGATACACGACATGCCGGGCAAGTGCAAGGACGGGGTGTCTGACGCCGCCATCAACCAGGCCATCGCCGAGGCCCGCTGCATCCGCGCCTACTGCTACTACCTGCTGACAGAGGCCTGGACGAATGTCCCCGTCGTTGAGGACAACTCGACCAACATCACCTCCAACAATCTCCAGCTCCCCCCGGCCACACAGAAGAGCATCTACGAGTTCGCGCTGGCCGACGCTGATTTCGCCGTCAACAACCTCCCGATGACCGACGGCGACGCTTTCCGCGCCACCCGTCTGACCGCCCTGGCCGTGCGCGCCAAAATCGCCCTGACCATGGCATCGCACACCGACTACGGTTTTGACCGCAACGCCCTCTTCGCCCAGGCTGCCGCCGACGCCAAGGAGGTCATCGACAACAAGCCCGCCCTCACCGAAATCAACTACGCGACACTCTTTGACGTGGAGGCCAACAACGGGCCCGAGTCGCTGCTTGCCATCCAGTGTGGCGTGCTTGGCTACTCCTTCGGAAACGGCCGCAACTGCGCCTGGAGCCGCTCGTCGGTGATTGCCGACCAGACCTGGGGCGCCGGCAAAGGCCCGACCATCTCCCTGCAGTCGCAGTATGACGACCGCGACACCCGCCGCCAGTGGGTCTATATGACCGAGGGCGATTACTATCCCAACCTCAACAAGGCGGGCGGTGGTTACACCTACCACTTCTACACCCGTGGCGACGACGGCTCGGTGATCGAGGACAAGAACGAGATGCTGGCCCACATCAAGAAGTATGTGATCGGCAAGTCGGCCGACTGCGACGGCAACGTGGGCCTCAACCAGGACGCGGCCAACAACATCTACCTGCTCCGCCTGGCCGACATGTATTTCGTGCGCGCCGAGGCCATCATGGGGGCTGCCGACGAGACCACCGACCCCGTGGCCCTCGACATGGTCAACCAGGTGCGCCATCGCGCCGGGCTCTGGACCGACCTGACATCGCTCACATATGAGCAGCTGCTTGTCGAGCGCCGCCTCGAGTTCGCTTTCGAGGGAACCAACTGGTTTGACATCCTCCGTTACAGCTACCGCGCCGGCAAGACAAAGGCCATCGACTTCCTCAACTCGGGATGGGGCTCTGACTACAACCGCTCGGCCATGTACATCCAGAAGGACGGCACCACCACCTCCAACGAGAACAACCGCAGCCAGTACACCATCGTCGACAACACCGCCGAGTGGGGCCAGTATGATCCCATCATCATCTCCACCGACGCCTTCAAGCTCCCCATCCCCGCAGCCGCCTCGACCACCTCGCCGCAGCTCCTGGGACAGCCCGTCGACTATGTGTCACCCTACAACTGATTCCAGCATCCATAAATCATCAAGACAATCATGAAAAAAATTCTCAGATATATCCTCGTCGCACCCGTGGCGCTGATGACCGTCGCCATGACCGGATGTTCGGAGTCCGACGCCGACAAGGACCAGGGGAAAGATCCCAAGGTGTCCTACTTCAGGTACACCGACCCCGCAACCGCCAACGAGCATATCACCGAGGCCTACCTCGGGGAGAAAATCGCCATCTGCGGTTCTGACCTCGGGGATGTCCAGCAGGTGTGGTTCAACGACCAGAAAGCCATGCTCAACCCCGCGTATGTCACCTCAGACGTCATCATCGTGGAGATTCCCAACGCCATCTCGGAGAATGTCACCAACACCGTGCGTCTGGTGACCTCAAAGGGCAACTCCGCCACTGCCGACTTCTACACCATGGTGCCTGACCCGATCATCAGCTCGATGAGCTGCGAGTGGGCAAACCCCGGCGACGTGGTGGAAATCAACGGCGACTATTTCGTCACCGATGACGAGTATCCCATCCAGGTGACCTTCCCCGGCGGAGCGACCGTGGCCCAGGAAGACATCCTTTCATTCTCGCGTACCCAGATGACCGTCAAGGTTCCCCAGGGAGCAACTCAGGAGGGGCGTATGACCGCCACCACCCGTTACGGCGAAGGCCTCGCCTCCTTCGTGTGGCGCGACACCCGCGGGATGATTCTCGACTGGGACGGCACCCACGGCCAGGGCCTGGCCTTGGCCAACGGCTGGCGCAAGGGAGACAAGGTGCTGCATTCAGGTAGCTACAAAGGGATTCCGGCCCTCGACGGCAACTTCATCTGCTTCGACGGCATCAAGGCCGACTACAATGACATGAGCGAGGACAACTTCTCGTTCAACCACTGGCCTGTCGACGAGAACGGCATCACTTCGCTTGACATCTCGACCCTTTTTGACACCGCCAACTACCTCGATTACTGCCTCAAGTTCGAGGCTTATATCCCCTCGGCCACTCCCTGGACTATCTGCGCCCTCAACGTGGTTTTCACCCCCGCCTCCATCTTCGGCGAGAATGACTACCTCTTCAGCGAGGATGAGCCTTATCCCTATCCCCGCGCGATGTGGGTGCCCTGGAACACCAGCGGCGGCTCTTTCGACACTGCCGACAAATGGGTGACCGTCTCGATACCTCTTTCAGAGTGTAACAAAGACCGCTACATGAATCCCTGCTCCCGCAAGATGACCAAGGATGACTTCGCCGGACTCTCGATGATTGTCAGCTGGGGTCCCTTCTTGGAGGAGACGAATGTGCCGGTGACCATCGCGCTTGACAACATCCGCGTGTGTCTCCAGAGCGAGCCTATGCCCGAAAAACCTAAGAAATAAACTTCATTCTCCCCCGGCGGGGGATTCACGAGATTCCCCGCCGGACATATCGCTCTCCCGCTGTTTCAAATTTTAACCGATTGAATCTGAAATGAAATTACTGAGATATTTCCTTCCCCTGGGGCTTCTGGCAGTCGTGGCGGCCTCCTGCTCCGACAATATGGAGGATGAGGTGACATTCACCCCGACCACAGCCAGCTCTGACGCCATTGCCGAAGGCTCGACCGTCGACCTGCTGCTCCACCGCGACATAACCGTCACCTACACCCATCCGGTGAAAATCGTCAACCCCGCCGCCATCACCCTCAACGGCAAGCCGGTAGACGGGGCTACAGCCAATGTCTGCGCCCTCAACATCCCCCTGAGGCTTGAGGCCGGCACTGACTACACCCTGACCGTGGGCGAAGGCGCGCTTGTCCGCTACGACCATCCCGAGATGGCCGCCGACCCCTACGTCCTCCATTTCACCACCCGTCCCGCCCCGGTGCTCGACGCCGAGCTGACCGACCCCGCCGCAACTCCCGAGGCAAAGAAGCTCTTCGCCTTCCTGCAGAGCCAGTACGGACAGAAGACCATGTCAGGCACCATGGGTGCCATCGCCTGGGATGCAGGCTATTACGACGCCATCACGGCCGCTGCCGGAAAGGCTCCCGCAGTGATTGGTTTCGACTACATCCACCTGGCTGCGTCTCCCGCCAACTGGATTGACTACGGCGACATCACCCCCGTGAAGGACGCGTGGGAAGCCGGCAACATCGTCCAGATCATGTGGCACTGGAATGTGCCCCGCCTCAACAATCCCAAGGCTCAGCTCTCCACCGGCATAAGCCGTTTCTCCCCCTCCAACGCCATGGTTCCCGGTAATTGGGAATATGACATCATGGAGGCCGACATCGCCAAGGTGGCAGGTTACCTGAAGCTCATCCAGGACGCCGGCATCCCGGTTATCTTCCGCCCGTTCCACGAGGCCGCCGGCGACTACGCTCCCTCCTGGGGTCCCTGGTTCTGGTGGGGCGCTGAAGGTGTCGATGTCACCAAGCAGCTCTGGGACCACCTCTATGACAAGCTGGTCAACGACTACGGCATCCACAACATGATCTGGTGCTGGACCGTCCAGACCTGCAATGCCGGGGAACTCGCCTCCCTCGACCAGCTGCAGGGAGCTTACGTCGGCAACGACAAGTGTGACTTCGTCGGCGTCGACATCTACAGCGACGACGACCTTTTCAGCGACTTCGACCGCTTCTACCTCACCCGTGAGCTCGTCGAGGGTAAGAAGATGGTGGCCTTGTCTGAGTGTGGCAACCTCTTCAATCCCGACGTGGCATTCGAGAAAGGTGAGACATGGCTCTATTTCATGCAGTGGTACGAGACGGAGAACAACACATATTTCATCAAGTCATACTCCCCCGCCGAGACATGGCAGCAAGTGGTCAACTCCCCCTACACCCTCAACCGCGAGGATGTGAAGCCCTTGCTCAAGTGACAGGCAAGTAAGATAACAGCTCTTGAATTTGAAGTCAAATGAGTGACGGAAGCGGCCCGGTGACGGGTTAATCGCCGGGCCGCTTCATTACTGGTAAGTAACTGTTCAAAATAATTTCGACCAGTTACTTATGACAGTCGAGACAACATTAACAGACTATCCTATGAAACTATTCCATATCCTGGCCGCCACCTTGGCCGCTACGGCGATCACCGGATGCGGCGGCAGCGCGACCAACAACTCCGCCGGCGGGGCTGACTCTGTGGCCACTCCCGCCAAGGGATTGCTCCAGCGCCTGCAGAAGGTGCAGGATTCCGGCCTCACCATCTACGGCCATGACGACGATCCGGTCTACGGTGTCGAGTGGTTTGGCGATGAAGGACGTTCTGATGTGCTTGAGACGGTCGGCGATTATCCCGGGATGATGCACTGGGACCTGGGGCTTATCGAGGTCTCGTCGCCGCTCAACCTCGACTCTGTCTCTTTTGACCGTATGGCCCGTGAGATGGTGCTCCAGGACAAACGCGGAGGAATCAACGCCATCTCCTGGCATCCGCTGAACCCCCACACGGGCAAAGACGCGTGGCAGCCGGTAGACACCGACGTTGTCGCCCTCGCCGTCACCCCCGGGACAGCCGAAAACGATACTCTCAACGTCTGGCTCGGCCGTGCCGCCGACTATCTGGCCTCCATCAAGGATGAGGAGGGGAACCCTGTGCCGCTGATTTTCCGCCCCTGGCACGAGATGTCGGGCGGATGGTTCTGGTGGGGAGGCCCCAACACAACCGTGGAGTCTTACCGCAAGCTTTGGGAAATCACCCGCGAGGCGTTTGACGCCAAAGGCCTCGACAACATCCTCTACGCCTATTCCCCCGACGTAGTCGGCTCGCGAGAGGAATATATGACCTGGTATCCCGGCGACGGATATGTCGACATAATGGGGGCTGATGTCTATCACCGCGACGGCGCGGACGGCACAGCCAGGTGGTTCGACGCCATCGACTCGACATACGGCGCGGCTGTGGCCGTGGCCGCCGAGAAGGGGAAGATAGCCGCCCTTACCGAGACAGGATGCGAGGGGATGCCGGTCGAG
This sequence comes from uncultured Porphyromonadaceae bacterium, assembly GCA_947177635.1. Lineage (GTDB taxonomy): Bacteria > Bacteroidota > Bacteroidia > Bacteroidales > Muribaculaceae > UBA7173. Next base: position 11,243 of record CAMWVQ010000032.1, on the reverse strand, counting down.
GACTGGTACACGAGCTGCCTGCTCCCGGTGATACGGAAATACCATCCCGCCTATGTGACGGTGTGGCGCAACGGAAACGCTGTCCTCCATCGTCCCGGCCACTTCTACGCTCCCTATCCGGGCCATCCCGGGGTCGAGTCCTTCAAGGAATTCCACGCCGACTCGCTGACGGTATTCGCCAAAGATATGGCCGCCATCCGCTGACAGGGAGGAAACTCTTGTTACACATACTTCTTACAAAGATATTACCCCATAAACTGACTCACCGATATGCTTGACTTTGATCAGCGTAAAGCTTTAGTTGAAAAAGAATACGAGGCTCTCGTGACCCGTCCCAACGAGGTTATCGAAGGCAACGGCATCTTCTGCCGTTACAAGAACCCCGTCATCACGGCGGCGATGGTTCCCCCCTTCTGGAAATATGACTACAACCGCGAGACCAACCCCTTCTTCATGGAGCGCATCGGCGTGAACGCCACCCTCAACTCCGGCGCCATCAAGTGGAACGACAAGTATGTGCTGGTCGTGCGCGTGGAGGGCTCGGACCGCAAGTCATTCTTCGCCGTGGCCGAAAGCCCCAACGGGATAGACAACTTCCGCTTCTGGGACCACCCCATCACTATGCCCGAGGATGACATACCCGGTGTCAACATCTACGATATGCGACTGACCCGCCACGAGGATGGCTGGATTTACGGTCTCTTCTGTGTCGAGCGTCACGATGACAACGAGCCGGGAAACCTCTCGGCGGCCACCGCGACATGTGGCATCGCCCGCACCAAAGACCTGGTGAACTGGGAGCGCCTGCCCGACCTGAAGGCCAAGAGCCAGCAGCGCAATGTGGTGTTGCATCCCGAGTTTGTCCACGGCAAGTATGCCCTCTACACCCGTCCGCAGGATGGCTTCATCGACGCGGGCAGCGGCGGCGGCATCGGCTGGGCTCTGGTCGACGATATGACCAATGCCGTTGTCGAGTCTGAAATCATCGTCGACACCCGCTATTACCACACCATCAAGGAGGTGAAGAACGGCGAAGGCCCCCATCCCATCAAGACCCCCAAAGGATGGCTCCACCTGGCCCACGGTGTGCGCGGATGCGCCTCCGGCCTCAGGTATGTGCTGTACATGTATATGACTGCCCTCGACGAACCCTGGCGTCCGATCTACACCCCCGGCGGTTACCTGATGGCTCCCGTCGGCGACGAATATATCGGCGACGTGATGAACGTCTTGTTCACCAACGGCTGGATTGCCGACGAGGATGGGAAGGTTTTCATCTACTACGCGTCATCCGACACCCGCATGCATGTGGCCACCTCGACCATCGACCGTCTCGTCGACTACTGTATGAACACCCCCTCCGACGGCCTCTCCACCGGGGAGTCTGTCAAGACCCTAAACCGTCTCATCGACGCAAACCTGAAACTTTGATTCACAATCCGTGGTCGCCTCCCGCCGAGGGGGGCAACCGCGGATTGCGGGTCTGAAAACACCGACTGACCAAATGGCTTCACTCAAAGACAAGATAGGTTACGGCTTCGGCGACATGGCGTCGTCGATGTTCTGGAAGATATTCTCATATTATCTCCCCTTCTTCTATGCCCATATTTTCGGGATAGGCCTGGCCCACGCCGCCGTCCTGTTCCTGGTGACCCGCATCTGGGATGCGGTGTCTGACCCTATGATGGGTATCATCGCCGACCGCACCCAGACACGCTGGGGAAAGTACCGCCCCTATGTGCTGTGGTTCGCCATCCCCTTCGCCGTCTGCGGGATACTGCTCTTCTCCACTCCCGATTTCTCGCAGACCGGAAAACTCGTGTGGGCGTATGTGACCTATATAATGATGATGACCGTCTACACCGGCATCAACGTCCCCTATGGAGCCATGCTCGGGGTCATCACCCCCGATTCCGCCGAGAAGACCGTCTTCTCCTCTTACAGGATGTTCTTCGCCTACGGCGGCTCGTTCATCGCCCTGGCGGCGTGGGAACCCCTCTGCAACCTCTTCCAGAATGTGTTCGGCATGTCGGCCGCCGGAGGATGGCAGTGGGCGATGATTGTGATAGCCGTGGCCTGCGCGCTGTTGTTCTTCCTCTGCTTCCGGATGACCCGCGAGCAGGTCAAGACCAAGTCGGAGGTGTCGGTCGGCTCTGACCTCTCCAAGCTCCTGCGCAACGGCCCGTGGTGGCTGCTTATCGGCGCGGCCCTCTCGACCAACCTCTTCAACACCGTGCGCGGCTCCACCGTGGCGTTCTACTTCGCCGACCTCGTGTCGCCCGACGCCACCCTGGCCCTGTTCGGGTTGTCGTTCGCCTTCTTCGCCGGACTCTTCCTGGCCATCGGTGAGCTGTTCAACATGGTCGGAGTGATGATTACCGTCCCCATCGTAGGCGCGCTCGGGAAGAAAAACGCTTTCATGGCAATCAACATCCTGCTTGCGGTGCTCTCCGTGGCGTTCTTCTACATTCCTCTCGGCTCCGTCGGCGGCTACTGGATGATGCTCCTCCTGCAGGTGCTGATTTCTATCGGCACCGGCATCGTCTCCCCCCTCGTGTGGTCGATGTATGCCGACGTGTCAGACTATTCCGAACAGAAATACCACACCGCCTCGACCGGCCTCATCTTCTCCTCCGCGTCGATGGCCCAGAAATTCGGCTCGGCCTTCGGAGGCTCAGGCGCCCTCTGGCTCCTGGCGGCCTTCGGGTATGTGACCTATGAGATTGACGCCGGGGTGCATGTCACCCAGAGCGACGCCGCCCTCGACGGGCTGCGTTACCTGATGAGCTACATCCCCGCCGCCGTGGCCCTCTTCGGAGCCTTCATCCTGTTTTTCTACCCGCTGACGACCTCGCGCATGGAGGCCATCGACCGCGACCTGCGCAAGCAGCGCGCAGAAGCCGGCACAGCGGTGCCGGAAGCGTGTGATTCCGCCTCCTCCGAGTTGCGCGCCGCCACCGAGACCGGTGTGTGATTACCAACTCCTGTCAATTCCGAAAAACGAAAAAAATGACCATCGCCGAACACCTCATATCTGACCTCAGAGACAACCTCACCGGTAACATCCTCCCCTTCTGGATTGACCGGATGACCGACACGCAGCGTGGCGGTTACCTGGGCCGCATCAGCGGGGAGGGAACCCCGGAACCCGACGCCCCCAAGGGGGCTATCCTCAACGGCCGCCTGCTCTGGACATTCTCCGCCGCATACCGCGTTCTGCGCGACCCGCAGTATCTCTCGGCGGCCACCCGCGCGTATGAATACCTCCGCGACCATTTCATCGACCGCGAGATGGGGGGCGTCTACTGGTCGGTGGATGCCGCCGGGCAGCCCCTCGACACCAAGAAGCAGACCTACGCCATAGGGTTCGCCATCTACGGCCTGAGCGAATACCGCCGCGCCACAGGTTCGGAGGAGGCTCTTGAGCTGGCCGTCGCTCTCTTCCGCGTGCTTGAGTCGCGAGCCCGCGACTGCGCCGCCAACGGTGGAGGATACATAGAAGCGTTCACCCGTGACTGGAAGGAGATTTCCGACATGCGCCTCTCCGACAAGGACGCCAACGAGAAGAAGACGATGAACACCCATCTCCACGTACTTGAACCCTACACCAACCTTTACCGGGTATGGCCTGACGCGTCGCTCCGTGAGTCAATCGTCGACCTTCTGCGTGTTTTCCTCGACGTGATGGAGGATAAGGCCACCGCCCACCTGGGTCTATTCTTCGACGAGCAGTGGAACCGTCAGGACAGCAATATCTCATACGGTCACGACATCGAGGCGTCATGGCTGTTGCTCGAAGCCGCCGGAGTGTTGCGCGCCAATCCCGGTGACGCATCCGGTCAAGAGATGGAAGCCCTTTATGAGAAGACAAAACGCCACTGCCTGGCCATCGCCAACGCCGCCCTCGAAGGCCGTTCAGACGAAGGATGGATGGCATACGAGCGATTCGGCGACGGACGTCTCGACCTCGAACGCCACTGGTGGGTGCAGGCTGAGGATGTTGTCGGCCTGGTGTATCTTTACCGCCACCACGGGGTGGATATGGCCATAGACAAGGCCTGGAACTCCTGGCAGTGGATAAAGGGGAATCTTGTCGACCTTGAAGGTGGGGAGTGGCACTGGAGCCGGTTCCCCGGAGGGGATGTCAACCGCCGCGACGACAAAGCCGGATTCTGGAAATGTCCCTACCACAACTCCCGTATGTGTCTTGAGGTAATCGAGACCCTGTCATAAGGTTCTGTCCGCCTCAGGGTAATGTATCCGTAATACTGAAGACAAGAGAAGCAACGGGAGGAAGAATATAATGCTCGTTGGTTGTGTACTTAGCTGACGGTGATTATGGGTTGCCCGAAGAATGATGAGAGCATTGCGAGTGTGGCGATGGTGAAGTTATGCTGACCGCTCAGCCATTTGGTGATTTCGCTCGGTCTGCGCCCGAGGGCATCGGCAAACTGTTTCTTTGACAAACCACGTTGCCGCATAAGGTTATCAATGCGGTCGGATATTTCAAAAGAGAGGTCAACTTCTGCCTGGATGTTTGCCGGAACAGGGCCGAGCATTTCTTCAAGTGTTCTGGATGTGCGCTTCATAACTTAAAAATATTGTCGGTTTCTATGGTCGATTCCGTGATATTCACGTTGCCGTTATCAACTTCCTGCCTAAGCAATTTTTCGAATTTTTGCAGGGTCATCACATAACCGTTTAGGAGTGTGTCATCTTCATATCGTTGCGATGTTTTCACGCCGCCATTGCCCAAAACGAGTATCTTGTCAGACAACCGCAGACAGTAAAGGCGCAATTTTGAAGATGTCACAGGCAGCGCGACAACAGAATCATTCATCTTGCCCTCAGGACGGAAGTACCGTTCCAATGCTCCGGTCTTCGCAATACGTGTGATAAATGCGGCGATACGCGAGAAATCCTCGCTGTACTCGGCATCTTCCCTGAATTTAGTGACAAATTTTTCAAACTCAGATTCGACATCGCGGAGAAACTGCAATGTATATATAGTGCAGTTCTCCCCCTCCTGGATAAGATAAAGTTCTACTTCGCCCATAGGTAGTGTGATTGTGGTTGATATTATAACGCAAAGATACGATAAATATTTCACTTAAAGGTGAAATAAGCGCAAGATTTTTCCAGACCGTCGATTTTTCCAGCATACAGTTGTCGTTGGCCACCATGCAAGGTCATTTCACGCAAAAAACGCCTCCATGTGAGGCGTTTTTTGACATCTGCCGGATGGGCGGACTCAAGAATGTAGAAATCGTATCGGAAACTGACAAAATTGTATCAATTATCGGGATGTTTTCATTGTAACTTTGCAAGTGTCAACAACTTTTGAGCCATGAAAACATTTATCCCACGTGGACCAATGCCTGGATGACGCTTGAAAGCCATTGAAAAAAACGAACAAAACCTTAAATAACTAACTCTTTTCAACAATTTCAAATGAACAAGATTTTTACTCTTCTCGCCGCAGCCGGTCTCGCAATGTCGGCAAACTCCACCGTCCTTTGGGAAGGTGAAGAGGTGATGGGCAGCTGGAAAGGCATGCTCTCCCTCGACTGTGAGTCTACCAACTGGACCCCCGAGGTCGCTTCAGCCATGGCCGATCTCGCCGTGGGCGACAAGCTGGTTTTCACATACACCGATGTCTCCACCGACGATGAGGCTCCCGGCCAGATTCAGATTGACGTGAAGGTGGGCAACGCCTGGGCCTGGACTCCCATGGTCGAGTATGACAATATCCCCGCTGACGGCGTTTACACCTATGTAATCACCGACGGCATCATCGGCGAAACCGACTACACCGAGCTGGAGACCCTCCCCGGCCGCGGCTTCTTCGTGAAGGGCCAGAACGCCACCCTCAACAAGGTTGAGCTCGTCAAGGCAGGCGGAGGCGACGTGACCCCCACCACCGGCACCGCCGTATGGACCGGCTCCGTAGAGATGGGCAGCTGGAAGGGCATGCTTGAATACAAGAACATCCCCGAAAACGCGCAGTGGAACAAGACCGTCATGGGCGGCCTCAAGGCTGGCGACAAGCTGGTGTTCTACTATGAGAACGCTGACGCAGCTTCCGCCCAGATCCAGCTCAACTCCTTCGGTCTTGACAACGCCTGGACCTGGACAACTATCGTTGACGCAGACCCCATCCTCGCCGGCAAATACACCTACACCATCAAGGATGAGCCTGTGGGTGACTATACCGACCTTGAGATGCTCTCACAGCGCGGTTTCGCTGTCAAGGGACAGAACGCTACCCTCGTGAAGGTGGAGGTCATCTCCAAAGGTGGCAGCCAGGAAGATCCCGAGCCTCCCGTTACCGGCGGCGAAGCCCTCTGGGAAGGTGAAGAGGTGATGGGCGCTTGGAAAGGCATGCTCGACCTCAGCTGCGAGTCGGCCAGCTGGACCGACAAGGTTGCCGCCGCCATGGCAGGCCTCGCCGAGGGTGACAAGCTCATCTTCACCTACAAAGACCTCGAAGGCACCGACGACGCTCCCGCCCAGATTCAGATTGACGTGAAGGTTGGTCCCGATTGGGCGTGGACCGAGATGGTTTCTTATGATCCCATCCCCGCCAACGGTGTCTACACCTTTGAAATCACCGACGCCCCCATCGGCACCAGCGACTACACCGAGCTTGAGACCCTCCCCTCCCGTGGTTTCTTCGTGAAAGGTCAGAACGCCACCCTCATCAAGGTCGAACTTGCCAAGGCCGGTTCAGCCTCCGTGGAGAACATCGCTGTTGACGCTGTCGACCTCGACGCTCCCGTTGAAATCTACACCATCGACGGCCGTCGCGTAAGCGAGATGACCCAGGGCCGCATCTACATCGTGCGCCAGGGTTCCAAGGTCACCAAAGTGGCCAAATGACCCCTTGCCAGCTCTGCAAATACTAACTCATCAAGATAAAGATATCCTCCTCTCCCTTACTTAGAAATTCCCCGCAGGGGGCGGACGTCAAGGTCTGCCCCCTGCTTCATTTCCCCGCCGGATGCAATGCTGTCAGAAGCCCCTTGTGGCCTAAATCCGAATTTTGTCGGAATAGGTGTGGTTTCGGATAAAATAGTGTCTGAATCCCTGACGGTTATGATGTAATTTTGTGTCACAAACGAATCTTTGCATAGAACAGTACAAGCCAGTCGGGAAATTGCCTTTTTCAGGCTTGCCTAACCACTAAGCCGACACTGCTCTGCCAGATAAAACCAGCCTTACAAATCCAAAATCTATCTTTAACCTTTCGGCAATTGCGGCCTGACCTGCTGCTCTCCGAAACAAACCAACATCCCAAAAACTATGTATAAACGTTTTACTCTGCTTCTGTCATTGGCCGTGGCCGCCACGGTTTCGATAATGGCAGTGACGAATCTCTGGTCCGGTTCACAATACCTTGACGGTAGCGAGCTGGAGGTCTCCGACACCGACGGCAAGATGAGCTCGCTGTCAATCGGCGACAAAATCAAAATCAGTTTCGACAACTCCGAGGAGGGTGAGCTGAAAGTCACCGTCAACACAGAAAACGGCCAGAAGACGCTTTTCGAGAATTACCATGTCGCCGCCAATACCGGCAGCGTTTCGTTTGATGTCAGCCAGGATTTCCTCGACGGTGTGAAAAAGGAGAACAAAATCAAGATAATGGCCAAGAAGATAACCATCCTCTCCGTTGACGCGGTTCCTGCAGAAGGGGGAGAGGAGGAGCCAGACCCTGAAAACCCCGAGAATCCCGATGAGGGGACATTCTCAGGTGTCGCCGAAATCAAGGGGCTCGTGTTCACGATGGCCGACAACTGGTATAACGTGGCTGAGAACGAGGCCGACGCGACAAAAGCCTTGTGGATAAAGCCCGAGTATATGCCCGCCGTTCAGGCCGGTGATGAAATCCGCGTCTACTTCGCCCAGGATGGCGGCCAGGCCAATTTCGTGTTCCTCGACAGCGACAAAAACTGGAACAAGCGCGGAGAGAATAATTCTACCAATCCCGACTATTTTGAACCTTCAGGCAACACTGCCTACTCATTCAAGGTTGAGTCCGATAAGATGGCCGCCGCGCTGGCCGACAACGGCCTCTGGGTTGACGGCCATCATAACAGTGTGGCCAAGGTGGAGTTTGTCTACAACAAGCACGCCGAGGAGGTAGGTGAGATTGTGGCCGACAACGGCGACGAGCCTGAACCTCCGGTGGAGGAAGGCAACTTCACCACCCGTGTGCTGTGGCAGAAGGGTGAGACAATCACCTCGGCCAAGGGTGAGGGGACTTCGATAGTGTTCGACTCCAACTGGATGTCGAGATACCACGTTGAGGATGGCGACAAAGACCGCCTCGACCAGGCCTTCCATATCCCCGCCTCGAAATTCTACACCGCAGGGGCCGACGAGACCAACGCCGACGAGACCAACGCCGACCTTGACGACTGCATCGTTGTCACATACAAGAATGCCAATCCCGACGGACAGGCTTCATTCTACTTCAAGGACAATGACGGAGAGTGGTTCAAGCGCGGTTGCGGCGACGCCAACACCGTGGTTGACGCCTACCAGGTAGACGGCAAGGTGTTCTACCGCTACATACTCAACTACCGTATGGTGGCCGCGTTGCGCCACAACGGCCTCTGGATTGACGGTAACAACGGCTCGGAAGTCGTGAAAGTAGAGCTCCGCAATTACTCCAACGAGGCCCTCGATGACTCATTCCCCTATTTCCGCGGTACCACCAAGACGGATCTCGATCCGGAGAAGGGAGACAGGGGATATGTCATCAGTGACGAGGAGGGCAACGCCTCCTTCGGCTGGGACAACCTCAAGCGTGTCCGCCCGGTGGCTTTCTCCAACTACAACAACGGCGAGCGAATCGTATTCTCTTTCAGGAAGACAGCCGAAGACGCCCGTCTGCGTCTGCAATTCATCCGTCCTTACTCCGCCAACCTCAAGGTGGCCCAGGGTCTGACCGGCAGCGGAGATGGTATCCTTAATGTGGGCGATGCCGGAGATGACGGCCTGGTGAAAGTGGTCTACCGCCCGACACAGCGTGAAATCCGTGCATTGAAGTTCAACGGTCTGTTCCTCGACGGCGAGGGGCTGGAACTTGCCGAAATCTCATTCGGCGAAGAAAACCCCGGTGACATGCAGAACGACATCTATGTCCACAACGACTGGATGACCCTTGGCCACAACGGCGAGGGGAAGGTGTATGAGGGCGACCTTTACAACTCCGGCGATGTTGAAATCTATGTGGCTGCTTCCCATTTCAATCGTGCCGTCGCCAACGACTGGCTCGCCACAAACGGTTACGGAAAGTATGAGGGTTACAAGCTGACCTTCCATTTCCCCTGGAGCGGCGGCGCGGAAATGTCGCTGTATTATGATTCCGAAAGGGTGTCGGACAACAACCGCGACCCGCTCAACTGGTATTACGAGGCAGCTTACGGTAGCGCGATGCCCGCGGCCTCCTTGCGTGCGCCCGGCGATGCGGCCTCCGGCACATATTATGACATATCGGATATCCCCGCCGGTGGGAATGTCTACTATGACCAGCCGCTGACTGACGAGGATGTGAGGAACCTGCTGAACTACGGAATGTGGATAAGCGGCTCGAATGCCGACCTGCAGAGTGTGCGCCTGCGCAGCCCCATTTCAGTCTCCGGCACCGACTCCGCGATGGAGGATGACCTCCTTGACAACGCCATCGATTTCAACGCTCCTTATGAGGCATACACCCTCGACGGACGCCGGGTGGCAAATGTCGACATGCCCGGCATGTACATCGTCCGCCAGGGCAGCAAGGTAGTGAAGATGCTGCGCCGCTGATTCAGCTGCGTCAGTGAAAGACGACAAAGAAAAAATTACCCGAAGACAGATGAGGCCGGTCTCCCTATCCGGCCGGCCTCTTCAAAATTCCTTTCAGACAAATCATAATCAGAGTCTGCCTGCATGGAGTGCGGGGTCTGCCCGCCACCTCCTCGTTTAAAGGTGATAAGATTGTTTATTTGTTTTTCATCAGAAGATTAAAATTGAACAAAGGTTAGGTAGAAACCGAGACTGCGACGTGAGCCGCGGTCTCGGTTGTTTTTGTCTGCATGGTCTGTATGGGGGGGTGTCTGTCAGAGGGTCATCTCGCCGCAGATGGGGTGGAGCAGGCGTTGGATTACCTGGCGTCCGGAGAGCCCCGAGCCGAAGAGGAACATCAGTTTGGTCAGGGCGGCCTCTGTTGTCATGTCGTGGCCCGATATTACCCCCGCGCGGGCCAGCAGGTCGCCGGTGTAGTATCGTTTCTGGTGGACGGCCCCGTTGACACACTGGGTGACGTTGAGGATTACCGTGCCCCGGTCGACGGCCTCGCGTATGGCGTTGTTGAACCACGGCTCCGTCGGGGCGTTGCCCGCGCCGTAGGTTTTCAGCACCACCCCTTTCACGCCGGGTGTCTGTAGCTGCTGGCGCAGCGAGGCCTCGGTGAGGCCGGGGGTGACATAGATTATTATTATGTCGGAGTTCAGGCCGGTGTGGACGTTGAGGGGGTGTGGGTCGTTGACCCGCCAGAGAGAGTCGGGGTTGAAATGTATCGACAGTCCGATTTTTGCCAGCGGCGGGTAGTTGTTGCTTTTGAAGGCGTTGAAGTTGTCGGCGCTCATCTTGGTGGAGCGGTTGCCGCGCCAGAGATAGTTCTCGAAGAGTATCGCGACCTCCTGCACCATCGGCTCGCCGTTGACCGGGTCGGTGGCGGCGGCTATCTGGAGGGCTGTGATGAGGTTCTCCTCCCCGTCGGTGCGCACCTCCCCGATGGGGAGCTGCGAGCCGGTTATGATTACCGGCTTGCGCAGGTGTTCGAGCATGAATGAGAGGGCCGAGGCTGTGTAGGCCATGGTGTCGGTGCCGTGGAGGACAACGAAGCCGTCTACGTCGTTGTAGTTTTTCCCGATTGCCTCGGCGATCTGCTGCCAGTGGGCGGGGTTCATGTTGCTCGAGTCAATCGGCGGATTGAACTGTATATGTCGGATGTCATAGTCGAGCATCTTGATTTTGGGGACGTTGTCAATCAGATGGGAGAAGTCAAAAGGCCGCAGGGTCAGTGTGGCCGGGTCTTCAATCATTCCGATTGTGCCGCCGGTGTAGATAATCAGGATTCGGGGTTTCCTGTTGGCGATTTTTTCCATAATGAAATGACTATGACGTGTTTGTTGTTGCAAGTTTGTCTGTCCCCGGCCCCGCGCGGAGCGGAGCGGGGGGCAGGGAGGGGATGGCGG
>CAMWVQ010000031.1 GCA_947177635.1 uncultured Porphyromonadaceae bacterium | reverse complement strand
TATGCGTGGCTCTGCCGTGGGTCAACGACTATTCGGGCAACATTCAGAACAAGGCGGAGCATATCGTCGACGATGCCGTGCAGAACCGCTCGCACTATGAATGGAGCGGTGATACAACCGGGCTTTCCTGGCAGCCGTACCTCATCTATATCACAAAAAAGATATGTGAGGCTGTCGGCTACACGCCCGATTTCTCGAAGTGGGAGGATTCGGAGGAATACAAATACCTCCTTATCTGCAATACTCTCCCTTATGCGTGGTATATGCCGGGGTTCGCAAACGCCCTGCCACACTGGACGGTAGAGGAATACTTCGAGAAGTTGGAACTGTTTTTAGGCGGTGAGTTCGACTTCGACCACCGGGGCAAGCGCATCTCCTTTGCGTTCACACAGGCCACGCTTGCCGAAAAACAGCCCGTGAAGCTCGAAAATATCGTCGAGGAACACTCTACCGAGGTCAAGGTCGAGGAAGAAAACTGTGAATACTCCGAGCAGAAGAATCTTGTCTACAAGGACTGCGACCACGAAATGTGGAAATTCTACTCGTGCGACTGGTTTATCAAGGGCTGGCAGAACCGCGTTATCCGCTACAAATCACTTTCGGAGCTGATGAACGATAATAAGGGGTATGCCACTTGGCGAGGGCAGCATGGACGAAACAGCAACATCGACAAGCTGCTTTATGCCGAGGACTGCGACGCTTACTTCGTTATCCGCGCCGTCAGCCGTCAGATTCAGATTGAAGTGCGTGCCGGGCATATTTATGTCTACTATCTCTACAAGTGCCGTCTGCAACCTGTAAACCTCTTTGGCGGACGCATCGCGGGCGACGATGAAGATGCCGACAGCCAAGAGATTGAGTTCGTTCCGGCGTGGATAGACGATACCGAGGATAAATACGGGCGAGTGCTTTTTCTTTCCTTCTCCGCCTACGATGAAGACAACAACACTACGAGCGAGGACGACAGCGACCACCCGTTCATGCAGTCGCACACGGTTTCCTCGCTCGCCGCAGGGGAGAAGGACAAAAAGGCTGAATACTACGACCGCATATATGTGGGCTTTTGGGACGGCTCACAGAATACGATGGGTAAGCTGCCGCGTCCGTGGGTCGAGGACATCGAGATACGCGACGATTGGAGCAATTTCAGCTACCTCCATTTCTCCTTGCGAATCAACAACCGACAGCAGAATCGCCGCCGGATAATCCACAACATCGAGCCGAAGATGAAAACGACCTTTAAGTTTCTTGCCGATACTATTCCCGACGTGAGAGCTGTGTTCTTCATCAAGGGCAAGAAATACCTGTGCGAAAAAATAACTGCGACCTTTACCGAAAATGGTATGTCGCAGTTACTCAAAGGTGTTTTCTATCCGATTGTGGATTAAAAGCCCTTACCTTTTGTTCGCTCATAAACGGCTTCTCGACCCGAATCCACGTTTTTGATGCGGAACTGAACCTCGCACCCTTCCGGGATAGTTGGCGAGAGTTTTGCAGCAAGGGCTTCAATCACGGCATCAACCGTGCCAAAGCCTATATCTGAAAGTTCGGCAACGACCTCGCCCTTGAAATAGGCCCGCGCATAGACCATCATCTTTTTTGACAGTCGGAAGAGCTTTTCTTCCGGCTGTTCTATATCTTTTGCGCGACCCTGCTTGCTCTGGGCGTTGCTGAAAAATACAAAGTCAATTACCTTTGCGTTCAGCTCCCACGCAGGGGAGAAGTCGAGCTTAACATAGCCGCGAGTTACTTTCATCCCGTGGCTGTGGTTCATGCCGAATGCGACCTCATACAGGTTTGCGTCGCAGTCGTTCTGTGCAATCGTTCCCCATGTATGGCGGAACGTATAGACGCAGTAGTAATCCTCTTTCTGCATACCCATATCCTTGCAGATTTTCTTGATGCCGTTGTTCACGTTTGCGCTGAAACTATCAGAATCGCAATAGCGATTGTGGAACGTGAACAGGTACTCGTCATCATCGGGGGCAAGGTATTTCTCAAATACCGACATTATGAACGGCTCTACACGCATCTCTATGTAGGCTTCATCTCTGCGGCTGTGTCGGGTTTTGGCTCGCTTGTAGCATAGTGCGCCGTGGTGATAGTCGGACTTCTTCATATTGAACAAGTCAACGGTGTTTATGCCTCCAAGGCATAAAACCAGTTTCGCCACATCGCGGCCAAGTTCTGGCAGAGATGAAATCATTTTGCTCTCCGGGAGTGGACGATTGAAGAACTCGCGGCAAGCCTCCGCGCTAATGGCGCGTTGTTCGGCGTTATCGCTTTTTGGAATTTGGATTTTAAGCCAGGGGTTGAACTTGATGCGGCATACACCGCGTTCATCATCGTTCAACTCTATCAGCGCAGCCTTGAAGATTTGACGTACACACACGGGGTACATCTCTTTTGCACGCTTTTTCTGGGCGAGCGTTCCTATCCAACGCTGCAATACTGCCGTTGTAAGATAGGAAAACATTATCTGTGTGGTGCCGATGAATCTTTCAAGGTGAGCAACTGCCAACTTGTAGTTTTTGGCATTTCTCTCATGGCCGTCGTTGATCATTCGTGAAATGTGCAACTTGGCGTAGTCGCTGAAACTTGCATCGGAATCTTCTGTCGAAAGAAATGCCACAACTTCCTTGATAGTCCAGTTCGTGATGTTTTGGAGGTTTAGACGCTGATTGTAATATGCAATCTGCTCGGTGCAGTATTTGAGAACTGCATTGTCGCGTATCTCTCGGCTCTTTGTAACCGACTTCTTATCTACCACTTTGCCGGTCTTGATGAAAGCCGACTGTCTATCGTGGATTACTCGGATATACACAGGGTAAAATCCATCTGCGCGTTGTTTCTGAACACAGGGGCGTAGGGTTGCCATACTTCTTAATTATTAGTTGATTGATGTTTAATCCTTGCGGAGTTTTTTTATTATCAATCAGAAGTTTACAACCCTTTTTGAACTCTCAACAACGCTCTCAACACGCTCTCAACAAGGGGGCGGAAAACTCTCAACTATTTCTCAACAATCGCGCTCATTCTGCTCGATTTGTGTGTTGAAGTGTGCTTTGGTGTTAAGAGTAAATTAGGTCGTAACCTCCGATTTAACAGAGTGTTACGACCTAATTATTTGTGGTTTAAGAGTTGTCTATTAGTCTTCTATGGCTGCCTGCGCCGCGGCGACACGGGCGATGGGCACACGGAAGGGGGAGCAGCTGACGTAGTTCATGCCAAGCTTGGCGCAGAACTTGACGGAGCTGGGCTCGCCACCGTGCTCGCCACAGATGCCGACCTTGAGTTCGGGACGGGCTGCGCGGCCTTTCTTGACACCCATTTCAACGAGCTGGCCTACACCTTCCTGGTCGAGGACTTCGAAGGGATCGGTCTTGATGATGCCGTGTTCCTTGTAGAACTTGAGGAACTTGGGAGCGTCGTCACGGGAGAAGCCGAAGGTCATCTGGGTGAGGTCGTTGGTACCGAACGAGAAGAACTCGGCCACGGTAGCAATCTGGTCGGCGACGAGAGCCGCACGGGGAACCTCAATCATTGTACCTACGAGGTAGGGCAGTGAGCGGCCCTGCTCCTCAAACACCTTGGATGCGGTGATGTGGATGATGTCGGCCTGGTTCTGGATTTCCTTGAGGGAGCCTACAAGGGGAATCATGATCTCGGGCTTCACATCGATGCCACGGGCCTTGACGGCAAGGGCGGCCTCGATGATGGCGCGGGTCTGCATCTCGGTGATTTCGGGATAGGTGATGCCGAGACGGCAGCCACGGTGACCGAGCATGGGGTTGAATTCCTCGAGAGCGTCAACCTTTGCCTTCACTTCGGCGAGGGTGATACCCATCTCATCGGCCAGTTCTTTCTGGGTAGCGGTCTGATGAGGCACGAATTCGTGCAGAGGGGGATCGAGCAGACGGATGGTCACTCCGTAGCCGTCCATAGCGGTGAAGATTCCTTCGAAGTCGCCACGCTGCATCGGGAGGAGCTTGGCGAGCGCAGCCTTGCGGCCTTCAACGTCAGAGGCAAGAATCATCTCGCGGACTGCCTTGATACGGTCGCCCTCGAAGAACATATGCTCTGTGCGGCACAGACCGATACCCTGGGCACCGAAATGACGGGCCTGCTTGGCGTCGCGGGGGGTGTCGGCGTTAGTGCGGACAAGGGTCTTGGTGTATTTGGCGGCGAGGTTCATGATTGCGCCGAAGTCGCCGTCGAGTTCAGGCTCGACAGTGGGCACCTGGCCATCGTAAACATCACCGGTAGAACCGTTGAGCGAAATCCAGTCTCCTTCCTTGTAGGTCTTGCCACCCATTTCAACGGTGCGGGCCTCGTAATCAACCTTGATTTCACCGGCGCCGGAAACGCAGCACTTGCCCATACCGCGGGCAACCACCGCTGCGTGGCTGGTCATACCGCCGCGCATTGTGAGGATACCCTGGGCTACTGCCATACCGCGGAGGTCTTCGGGAGAGGTCTCGATACGGACGAGGACAACTTTCTTCTTCTTCTCGGCCCAAGCCTCGGCGTCGTCAGCGAAGAACACAATCTGGCCGGTTGCGGCACCGGGAGAAGCGGGAAGACCCTTGGCTACAACGAGGGCACGCTTGAGGGCGTCCTTGTCGAATACGGGGTGAAGAAGCTCGTCGAGTTTCTGGGGTTCCATACGGAGCAGGGCGGTCTTCTCGTCGATTTCGCCGGCACGGAGCAGTTCCATGGCGATACGCACCATAGCCGCACCTGTGCGCTTTCCGTTACGGGTCTGGAGCATCCAGAGCTTGCCGTCCTGGATGGTGAACTCCATATCCTGCATATCCTTGAAGTAAGCCTCAAGCTTGTTGGCGATGGCGATGAGCTCGGCGGCACATACGGGCATCGACTCCTCAAGGGAGGGATATTTGGCAGCACGTTCCTCCTCGGAGATACCCTGGAGGGCAGCCCAACGGCGTGAACCCTCGATGGTGATCTGCTGGGGGGTACGGATACCGGCAACCACATCCTCGCCCTGGGCGTTGATGAGGTATTCGCCGTTGAAGATATTCTCGCCGGTTGCGGCATCGCGGGAGAAAGCCACACCGGTAGCGGAGTTGTTACCCATGTTGCCGTAAACCATAGCCTGAACGTTGACGGCAGTTCCCCACTCTTCGGGAATCTGGTTCATGCGGCGGTAGAGGATGGCGCGCTCGTTCATCCAGGAGTCGAACACGGCACAGATGCCACCCCAGAGCTGATCCCATGCGGAATCGGGGAAGTCCTTGCCGGTGTATTCCTTGACGGCGGCCTTGAAACGCTTAACGAGTTCCTGAAGGTCCTCGACGGTGAGGTCGGTGTCGAATTTCACACCCTTCTCCTCCTTCACCTTGTCGATGATGGCCTCGAAGGGGTCGGTCTCGGTCTTGGTTTTGGGCTTCATGCCGAGCACCACGTCACCATACATCTGTACGAAGCGACGGTAGCTGTCCCAGGCGAAGCGGGGGTTGCCGCTCTTTTCGGCGAGAGCCTGAACGGTGGCATCGTTCATACCGAGGTTCAGGACGGTATCCATCATACCCGGCATGGAAGCACGGGCGCCGGAGCGCACCGACACAAGCAACGGGTTGGCAGGGTCATTGAATTTTGTCCCGGTGAGGGTTTCCACGTGGGCGATGGCCTTCTCGACTTCGGCCTTGATATCCTTAACCACATATTCGCGGCCATACTGGGTGTACTCGGTGCAGACTTCGGTTGTGATTGTGAAACCGGGAGGCACGGGCATCCCCAGGAGATTCATTTCAGCGAGGTTGGCACCTTTGCCGCCGAGGAGGTTGCGCATCGAGGCATCTCCTTCAGCCTTACCGTCGCCGAAAGTGTAGATTTTTTTTGCCATGGGTTGGTTGACTTGTTTAGATTAAAGTTATTAACCGTTCTGGTCAAATATTTGATTGATTATTATTATACGCGGTTGTGTCGGGTTTATTTGGAACAAACACACGGCGGGGGCGCCTGAGCCACCGCGGAGCGTTGTGCAAAGTTACGAAATTTCAGCGATAAACGCCAAACCGACATATATTTTTTTCGTCACCGATTCCATAAAACGGCTGGAAAATCGTAACTTTGCAACCTGTAAACCATATAACGTGCTTTTCGGAAGCCAAGTTATCTGATTTACGCATTTTTCCAATATATTCGAATTCATTGACATTGCTCCACGATTAACAGAAATGGGCAGAAAAAGAAAAGAACTCCCCTTGCTTGAGGGGCTTGAGATAACCGCCGTGGCAGCGGAAGGGAAAGCCATCGCGCGACACGGCGAGATGGTAGTCTTCATCCCGTACGGCGCACCCGGCGACATCGCCGACATAAAAATAGACCGCAAGAAGCACTCTTACGCCGAAGGGCATATAGAGCGGCTTGTTAAGCCTTCCCCTATCCGCACCGAGCCTTTCTGCAGCCATTTCGGCATTTGTGGAGGCTGCCGCTGGCAACACCTTCCCTACGCCGAGCAGCTCAAGGCCAAGCAGCAGCAGGTAGAGGACGCGTTGACGAGAATCGCCAAGGTGGAACTTCCTCCGATCACCCCCATCCTGGGGTCGGAAGCCACACGCGAATACCGCAACAAGATGGAATACACCTTCTCCAACAAGAAATGGCTCACCTGGGAACAGATGCGCTCCGGAGAGGAATTCCCTGAACGTGACGCCGCAGGCTTCCACATCCCCGGCGCGTTCGACAAGGTGCTCGACATCGACCGCTGCCACCTGCAGGACGACCTCGGCAACCGCCTGAGACTGCACGTGAAGGGATACGCCAAGGCCAACGGCCTGACATTCTTCGACCTGCGGGCACAGACCGGACTTCTGCGCACAATGATGATTCGTATCGCCTCCACCGGCGAGACGATGGTGGTGCTGTCATTCGGAGAGGACTCCCCGAAGGAAATCAAGGGGCTGCTCGACGACCTGCGCTCCACTTTCCCCCAGCTCACCTCGCTTATGTATGTCGTGAACACGAAGGCTAACGACACCATATCAGACCTCGACATACTGCTGCATTCCGGCAAGCCTTACATCGAGGAGGAGATGGAAGGACTGCGGTTCCGAATCGGACCGAAATCATTTTACCAGACAAACTCCCGCCAGGCCCACAACCTTTACAAGGTCACCCGCGAATTCGCCAGACTCACCGGAGGCGAGCTGGTCTATGACCTTTATACCGGCACCGGCACCATAGCCAATTTCGTGGCACGCCAGGCCCGCAAAGTAATCGGAATCGAGTATGTCGAAGACGCCATCCGCGACGCCAAGCTCAACGCCGAGGTCAACGGACTCGACAACACCGATTTCTACGCCGGAGACATGAAGGATGTGCTGACTTCAGACTTCATCGCCCTCCATGGACGCCCCGACGTGATGATTGTCGACCCTCCCCGCGCGGGGATGCACACCGATGTCGTGAATGTCATCCTCGACGCCGAGCCTGAACGCATCGTGTACGTCAGCTGCAACCCGGCCACACAGGCCCGCGACCTCGCGCTGCTCGACCCGAAATACAAGGTGACGGCAGTGCGTCCCGTCGACATGTTCCCCCATACCCACCATGTCGAGAATGTTGTAAGGCTTGAACGCCGCCAGAAACCCGTGGCTGACGCCGGTCAGGCATAAGGGTGAAACATAAAGTCAAACCAATCATTGAGGGGAGCGAGCCTTACGGGCCGTTCCCCTTCTCTTATGACTGACGCCCAATCGCCCCCTGCCGGAGAAATCGACATCCGTCCCTCCCGGCCAAGCTTTCGCCATACCCCCCGGGCCACGAATCCCATCGTGTATCTCAGGTTGATTTCCACACATGGAGCAATCCAGGGTGTCTCCGATTCATCCCCGCAGACCATCATATCGATACCCAGCGGCCCTTCGTATCCACCCCCCAGGACAAACGGCAGAATCTCCTCCACCTTCTCTCTGACAGCTTCCACTTCACGACGCGACACCCACTCCTCAAGCCTGGCCAAAATCATATCGTCGGAACCGATATAATTACCACCATAATTCGTGTCAGTGGAATTGAAGAACATCGAATATCCCTCAAACCGTGACTCTCCTCCATTATAATTGAACAGCATCGCGAAATCCTGCAATTTCGGCAGCAAAGGCTCAAGCATCACCGACCCTTGCCGTTTCATCAGCCCCTCAATCCGGGGCAATGAAGCCTCCAATGTCGAGGCATCGACAGGAAAAACCCCACGCCCGCTTGACGACCATGGAGATTTCACCATACATCTACCGTTGGCCTCCACAAAACTTTTGACATCATCGGGGCAAAACGCCTGGACAGGCAACGTAAAGGGCAACTTCCCCACCTCCGTTTCCCATATTTCCAGAAACCTCAGGGCAGACTTGCGGTGGGAAAGGTCACGTCTGACATCCATGCCGCCCCTCTTCTCTTCCAGCATCCTGCTGACCGCTCCGAGTTTCTCAAACTGGCATACCGCATCGCGGCTCCACCCCCACGGTGACAGCCCGACATCATCCATCCCCCTTAGGCTTGCGACCTGACGCGGGCCATCCACACCGAGAATCTCGGCGACTTCCTCCCTCCAGCGCTCTGCCCCTGCAAATTCTTCTTCTCCCACGACAACATAATCCCCGCTCTCCCCAAGCCAGAAAGGGAGCATCGCGCCGGCCTTGTGGAGCAACGCCGCCTGGCGGGGAGGCGTTATCCTCTCCAGGCCTGTCCCAAGGGCTATGTCATTCTCCGGGTTAAACAGAAATACTCTTCTCATACCGCAAAATTACCGATTTTTGACTAATTTTGCACTATCAACACTTCAAACCATAATGCCAAAATGAGCGATGTAATCCAGCTCCTTCCAGATTCCGTTGCAAACCAGATAGCCGCCGGGGAGGTAATCCAACGTCCCGCCTCGGTAATCAAGGAATTGGTGGAAAACTCCATCGATGCCGGTGCGACACAGGTAAAGATAATCCTGCGCGACGCCGGCAAGACCCTCATTCAGGTAGTTGATGACGGCTGCGGAATGTCTGACACCGACGCGCGACTGGCATTCGAACGCCATGCCACATCAAAAATCCGCCAGGCCTCTGACCTCTTCGAACTTCACACTATGGGATTCCGCGGCGAGGCGCTGCCCTCAATAGCCGCAGTGGCGCAAATCGACTTGCGCACGATGCGCCGCGACAGCCAGATTGGCACCCATCTCGAACTGGCGGCTTCCAAATTCGTCAGCCAGACCCCCGAAGCCTGTACCCCCGGGAGCAACCTCGCTGTGAAGAACCTGTTTTTCAACTTTCCCGCACGGAGGAAATTCCTGAAAAAAGACGCGGTCGAACTCGGCCATATCACCCGTGAGTTCGAACGCCTCGCCCTGGTCAACCCTTCGGTGGAATTCGAGCTGTATCACAACGACGTCAACCTTTACCAGCTCCTCCCCGGCACACTCCGGCAGAGGATTGCCGGGCTTTTCGGGAAGTCAATCGACAAGCAGCTGATACCGGTCGAGACCGAGACCCCGCTGGTCAAAATCAGCGGCTTCGTATGTCTGCCGGAATTCGCCCGCAAACGCAACGCCCAGCAGTTTTTCTTTGTCAATGGCCGCAACATGCGTCACCCCTATTTCCACAAAGCGGTGATGAACTGTTATGAAGAGCTGATTGCCGCCGAACACCAGCCCAACTATTTCCTCAATTTCGAGGTCGACCCGCAGACCATAGATGTCAACATACACCCCACAAAGAGCGAGATAAAGTTTGAGAACGAGCAGCCGATATGGCAGATTCTCTCGGCAGCCATACGCGAGGCCCTCGGCAAGTTCAACGCGATTCCCTCACTTGATTTCGACCAGGAGGACGCCCCAGAGATTCCGGTGTTCGACCCGAGCCTCTCTGGGAAGCTCGACCTGGGAGGTCTCGATGACTCATACAATCCGTTCGCTCAGGATTCCCACAAATCCTCCGCCACCCCAGTAGAAAACCTCTCCAGGATCAGCGAACCGTCACGCCTCAACGCCTCCTCCCCCTCCCCACATGCCACCCCGTCGCGGGGAAGCCATCTCAACGACTGGGACAAACTGTATGCCGATTTCCAGAACGCCACCGGTGGCGGCTCCTCCCTGCCCCCTACCCCGGAAAGCTTCCTGACCGATGAGACCGAACTGCCGAAGACGATTGAGGCAAGTGTGCTCAACAGCCTGCCCGGCACCGAAATAGCTGCTCCCGCCGGAGGTTTGCTACAGCTGGCCAACCGCTACCTGGTGACAGTCGGCACCGACAGCCTGATTCTTGTCGACCGCCACAGGGCGCATGTGAAAATACTCTTTGAAAGATTCCTGTCTGAAACTGAATCATCAGTCGGGAAATCCCAGCAGGTGCTTTTCGCCGACCTGCTGGAATTGACCCCAAGCCAGAAAGGGGTTCTCGACAGCATCGCAGCCGAAGTGAAATCTCTCGGATATGACCTGGAATTCTCCCAGGCGGCCGACGAGGGGATATTCCGTTGCGAGATGCGGGGAATTCCCGCAATGCTCGGCAACACAAACGCGGCGGATGCCCTCACCAAGATAATCGCGGATGCAGAGGAGGGCCTCGGCAATCCAGGCGAAGACATGCGGCGACGCGTTGCGCTTTCGCTGGCCCAGTCGGCCGCGATACGCGCCAATAAACGGATGCAGAACACCGACGCCGAGAGGCTCCTGGCCGAACTGTTCTCAATGCCCGACCCGTCATATACGCCCGACGGGCATCCGGTCATACTCCAGATACCCGTCGCGGAAATTTCACGCCGAATGTAAAGGGGGAAAGACAGTCAGGCTGACTTATCAGCGGTTGCCGCCCTTCCTGAAGCCGTTGGCAATCGTCACAAGCCTGGTGTAAAGGGCGTGGAGCGGAAGCCCCATCACATTATAATAGTCGCCCCGGATGCCGGATATTCCGATATATCCTATCCATTCCTGAATGCCATACGCCCCGGCCTTGTCCATCGGTCGGTATTTCTCCACATAATAGTCGATTTCCTCGTGGGTCAGAGGAGCGAAGTCAACCTCGGTGGTTTCCCCGAAAGTGACCGTCCGCTTTGTCGTGGCCAAGGTCACGCCGGTGACCACCTTGTGGGTGTGGCCCGCAAGCAGGCGCAGCATCAATGCCGCGTCCTCGGCATCGGCCGGCTTGCCCAAGACCTCCCCCCGGTTTATCACCACGGTGTCGGCCGTAAGCAGAATCTCCCCCTCGTTGAGCTGGGCCATATAAGGATGGGCTTTCTTCCTTGAAATGTAAGGAGCGACCTCCTCAGGGGCCATCTTCGCGGGGAACGCCTCATTCACTTCAATAAGAGGAAGAATCTCGACATCGACATCAAGCTTTCCAAGCAGCTCCCTGCGGCGCGGGGAATGGGAGGCGAGCAGAATCTTACACCCCTCAAGTGGCTTGTATCGGTTTTCTGTAACTGTCATCTTGCAATGTTGTTTGTTAATTACCATCCGAACGCCCTGTCGGAAAGCGCCCATATCCCCTGGGCACGCATAACCTCCTCAAGGATGTCGCGGGCAACACCGTGGCCACCCGTAACCGGAGAAATGTATCCTGCGATTTCGAGCACATCCACCGCCGCGTCCGATGGGGCGACAGCCAGCCCGGCATACCGCATACATTCATAATCGGGTATGTCATCCCCGACATACACCACCTCTTCGGGAGTCAGTCCGTTTCTTTCAATCCACTCTTTGAAGACAGGCAGTTTCATCCCGACGCCTGTGAAGATTTCCGTTATCCCCAGCCCCTCGAAACGTTCGGTGATTCCCGGGGATACCGCACCGGTGATTATGGCGAGTCTGAGGCCACGCTTCACGGCAAGCTGCATCGCGAAGCCATCCTTGGTGTTGACAGTGCGGCGGGGCACGCCATTGTCGCCCAACGGAATCGTCGAGGTGGCCAGCACCCCATCCACATCAAAAACAATAGCCTTTATCTTAGACAGGTCGTATGAAATTTTACTCATAACCTTATTCGGCGTCAAGTAGTCTGTAATGGTTCAGTATAGTTTCAGTGAGAAGTGAATATATCGGCTTGAGATCGTCAGGTAGGGCCGCGATATGCTTCTCGATGACAGCCACGTCACCCCTGCGGGCCGGTCCGGTCATCGCATCGAATGGAGCCTTTACCTTCAGCTTGTCAAGAGTGGCCTGCAACAGCGGCATCATAAACCTGATGTCAAGCCCTTGCGGACGCAGAAGGCGGTCTGCCTCGGCCCACATCAGATTCGCGAAGTTACAGGCGAAGACTGCGGCGACATGTATCGCCTCCCTTGTCGTGCTGTCAGCCATCCTTACCGCAGATGAAATCTCCCCGGCAACCTGCGATAGCTCCCGCGCGACATCCGCAGAGGAACCCTCTATAAGCATCGGCACATTGCTGAAATCGGCCGTGACATCTTTCGAGAAGGTCTGCAGGGGATAGAACACACCGTAATTGCGCTTCTTCCCCTCAAAGACTTGCATCCCGACACTTCCCGAGGTATGGGCCCATATCCCAGGGTAGTCGCCGGTTGCCGAGACGACATCCGCGACGGCGTCGTCATTGACCGCGATGAGATACATATCCATATCTCCACGCAGTTTACCGAGGTCGGCCACAGCCTCGCACTCTCCGGGTCGGCCATACCGCTCCTCGCACACGCGGTTCACCTCCGCCGCTAGGCTGCTGGCGGAGACTCCGGAGCGCGACGCAACCTGGCATATTTCATTGAAACCGCTCAGGGCTCGGGCCAGATGAGTGGCTACATTCCCGGCCCCGATGATGGCTATCTTCATTCCGCGCCTTGCTTCCAGGAACCGATATGGACCTTCTCCCAGAGAAGTTTCTCGGGATTGATGGGCTTGCGTTCCTCATCTTTGTGACCGATGGTGATGACACAGAGAACCGCGTACTGCTCGGGAATGCCAAGTACCTCGCGGACATATTCCTCGGCGGGTTCGCCATCCTCGCGGAAGCGCTCTCGGATTTCCACCCAGCAGCTTCCGAGTCCGAAATCCTGAGCTTGAAGCTGCATGAACACAGCTGCGATGGAGGCATCCTCCACCCAGGCGTCAGACTTCGTGATATCGGCGGTCACCACAATAGCAAGGGGAGCCGACGCTATGGAGGTGGCGTAGTTTGGCTTGCATTGGCTGAGCCTTTCAAGCATCTCCTTATCCTCTACGACAACAAACTGCCATGGACGTACACTTTTAGATGACGGCGACATCAGGGCCGCCTCCATAATCTGCCTGACCTGGTCTGCATCGACAGGCTCGGAAGTGTAACGGCGGATGCTCCGGCGGTTAATCAAAAGTTCGTGGAAGTTTTCCATATCAGGGGGTTCTTGGTTATTTCTTTTTTGTCCCTCGGAATTCGCGCAGGCCCCGGATGAAGCCCACAAGGGGGTCAGCGGCGACAAATCCAGGCACCGGCAGAACCGGCCACAGCTTTCTGCGCTGAAGCCTCCTCATATGTTGCGCCGGTTGCGGCATATACCCGATATTTGCCGTCTTGTTGTAAAACGCCCAAAGCCCTGCCCGGGTTCTCGGCGATATAGCGTGATGCCTGCGACTCCTCGGGGAAGGAGGCCACAATCACGCAGTAAGGGTCAGATTCGCTGAACCTCTTCTCCCTCTTTGACGAGGATGCTGCAGTCAGCACTTCTCCGGCGGCGGCAGATTCACCTTTATTAGATGACACAGCTTCCGACACGCTGACTTCGGCTCCATTTTCCGGCAATGATGCGGAGGAATCGGCTTCAGGCTCCGGTTCGTTCAGGATATATTCCCCGGATTGCCTGTCGTCAGTCTCTTCATCAAAGCTGACAGCCTCGGTCGGGGCGAT
Source organism: uncultured Porphyromonadaceae bacterium (assembly GCA_947177635.1). Classification (GTDB taxonomy): domain Bacteria; phylum Bacteroidota; class Bacteroidia; order Bacteroidales; family Muribaculaceae; genus UBA7173. The sequence continues at coordinate 11,671 of CAMWVQ010000031.1, read as the reverse complement.
GGATGCTTTCAACGGCTCATTCTCGACCTTTACGGGATTGAGCAGGAACAAAGCCACTGTCACAATCACCGCCAACGAAGCGGCGATGCCGACCACGCTTTTCGCGAAACGCCCACGCCGTCCTTCAGTCTGCCCAATGCGATCTCCATCCTCCCAAGGTTCGGGAGCCGACAATATATTCGAGTTGCTTTCAATCCCGCGCTCCGGTACGACTGCTGAAACGACACGCCTCTCAGACGATGTCCTCACTATGTCGTCGGCGTTTTTCAGATACAGGGGCGGCAGTCCGTAATTCCTGAAATCCCATCCTGCGGCATCGAAAGGGGAAAACAGAATCGTGCCATAGTCCGAGAAATTCAGTTCCCCGAGCCTTCCGAGAGCTATCGAGCCGAATGCCTTCAACTGCTGCAGCAGCGACTCGACCTCCTCTTTCACCATCCGGCTCGCGGCCTCAAAGGAAACTCCGCTGCGACGGGCTACGGAGTTCTCAAGAATCCCGTCTGACTCGGTGAGCGCACCATTGAAGGCAAGCTCCCTCGAAGGGGGAAGCAGAACCAACGGATTTCGGCTGTCAAACCTCGCAGGACGGTAGCGCACCATCAGCGCGCCGATGCCCGGCACCGTCACACAATCGTGGCGGCGCAACAGATATTCAAGATGGTCGATTACGAGATTCACGGCTCTATAACGGTTGATGTGAGGAACTTCGACATATCCCCGCTTACCAAACATTCCTTTGACGGGGTTTCGATACTGCAAAGTTAGCAAAAAATAAACATATCGGCAAAAGATTTCAACAACAATATCCCATCTTGCAAAACAGGGACAAAGCAGGGACAAAGTCACGTCGCAACCTCCCGGCGACATAAAAGAAGATGCGGAGCAGCAGGCACTTGAATATGGCGGTTTGGATGGAATCGGCCTGCTGTCCGCATCTTTATGGAGCACTTTTTGCAAATATAACCCAAAGATTTTCAAGGAATATGTTAACAAAACATAAATTGACGGAGTCAAATCCTCTCAGACTTAACTCCGTCAATTTAATATTTTAACAATGTGGCAATTATAGCCACACCGAATCACCGCCAAAGGGTTACATTTTAATTACATACAAAACTGCAACCAAGGCAGAGGAATGTTCAGTCAAGCTCGACAACACCGGCAGAAGGGTCTGCAGGGCCTACAGGTATGGATGCCTCGAAGACCGTCTGCTCGCAGGCCGGTTCCTGGGCCATCTGGTTGTATTTGTCAGTCAGAGCCTGCTGAATCTGCATGGAGAGAGCCGCAAGCTCCTCCTTCTGAGTCGGGTCAAGCTTTACGCCAAGCTGCTCAAACGCATCAGCCTTCATAGCGAGCGTATCGAGGTAGGCCGCATATGAGGCGGGCGATGATATGGTGTCGATAACCGCGGGCTGGGATTTCAGAGTCTCCACATACGCGTCGTAATCCTCATGGGCCGAACAGGCGGAAAGCCCTATCACGGCCGCACCGGCGAGGATTGTTGAATATATCTTGGATTTCATACTTCCTGTTTTTGCTTTTGTGAGATTTTTCAATTCCGGCCGGGAACGTCGCGAGACGGCTTGTCGCCGGCAACGCCACGTCCCCTGGCCGACTTGTTTTCAGGCTTTCGCCTCGGCGGAATGCTCCTTGATGAAATAAACCGCCACGGCGCCGAGGAACAGCGAGATACCGGCGATTACCATCATCATATACTGCGGGGCGAGCTCGTCGGGATTGCCGATCGCCGAAAGGATGACGCCGCCAAGGAGCGCACCCACAATCTGCGGAATACAGATCGAGCAGTTGAACAGGCCGAGATACGCGCCGATGTTGCCCCCCTTGAGAGAGTTGGTGAGAATCGTGAACGGCCATGCCAGCATCGCGGCCCAAGCGCAGCCGATAAGGGCGAAGGAGACAAACAGCAGATACTGGTCGGTGAAGTATCCGGCGGAGATGAAGCCGACGGCACCGAGCAGGAGGCTGAGGGCATAGGAGAACTTGCGGCTGCGGAACTGGGGAAGCACAATCGCCCACAGCACGGAGCCGATGGCCTGGATGGCGAAGAGGATGCCGACCCAGTTGCCTGCGTCGTTATACTCGGGAGACTCGGTATTGAGCACGACGGATGTCTCGAATCCTGCCTTGGAGGGGTCGGAGATTGTGGCCTCCTTGACTCCGTCGACAAAGAGCTCGCCGGTCTTGGGGTCGTGGGTGTAGATGTCGGCAAGGAGAATCTTTGTCTCTCCCTCCATACGCGAAAGATAGTCGACAAGCTTGAACGAGGGGGTCTCCACCCTCTTGCCGTCAACGATTACAACCATATTTCCTGATGCGATATCCTCGTTGAAGCCATAGGCGGCGACACCGGCCACAGAGCTGATGATACCATCATTGACTACGGGCGACACGACCTCGATTCCCTCAGCGGGCACCTGTATGTCAAGCCCTCCGGCGTTAATCGAGACAGCCTCAACTTTGGTGTCGGCGATGGCCACGTCACGGCCTTCGACAAACTCACCGTCGGCGGTAACGATACCGGCCACACAAGGCTTGCCATGGTCCACGATTACCTTGTTGTCAGCTGTCAGGATATATTTGGCAGACAGCACCTCCGAGGTTTTGCCGTCGGCACCGGCCACGGCAAGACCGGTCACGGTTGTGGTCTCAGGACACTTGAACGCGTTTTTGGCGATGGTACCGTTGGTGTAAGTCCACATAAAGAGGAACGCGAACCAGCAGAAAAACTGCACGAGGCCGACTGTCCAGAATGTCTTGGGAGCGTTGACAAGAAGCTTCAGCAGGTTGGTCTTCTCCTTCTTGCCGTCAGCTTTCACCTCGGGGCCTCCGTTGTACTCACGGTAAAGCTCGGGGGGCCACTCCTTGACTTTCATCAGCGTGTAAATAACGCACGCCAACAAGATTGCGGCTCCGAAATAGAAGGAGAACACCACCGTCTGGGGTATCACACCCGACGCGGCGGTATTGCGGAATCCTATCCAGGTGAGCAGGAAGGGGAAAACATATCCCACAATCGAGCCGGCGTTGCAAAGGAAGCTCTGGATTGAATAGGCAAGTCCTTTCTGCTTCTCATTGACCATATCGCCCACAAGCATCTTGAAGGGTTGCATCGCCATGTTGATTGAGGTGTCAAGCAGCATCAGGGCCACCAGGCCGATGAGAATCGCTGACGACACGGCGAGCCCGAAGCTTCCGGCATTGGGCAACAGGCACATTACTATGACAGCCACCACTGCCCCGAAAATCAGGTAAGGGAGACGGCGGCCTATCTTGTTCCAGGTCTTGTCAGAGGCGGTGCCGACAATCGGCTGCACCACAAGACCCATAAGAGGGGGAAGAATCCAGAAATAGCTCAAATCATGGGGGTCTGCGCCGAGAGTGGCGAATATTCGGCTCACGTTGGCGCTCTGCAGGGCATAGGCAATCTGCACGCCAAAGAACCCAAAGCTGAGATTCCAAAGTTTCCAGAAACTTAGGTCGGGTTTAGTTTTCATGATAGTTGACTGTTTGTCTTATGAATGTAAATAAGATGGTTTATCTGAGGAATAATCTTTGAGGAAAATCTTTTTTCAGTCGGATGCCTGGCTGTAAAGCCAAGCTATTTCTTCTTTCCAAAGGGCCTCGTCGGGCGTCTCAAGAATCAACGGAATGCCGTCCATACGGGGGTCACGCATCAGCAAAGTGAAGAATTCCCTCCCGAGGGCCCCCTCCCCTATAGGGGCGTGACGGTCGACCTTCGAGCCGACCCCCTTCTTGGAATCGTTGAGGTGCATGCCGCGCAGGTAACGGAACCCGACAACGTCGTCAAACTCCTTCCAGGCCGCCTCATAAGCCTCCGGAGTGGTGAAGTCATACCCGGCGGCGAGCGAGTGGCAGGTGTCGACGCATACCCCCACCCGTTCCTTGTCATCGACCAGCTCTATGATGCGCGCGAGATGCTCGAACCTGTAACCGAGATTCGAACCTTGCCCGGCGGTGGACTCTATGACGGCAGTCACCCCCGAGGTATCCGAGAGGACAAGGTTCACAGACTCGGCAATCCGCTTCAGGCAGTCATCCTCATCCATCAGGTTGAGGTGGGAGCCGGGATGGAAATTCAGCATCGTCAGCCCGAGCTGCTCACACCTGCGGAACTCGTCGAGGAAAGCATCCCTTGAAAGCGCGAGTTTCTGGTCGTCGGGAGAACCCAGGTTTATCAGGAAGCTGTCGTGGGGCAATATGAAGTCTGGCGCATAGCCGTAACGCGCGCAGTTCTCGCGGAACAACGCGGCCTCCGAATCCGAAATTGCGGGAGACTTCCACCGCGAAGGATTACGGGTGAACAGAGCGAAAGCTTTCGCGCCAAGCTCACAAGCGAGCACAGGAGTGGCAGATACGCCCCCCTTGGTGGAAACATGTGCGCCTATATACTTCATTTGCTTTGATATACGTTAATACACAAGTCAATCCGGGGCACAAAAAGGCAGTCAACCTTTTCGTCCCGGGAGAGAAAAGACCTCCAGAGAAGACTTCTGCCAACAAAGTTACAAATTTTTCCATAAACTACGCATATCCAATTGCAATAAAAAACTCGTTTCGCCATATTAACCCAATGGCAAAACGAGTCAAGAATTTCATATCGCGCCCTGAAGCGGCGGCAATTTGGCAGTTCCGGCGCGGAATCACTCTCCGCCGGGATTCGGCGCGGGGGTGTCGCCACCTCCGGAGCCGGAGCGTCCGAGCTGGGTGACCCTGAATGAAATCGAGTTCACCGGAGAATTGATCACAACCACGGCATACCGGCTTTCGGAGCCATTGTTTGGAGTCGCGTAGAGGGCAGCCGTCACTTCTCCGGCGCCACCTTTGAAAGGCACCACTTCCAGCCAATCCACATCGTTGCCTGACTGCCCTTCAAGAATCTCAAACGAGGAATTGGCGGCATAAATGTCCGCGGCCCAGTCGCCGGTAGAGTTGAACACCAGGGCATTCGCCACAACCGACCCCCAGGGACTGATTTCGATGTCGGTCGAGCCTCCGGCCGGGACATACACCCCCGGGGTGGTTGAGGAAGGCTCGTCTTCACCGCAGGAGGAGAAGGCCACGCCGGAGAAGAGCAGCGACACAGCCATCAAAAGTGTGTTGATGTATTTCATCGTCATATTGAAAAAAGAGAGTTTTTATTGTCAAGACAAAAACAGGGGGAAGAGCACAAAGAGGCCTCCCCTATTGCAAAGTTACAAAACTTTTCCATATCAGCCAAAACGCGCCGAATTTCACGCATCACAATTTGCGCGATAATAGTTATTTTCGTATCTTTGCAAGCTGTTTTTCAAGGACTGAAATGGAACAATCCCAAAAACAAGAGACTCTCGACCGCAGATACCTCAGAATGGCCGCGATCTGGGCTGAAAACTCCTACTGCCAGCGCAGGAAAGTGGGTGCCATCATCGTGAAGGACTCGATGATTATCTCCGACGGATTCAACGGCACTCCGTCGGGATTCGAGAACGTGTGTGAGGATGAGGCCGGAATCACGAAGCCATACGTGCTCCACGCCGAGGCCAACGCCATAACGAAAGTGGCCCGGAGCAACAACTCCTCTGACGGCGCGACCCTCTACATCACCGCGTCCCCATGCATGGAATGCTCCAAACTGATAATCCAGGCAGGCATCAAACGTGTGGTCTACAACGAGCTATACCGGATCACCGACGGCCTCGACCTGCTCCGCCGGGCCGGAATCGAATGCGTCCACATCCCCGACATCACCCAACCTTGACCGACAGACTTCAAGACCATTCCGCAATCATGTCAAAACCCAACCGACTTTCCGCGTGGACTCCGCTAATCGCCGCGGCAATGTTCATACTCGGCTTCCTGGCCGGAGACCTCGTAAACAGGGAAAACGGCCCGACTGCCGCCCAGAAGAAATTCCAGACCATACTCAACCTCGTCAGAAATGAATATGTCGACGAGGTAGACCTCGACAGCCTCATCGAAAAAACCATACCGAGCCTGCTGACCAACCTCGACCCTCACTCGGCATACATACCCGCCAGCGACCTCCAGGCCGTGAACGAAGACCTCGACGGCTCTTTCAGCGGAGTCGGCATCCAGTTCATGATCGACAACGACACGATAAAGGTGCTGGAGGTGATTCCCGGCGGCCCGGCTGAAAAAGTCGGCGTCATCCCCGGCGACCGCATAATCAAAGTTGACGGCGAGGATGTTGCCGGAGTCGGCATCACCCAGGAAAAAGTGCTGAAGACTCTGCGTGGCGAGAAAAACTCGAAAGTGCAGCTGCAGATCAAACGCTCCAACTCCAAGAAGCCCCTCACCTACACCGTAACCAGAGGTGACATACCGGTCAACACCGTGGACGCCACCTATATCGCGTCGCCCGGCATCGGCTACATAAAAGTGAACAAATTCGGCCGCACCACTTACGACGAGTTCTTCCAGGGGCTGTCGAAACTGCGCCGCGAAGGGGCCGAGGATTTCATAATCGACCTGCGCGGCAACACCGGCGGCTACATGGAAATCGCCTACATAATGGCCAACGAGTTCCTCGAACCGGGGCAGACCATAGTCAGCACCAAGGGGAGGGATTTCAATTCCGGAACCCATATCACCGCCGACGGCACAGGCTCGTTCCGCGACAGCCAGGTGGTCGTGCTGCTCGACGAGTTCTCCGCCTCATCCTCCGAAATTTTTGCCGGCGCGCTGCAAGACAACGACCGCGCCCTCATCATCGGACGCCGTTCATTCGGCAAAGGTCTCATCCAGCGCCAGTCAGTGCTTCCCGACAGCTCGGCCATCCGCCTGACCGTAGGACGCTACTACACACCCTCGGGCCGCAGCATCCAGAAAGATTACTCCAACCTCTCGGTGTATGAGCACGACATCCTCGACCGCTACCAGCGCGGCGAGATGTTCTCGGCAGACTCCATAAAACTCAACACCGACCTGAAGTACACAACCCTCCATGGCCGCACGGTTTATGGCGGAGGAGGCATCATGCCCGACATATTCGTCCCCAACGACACCTCCGGCATCAGCTCCTATTATATTAATGTGGCCAACGCCGGGCTGCTCCAGCGGTATGCCTTCGAATATGTCGACGACAACCGCGAGAATCTGCGCCAGGCATCTGATGTCGGCGAGCTGCTCTCGCTCCTTCCCAACGACGACTCTCTGCTGCGCCAGTTCGTGCTGTTCGCGTCACGCAACGGCATCCCCGCCAGATGGTACTACATCAACATTTCCCACGACTTGATTGTTAATCAACTGAAAGCCCTGATCGCGCGTGACGCCCTCGGCTATGGTGCCTATTTCGAGATTTCCAACACTGACGACGTCAATGTGAAACGCGCCATCGACGAACTCCTCAAGGGCAACGCCGCATTCCCGATAATGCCCGCCAGACAGACGGAAACAGATTCGGAGACAGACGCGCCGCGATGAAGGCTTCCGAAAAGAATAACAGTCAGCCATGAACAAGGAAGAAATACGCAGCCGCGTCAAGGCCCGCAAGAGCCTGCTGTCGGCATCGGAAAAAAGAGAAGCGGCCGCTTCTGTGTTCGGTCGTCTGGAGCAATCGGCGGCCTTCACCCTCGCCGAGAACATCCTCCTCTACCACTCTCTCCCCGATGAACTCTCAACCCGCGAGTTCCTCGAACGATGGAGCGGCCGAAAGCACTTCTTCCTGCCGCGTGTCAACGGTCTCCACCTCGAGATACTACCGTATGACCGGTCGCGGATGGCCCTGGGCGCATTCCACATCGAGGAACCGCAGGGAGACGAGACCGCCGACATCTCGCAGATAGAACTGGTAGTGGTGCCGGCAGTCGCGTATGACCGCCGAGGCAACCGAGTGGGCCGGGGCAAGGGTTATTACGACCGCCTCCTGGCCGAGACAAAGGCGACAAAAGTTGGAGTCGGATATGATTTCCAGCTGCTCGACGAGGAGATTCCCGCCGAACCCCACGACGTGGCCGTTGACATCGTAATCACGGAAAGCCGCCGCATCGTCATTCATCACCTAAAAAAGAAAAAGTAAACAGCCTTGATTTCCGTACAGAACCTATCCGTAGAATTCAGCGCAAAATCATTGTTTGACAACATCAGCTACGTCATAAACCGTCGCGACAGAATCGCCCTCGTGGGCAAAAACGGTGCCGGGAAATCGACGATGCTCAAGATAATCGCAGGACTGCAAAGGCCCACAGGCGGCCAGGTGGCGGTCCCGCAGGACACCACCATAGGCTATCTCCCGCAGCAGATGAAGCTCACCGACACGCGCACGGTTGTCGAGGAGGTGAGGGAAGCGTTCTCACATGTCGACAAGATGGAACGTCGCCTCGACCGGATGAACGCCCAGCTGGCCGAGCGCACCGACTATGAGTCGGCCGACTACCAGAGGCTCATCGACGACATCGCCGACCTTTCCGAACGTCTGGCGATGGAGCAGAGCGAGAACGCCGAGGCCGAGATGGAGAAGACCCTTGTCGGACTCGGCTTCCTCCGGTCAGACTTCAACCGCCTCACATCGGAATTCTCCGGCGGCTGGCGTATGCGAATCGAGCTGGCCAAACTCCTGTTGAGACGTCCCGACGTGCTGTTGCTCGACGAGCCGACCAACCACCTCGACATCGAGTCGATACAATGGCTCGAACAGTTCCTGGCGACCAAAGCCAACGCCGTAGTGCTGGTGAGCCACGACCGCGCGTTCATCGACAACGTCACCAACCGCACCATAGAAATCTCCTGCGGGAAGATATATGACTATTCGGTCAACTACTCGAAATTCGTGGAGCTGCGCAAGGAACGTGTGGAGCAGCAGATGCGCGCCTACCTCAACCAACAGAAGGAGATTGCCGACACGGAGGCTTTCATCGAACGTTTCCGATACAAGGCGACGAAAGCCGTGCAGGTGCAGAGCCGTATGAAGCAGCTCGCCAAAATCGAGCGCATCGAGGTCGACGAGGTCGACAATTCGCGCCTGAGCCTCCGCTTCCCCCCTGCCCCCCGCTCGGGAGATTACCCTGTCATCGCCGACAATGTTGGCAAAGCCTATGGAGACCACCAGGTTTTCGACCACGCTACATTCACCATCAAACGCGGCGAGAAGGTTGCGTTCGTCGGCAAGAACGGCGAGGGGAAATCCACACTCGTGAAATGTATCATGAACGAAATCCCCTTCACCGGCGAACTAAAAATCGGCCACAACGTCAAAATCGGATATTTCGCCCAGAACCAGGCGCAGCTGCTCGATGAGGAGATAACTGTCTTCGACACCATCGACCGTGTGGCCGTAGGCGACATCCGCACCAAGATACGCGACATCCTCGGAGCATTCATGTTCGGCGGAGAGGCGTCAGACAAGAAAGTCAAGGTATTGTCGGGTGGGGAAAAGACCCGTCTGGCGATGATTCGCCTTCTGCTCGAACCGGTCAACCTCCTGATTCTCGACGAGCCGACCAACCACCTCGACATGGCCACAAAAGACATCCTGAAACAGGCCATCAAGGATTTCACCGGAACCGTGATTGTGGTCAGCCACGACCGAGAGTTTCTCGACGGACTGGTGGAGAAAGTCTACGAGTTCGGCGGAGGCAAAGTCAGGGAATGCCTCGGCGGCATCTACGAGTTCCTTGAAAAGAAGAAGCTCGACAACCTTCGCGAGCTGGAGCGCAACCGCCCCGCAGCGACAACCCCGGCGAAACAGGCCGACAAACCTGCTCCGACAACCAGCCAGGCGGCTTCCCCCCAATCCGACGGCAACAGTCAGCCCCAACGTAAACTGACCTACGCCGAGCAGCGCGAGCGCGACAAGATGCTCAAAAGGTCGGCAAAGAAAGTCGAGGAAGCGGAAGCCGAAATCACCCGGATTGAGACGGAAATCGCGGCTTTGGAGGCAAAGATTGCCGCCGGGGAAATCGAAGGTGACATCTTCGACCGTCACGCCAAACTCAACCGCGACCTCGAAAACGCCATGTCCCTTTGGGAAATCGCCTCGCAAGACCACGAAGAGCTGTCAGCACGTCTCTCCCGCTGACTGATTTGATCAGGACAGTTTTATTGAACTCTCAAACGAATAAAATTACGGCAACATAACGTGGCTCTTTATGTCTTCGCAGTTCAACTCATATATCGACAGTTTAGATCTCACGGCAGCAACCGATTTTTGCCGTAAAAATGGTGTGCCGTGCCACTATAAGAAAGGAGAGCGTTTTGTCCAGCAAGGAACAGTAGCACGTCATGCAGCCCTGGTGGTGTCGGGCTATTTCAAAGTAGTCACACTTAAGGATTCGGGAGATGAGGCAGTGGTAAATTTCGCCTTTCCGGGTCAGTTCATTACTGATTTCCATTCCTCACTACACGGGTCTCCCTCCCAAACGTCAATGATTGCCGGGACTGATTGCGAGATACTGCGTATGCCGTTAAAAACATTCAAGGAATTTCTTTCCCCCTCGCTGCTCGACGAATACACATCGCTGTTCAATATGGTATTCATGCGGTTGCTCAATCTCTACCGCAAATCGCCCCGTCAGCGTTATGTGGCATTGTGTGAACAATATCCCCAAATTGTCGAGACCGTTACATTGAAAGATCTGTCCTCCTTCCTGTTAATCACTCCCAACCATCTCAGCCGTATCAGACGAGAACTCGCAAAAAGTCCGGGCAAAAACATCCAAAAATAAGGCGGTCTATACATTTGTTGAGACTAAATCCATATACCACTGCTAACTTTGCCGTCGGTAAGGTTTCGACTCTCAATGAGATTTCGGGAAACAAGAACAGGCTATATGAAGAAGATATTTTTAGTTTCTTTGATTATCATTCAGTCGTGCATAGCATTCACGCAGAATTGCTGCGTGAATGACACCATTGTAAGAGAAATTCAATTCCCTCTGACAGAACGGGAAACCGAAACCGTGTTCTTCTATTTCAATAATGAATGGATTGCAGGAGCATATCCTGATATGGTACCGACAGACTCCATTCAAAAGATGGAAATCAAAAACGATGAGTATGGAAATCGCGCTGTCTTTCTAACCGTATCACCCGAAACTCTTGCTCAATTAAAAACAGAAGCGCGAAAAATCTGGGTAGACCTTGACACTCGCTGTGAGTTTCCCGGGGGCAACGGGAAATTAAAAGAGTGGATTGAGGAAAATATCCGTATTCCCGAAGGCTTCAAAGGTAGCGAACGAGTATTGGTTAGATTTACCGTTCATCCTGACGGCTCAATCAGTGACCCGACGATTTTTCGTCGACCGAGCAAAAACGAGGCTGTCAATCAAGAAGCATTAAGGCTTGTGAATGCGTTACCCAAATTCCGCGTTAAATACTATACTCCCCAAAAGAAAAGCTTTAGCTACTACATTTCCATCACTTTCAAAAAGCCGGGCGCGATATTTATAAGAGGCGGAGAAAGCTCCTTCATTAATCAGTTTCCAGCAATTGAAGCAGAAATCAAGCAATTGTATGAAAATATGGTCTTTGGCACTACAAAGAATCCGGATTTCAATATTGCTGACATTTGTACTGCCGATTTTATCCAGCGTCTGGAGAAAGCCAATGGTTTCGACTCCAAAGGTTACGCAACGTGGCTTTTAAGCCATAATTCAGCAACGGATTTACGTAATAGGAACACCGAGCGCCTCCA
>CAMWVQ010000030.1 GCA_947177635.1 uncultured Porphyromonadaceae bacterium | reverse complement strand
CCGACATCCCGACCCTCGCCATCGACTCGATCTACACCCCGATCAAGAACGTCAAGTACGCTGTTGAAAACTTCCGCGTCGACCAAAAGACCGACTACGAGAAACTCATCATCGAAATCACGACCAACGGCTCGATTCTCCCCAAGGACGCCCTCAAGGAGGCCGCCAAGATTCTGATCTACCATCTGATGCTCTTCTCAGACGACAAGATCACAATCGAGACAACCGAGACCGACGGCGCAGAGGAATTCGATGAAGACGCTCTCCACATGCGCCAGCTCCTGAAGACGAAGCTGGTCGACATGGACCTCTCGGTCCGCGCTCTCAACTGCCTCAAGAGCGCCGAAGTCGAGACCCTCGGCGAACTGGTCGTCTTCAACAAGACCGACCTGCTGAAATTCCGCAACTTCGGCAAAAAGTCCCTGACGGAACTCGACGAACTGCTGGCCAACCTCGGCCTGTCGTTCGGCATGGATATTTCCAAATACAAACTCGACAAAGAGTAAAAACTGAACAACAACGATGAGACACAATAAAAGCTTCAACCACCTGTCGCGCAAGAAGGCCCATCGCGACGCCCTTCTTGCCAACATGACCATCTCTCTTATCAAGCATAAGAGGATTTTCACCACCCTGGCAAAGGCAAAAGCCCTGCGTTCCTACGCCGAGCCCCTGATCAACCGTGCCAAGGAAGACTCCATGGCCAACCGCCGCCTGGTTTTCTCCTACCTCCAGAACAAGGAAGCCGTCACCGAGCTCTTCCGCGAAATCTCCCAGAAGATCGCAGAGCGTCCCGGCGGTTACACCCGCATCCTCAAGACCGGCAACCGTCTTGGTGACAACGCCAAGACCTGCTTCATCGAGCTGGTAGACTACAACGAGAACATGCTCAAGGACAAGAAGTCCGAGAAGAAGGGCCGCACCCGTCGTTCCCGCAAGTCCACCTCCACCGAGGCCCCCGCTGCAGAAGCCGCCGCTCCCGCCGAGGAACCCAAAGCCGAATAAATATTCCTGCCGGATTACCCGGATATGCCAACGCCCGCGGTCTACCGTGGGCGTTGGTTCTTTGGTTTTATTGGTGAACATATAATTATTATAGATAGATTGTATGGCAGCGACATCTTGCCAGAAAGACAGCTTCGTTAAATTCATAGCCTACATGCAGGTGATAGGCATTATTCTGGTTGTCTTCGGCCACTCATTTCACGAGTATCCAGACGGGCACTATGGGACATCAATGCTGATTTATCGTATGATGTTTAGCTTCAGGATGCCGACCTTTATGTTTGTCTCAGGTTTTCTGATGGCATACACGACATTCTTGAATCAGAAGAAGCGTTCCTTGTCTGTCAATGCCTTTGTATTGACAAAAGTAAAACGCTTGCTTGTCCCATACTTTGTGTTGACATTGGTTACGTTCTATCCGCGTGCTGCAATGAACTCTATGTCGGATGGCGCGATTGAACCCGGCGTGAATGGATTGTTAAAGGGGTTCTTGTACATGGATAATATGCCGATTCCGCTGTTTTGGTTCATCCAAGCGAGTTTTTTGTTGCTTGTTTTCTCATTCTCATTCATTTATTTGTCAAACAGATTTGGTTTGAATAAGAATGTGAGCCAGGCAATCCTGATTATCCTTTTTTTGATATTGCCATTGTTTGAGATAAGGAATGTCCAGTTTTTCTCATTGGGGTATGCAGTCAAGCATGGTTTGTTTTTTTGCCTGGGAATAGTTTATGCGCATCGTTTGAAAAGCGTAGACGCAAGAATCTGCTGGCAGTCGCCGCTCTTGTTGGCTTTATTTATGGCTGTTTGGGCCGCTCTGTTTTTCATGACGGAAGAGACTCCGTTTTATCCATTGTGCCAGTTGGCAGGCATTTGTATGGTCATCTCCCTGGCGCATATGCTGGAATACAGGCAAATAAGGATATTAGACCACTTGATTGGCGCGAATTATATTATATTTCTGTTGTCGTGGTATTTCAATGTGCTTTCACAGCAGGTGCTGGCGCATATCGTAAGTCTGCCATGGTATGTGCATACGATTTGCTCATTATTATTCGGCATATACGTTCCTTATTTCTTTTACAGATATCTTATGTCTCATCAACATTGCAAAACGGTAAGATGTCTATCATTTCTTCTCGGCCAAAAGACAAGCAAGTACTAAAACTTTGAGGAGTATGAAGCAGTTGATAATCAATCCGATTGGGGGACTCGCGAATCGTATGCGCGCTTTGGCGGCCGGAATCTCGTTGGCTCGGGACTTAGGAGTGGATTACAGTGTGGTCTGGATGATGAATCCTGAGCTTGCGGCATCGTTTGATGCCATATTCGCTCCCTCTGACATGCTGGACGGCAAAATTTCGTATCCGTCATCAATCTCGTATGAGTTGCTCTATTCTCCGCCGAGGAAAAGGAATATGTTTGTCACAGCGTTGACTTTGCGGAGATACGGCATTGCTTTTCTTGACGGTGTAGGACCCTGGGAGGAGATGCTGAAGGAAAAGGATTCCCATATCAATGTCAGAAGATTGTTTGAGGCGGCATTTTCTTCGGCAAGGCAATGTATGATACAAGGGGGTACGAATCTGTATCCTTATGATGAGGGATTATACAGAATGCTGTATGTGCCATCCGAGGAGATTGCCGGACGGGTGGCAGAGCGGGTAGGACAATTAGGGGATAGAAGTTATGGAATACATATCAGGCGTACCGATAATGATGTTTCCATACGGCATAGTCCTGATGATGCATTCATCGCTGAAATCTGCCGATTGTCAGAAATTGAGCCAGAGGCGAAGTTTTACCTTGCGACCGACAGTGAAGAAGTTAAAAGAAAGTTTGTCGGTTTTTTTGGACAACGTATCGTCTGCAGTCCATTTGTAGCAGATAGAAATAGCGTTGAGGGGATGAGAGAGGCCGCAGTCGAGCTGTTTACCCTGTCAAGGACCAATGCGATTCTTGGCTCATATTACAGCTCATTTTCAGAAGCTGCAGCAATGATAGGTAATGTGGGTTTAACGCAGATTGATGTCGCCGCAGGAAAGAAGGGCTGAGGCCTGGGCGGCGATGCCTTCTCCGCGGCCTGTGAAGCCGAGATGTTCTGTGGTGGTGGCTTTTACCGATACGGCATCAAGGGGAAGGGAGAGGTCTGCCGCGATGTTCTCTATCATCCGTGGGATGAAAGGGAGAAGCTTGGGTGCCTGGGCTATTATGGTAACATCAACGTTCACGGGTCGCAGGTTGCGCTGTTCACGGATTATCCTTGCGGTCTCACGCAGTAGCATACGTGAATCCGCTCCCTTGTAGCGAGGGACGGAGTCAGGGAAATGATAGCCGATGTCACGTAGGGCGGCCGCACCGAGCAGGGCGTCGCAGAGGGCATGGAGGGCGACGTCAGCGTCGCTGTGTCCAAGCAATCCGAGGTGATGTGGTATTTCGACTCCGCAGAGGATGAATTTACGGCCTTCCACGAGGCGCTGAGTCGTGTGCCTTCCTCGTTTGGGAGTTCAAGATTGTAGCTGAAAATTTCATTTGTGGACTTATCCCATCATTTGTTCTTGAGCATGTGCATGTATACCAGACGTACGCGCATTGGATAGTCCTGGACTGTCACGTAATCCGTGTAGCCCCTCGCCACTATGTTCGGATTGCGGAAATCTTCGTCCGATAATTTCTTCTTCTCGTCACGCCATATGTCGTACGGCTGGTCTGTCTTTTCAAACTTGACCATCTTAAAGAGTTCATCTACGCCCTCTGGTAAAAATTGTCAAAATGCCTCACTGGTTTTCATACCGCAAATTTAACATTTTTCAGAAAATCTATGCTCTGGCATTTCGGCTTGACCCAAACAACCGATGCGCAAAAATAGTCATTTTAGCGGACAGCCGCTCTATGGTCAGGTTATAAGATTGCTTGACAAGTCAAAAATTCTCGCGTATAGCAGCGATAACGGAGGGGATAGGTACACACCAAATACTTCACCTTCTGAATTCATATGGTAGAGCGCATTCGAAGCATACCATATTGTAATATTTGAGTTTTATCGGACAGTAATAGATTAATATAGTAGTTGAATATTTGTACTGCCTGTTTTATCGGGAGAATGTTAGACGCAGTATGACGTAGAGAGTATGGGATGTGAAACGCGATTATGATTTTTTGTTGTCGGTCGAATTTTGATTGTTCAGCCGTGTGATTAACTCCTTACTTGTTGAGGAGTCTAATTTTCTGGCAAAAAAAGCACCGCTTTCTATGAGTCGGTCATAATCTTCGATTGTTAAGATTCTTGGATTTGGACGCTTGTTGCTCCAGTCGATGTATCGATGGTAATCTTTGTGGAGCCTGAGGTTGGCATTTGCAAGTACAGTGTGAAATAATAATTCATCTGAACATGTGGTGAAAGGGATAATCCGGTTGATTGAAGATTCATTATCAAGAATCACCTTGGCGGCGTCCGGCGTGAGGTCAAACCAAGCGCTTCCATAGAATACTGCGGGAAATGTTTTCTTAATTTTAGTCAGACGGTTTATTCCTATGGTTTTCTGAATAAAATTCAAAAGACGTTGAAAATGGCGGTTAACCCTGAGATAATAGTACTTCAGCCGAACTTCTCGTTCTTGCGCCTTTTCTATATCGATAACCGCATGGATTCCGGTTTGATGTTCATACCATTTGTTAATGGCTACGATTGGCATTAATGGAAAATCTGCTCCCGAAAGGAAATGGTACCAAGCAAAATTGCCGATATTATATGCCTCTTTTAATATAGTCAGATATGCCCTTGTAAGACTCGCTTCTCCCCATCTTATATCTGTGCGAATAGTAAAAGTAAGTTTTGAATGGATGGGTATAGACTTGATTTTGGACGGGGCTATTTCAGATTTCCGGTCTAAATGGATAAATATATGATTGTTTGGGTTATCCAATTGCTGTAATAGCTTCTCAAGCATTGGTAAATCCCGATGTGCTAAAATCAGATAGGCATGGCGCATTTCTGTATTGGTGTTATACGAATTATTACGTGATTAAGGCGTGGATAATACGATGTCGAGCAGGGCTGAGGCCTGGGCGGCGATGCCTTCTCCGCGGCCTGTGAAGCCGAGATGTTCTGTGGTGGTGGCTTTTACCGATACGGCATCAAGGGGAAGGGAGAGGTCTGCCGCGATGTTCTCTATCATCCGTGGGATGAAAGGGAGAAGCTTGGGTGCCTGGGCTATTATGGTAACATCAACGTTCACGGGTCGCAGGTTGCGCTGTTCACGGATTATCCTTGCGGTCTCACGCAGTAGCATACGTGAATCCGCTCCCTTGTAGCGAGGGACGGAGTCAGGGAAATGATAGCCGATGTCACGTAGGGCGGCCGCACCGAGCAGGGCGTCGCAGAGGGCATGGAGGGCGACGTCAGCGTCGCTGTGTCCAAGCAATCCGAGGTGATGTGGTATTTCGATTCCGCAGAGGATGAGTTTACGGCCTTCCACGAGGCGATGGACATCGTAGCCGTTTCCTATTCTGAACATATGCTGGGGATAAGCTATAAAAAGATATGGACAGAGGGGATAGAGGGGAGAGAGGAGAAGGAGTCAGGCGCGGCGCAGGGGGAGGATTAACGGCGTCCTCCCATAAGGTCGCGCAACCCGTCCATATCGAATGTGAGGGTAAAACGAAGAGTCTGGTCAAGAGGGGATGTCTGGGCTGTAGCGAGCATGTATGCCGCATCGAGGCGTACCACGTTGAGTGAGAATCCCGCACCGAAACCGAAGTACTGGCGGTTTCCTTTGTATTGGCTCTCGTGATAGTAACCTGCACGGAGGAAGAATTGCTGGTTGTAGTTGTATTCGGCTCCGATTGAGTATGATATTTCCCTGAGCTCCTCTTTCATTCCACCGGGGGCGTCGCCGAATGACTTGAATATGCCGGTTATGGGCGACATCGTCTCCCAGTTGTTGAGGGCTTCGGCATAGGCGGCTTCGTCTACTTGCCCGTCAGGGTCGGTGTAGTCGTCACGACGTGGGCGGGTTGGCACCAGCAGCTTGTTGAGGTCAAGGCTGACGGCAAGGTTGTGGTAGTCGGCGAGCGGGAACATGAATGAGGCTCCCAGTCGAAGGTTGGTGGGGAGGAAGGCCGGGGGCTGTCCTTCCGGGGAGACTTTCGTACCGATGTTGGATATGTCCCAACCCCAGGCGAACTGGCATTCGCTTTGGCCTACAATCGGGTATGTGACGAAATATCCCGAGATGTCGGCTGAGAAGGCTGACGCTCCGCTGGGCTGAGTGGAGGTGCTGGAGGCTCCGAATCCGAGGTCTGAGTAGATGTATCTGAATACAACGCCCATGGAGAACTTCTCCGAGAGCTTGCGGGAGTAGCCGATGTCGAAGGCGAGTTCATAGGGGTTGATGCTTTCGGTGACTCCTCCGAGGCTCTCTGAGTTGACCTCACCGAGGGAGAAATACCTCAGAGAGGCGCTTATGGCCTGGTTGTCATTGCTGCCTACCTTCCAGTATCCCGCAAGGTTTGCCAGGAAGATGTCGTTGACCAGCTTGCGGAGCCAGGGGGTGTAGCTCAGGGAGACTGCCCCCTGGGAATATGCGAAAGCGTATTTTGAGGGATTCCAGAACTGGGAGTTGACATCCGGGTCTGTCGCCGCGCCAAGGTCGCCCATGGATGCGCCGCGGGCGTCGGGGGCGATACCGAGTGATGTCACGCCTGTCTGCACGGGGTTGAACTCGTTTTTTATCTGGTCGTCGGCTGTGGCTTTTTCCGCGCATAACATCGCGGCGAGGATGGCGGCAGCCACTGTTGTTTTGGCTGCTTTGGAGGAGGTGAGAATATAGCGGGACGAAGTCATCATTGTCTGTGTCATTAAAGGGGTACCTGTAGGGGGCAGGACTCCTGAATATATAACTCAAAAGCAGCGGTTTTATTGTCTTTCCCCGGGTCAAAGCCTGCTGAGCGGCATAAGGTGGGTGAGAATCTCATCCCGGGAGAGTGTCTGCCGTTCAGAGAGTGAGCGCGCCATGTCGCATATGGCCGAGTTGACGGCCGGGTGCATAAGGAGCTGGCGCAGGTAGCTGAAGGAGTTGTCGCATATCTGTTCCACTTCGGCGGCTTCAAGGCCGCAGGATTCTTCCCCCTCGCGGGCAAGATGCTCGAGCATGAGGGAACGCACCTCCCGCGACAAATCGGAATGCCGTCGGCCCAGTGAACGGGCAAGCAGGTTGCCGATTACCATTGCCGATGTCAGTTGGAAATGGCGGAAGGAAGCCGTCCATACATTCTTTACCGACAGCCCCGGATTCACCGGAGTGAAGAAATCGGGCGTGAGACGCATCCCGTAGTCCGCGGGGGCGTCAAGACGGAGCGAATCGATATATTTCTCGGCGTCAAATATGTATAACGACAAGGCCATACCGCAGAGCCCGAAGGCTCTGTCGGTAGAGTCGGTGTATTTCAATGAGGCTGAAGCCATATGTCTGAAATCAGTTTATGACCATGATTTTGGTGACACAGCTGTCGCTGCCGGAATCGCTTCCCGAGCCGTGTGAGGCAAATACATAGTAGACTCCGGTCTTGACACGGTCGCCATTGGCGTTGCATCCGTCCCAGGTTATCATTCCACCCTCGCTGCGTCCCTGGAAGAACACGTTGCCGGCTGAGTCTGCGATTTTCACCAAAGTGTTGTCCATAAGCCCGGTGACGGTAATCCAGCCGGAATAGTCGGGACGGACGGGATTGGGGTATGCGTAAACGTCGTCGAGGTTTTCGCTTGCAGGGGCCGCGGTGGAGTTGTATTCGACCACACCTGCCGCCGTGGCAAAAAACACGCTTGAGGAATTGGGGTCACAGGCGACGGAAAATACGGTGTTGGTGGGAAGTATGGAGTTGCTTGTGTCGTAATGCTCGATAATCTGGTCTCCGTTCTCGCTTACGAGGTACACTCCTGCTGTTGTTGTTGAAATCCACTTGCGGTTGGAACTGTCGACGGCGATGCAGCTTATTGTCAGCGCGTCGAGCAGGTAGTCTGCGAGCCCCGTGCCATCATTGCGTGGAACCTTCAGGTGGTTGACCTGGGCGATATCAGAGGTGATTTTGGAGGGGTCTGTTATTTCAAACACGCCTTTGTCTGTCCCAACCCACAGGCGCCCTTTCTTGTCTTCGCAGAGGGTTCCGATATGGTCAAAAGCCAAGGTTTTGTTGTCTTGGTCGACATAAGACGTGATGAACGAAATATTGTCGTCATTAGGAGCCTTTGTATTGTTCTGTTTGACCAACACGATGACATTTGACCAGAAGCCTTTGGCAAATGCCATCATTTTGCTTTGTTTCAATGCGCAGCCCACTGATGAAGGCCCTATGTAGTCTTCTCCATCAAAAGTATTCCACATATCTTTGGTGACAGCTCCGCTTGTCAGGTCTTCGTAAGAGATAGTGTGGATGTTTTGGTTTCTTACATACGGATATTGCTGTATCACCCAAAGATTGTCAAACGCGTCAAATCCGATGTAAGCGATTCGGTAATTGTATTGAGACGTAATCGGAGAGTTGTCAGAGGTGTATTGCTCTACCTGTTCACGTCCCTTGATGCGGAATATGCCCTGATTATATGACGCGACATAATAGACAGTCTCGTCTCTGGGATCTTGGGCTACCCACATTGGAAGAGAAATGGCTGATATGGCCTGTCCCTTGTTGTTAAGTTGTGTCGGGGTTAAATCTGAAAATTTGGAGATGTTGTGGAAAGACGCAAGTTTAAGGGAGGATTTGCCACTTAAACCTATCTGGAATCCGCCGTCGGCATTTTCGTTCCAGAAATATACATCCCCGTTTGGTTGAGCGAATATGCGGTTGCATCCGGCAGCCGAGAACTCGGTCTTGCCGAATTTTTCTCCCAGCTGAATGGGGTTGGCGCGGTCAGTGATGTCATATTGGCATATGCCATCGGCATTGCCTCCCCACATATGGCCGAGGCCGTCAAGAGCCGAGAGTGTTTGTCCTTTGAGAATCGCAGGGAATTTCGTCACTTCAGGAGCTGACGCTTGAGTGTCAGCGTTGTAAGTGAACATATAAGTGCCGTTGGCGACAAACGCCTTGTCTGTGCCCACAGGGACGATATGGGTAAGGATTACATCTGCATTGTTGTGACGGACCGTTCCGTAAACCAGCTTGTCAGCATCGAAGTCGAAATCTGCTATGATCGCCTTGTTGTTGTTGCCTGATTTGTGGGTGAACAGCACTCGTTTGTCGCCAAGCACGGTGGAATAGTCGCCGAATGTCCAGGAGGTTTCATTGCCTCCGACAAAATTGAACTTGTCGATTGACACAAGATGCTCCGAAGCAGGGGCTGCCATAAGTTTTCCATTGTAGGCGATAACGACATGGTCGCCAACTCCGAATACTTTGTTGACACTCATCGGAGAGAACATAGTCTCGACGGTCTCGTTGCGGTTGTCATCGATGGTGACAAGTCCGAATGTGGTTGCCACGTAGAAACGGCCGTTGCCGAATCCCACATGGTTGATTGCCGGCTTGCCGGTGATAAGCGCGTCGGAGATGTCTGAGATGTTGATTACACTACCGTCATCATTTATGCGGTCGATGTTGCAGTCCTGGTATGCCACGATGAGGTATTTCCCCTCGGGATGTGGGTAAATGCCTTTGATTGCTCCTCCGTTTAGGTCGTTGGAGATGTTGAGCGAACGCACCTCGTTGGTTCGTTTGTCGACCGAGAACAGCGACCCTACGGAGAGGTAATATGTCATGTTCTTTGTCTCGGCGATTGTGGAGACGCCGCCAAACGGAGAATGAATGGTCCATCCTCCGACCGGGAGCTGTGCGTTCACGCCGATGCCTATCAGGGCGAGCAGGAATATGATAGCGATTTTCTTTGTCATCACGGTTTATGTCAGATGTTGTCCTTTAAAACTTCAAGCAGCGCTTCGGTGGCGCGTCGGCGGTGGGAGATCGCGTTTTTCTCCTCAGCCGTCATCTGGGCGAATGTCAGGGAATGCCCGTCAGGAATGAACAGCGGGTCGTAGCCGAAGCCGTCCACCCCCTTGGGGGCGGTTGCGATGCTTCCGTTCACTATGCCTTCCACGATTGTTTCTTTGCCGTCGGTTATCAGCGCGATGGCGGTGCGGAAGCGGGCCTTGCGGTTTTCCACACCCTCCATCCTTTCGAGCAACAGCGATGAGTTGGCCGAGGCGTCATGGCCGTCACCACGTCCGTTGACACAGGCATACCTGGCTGACATCACTCCCGGTTCTCCGCCGAGGGCATCCACTTCAAGCCCGGTGTCATCCGCGAAGCAATCGCAGTTGAAGCGTCGGCTTACCCATCGTGCTTTCTGGAGGGCATTCCCCTCGATGGTGTCGGCGGTCTCGGGAATATCTTCCCGGCATCCTATTTCCTCGAGCGATAGAATCTGGCGCCTGTCACCGAGTATGGCCCTCACCTCAGCGATTTTATGGGCGTTGTTAGTAGCGAAAACCAGTTTTTCCTGCATTGCGTAAAGTCATAGTTTACTCAACATATATAACGGACTTCACGATTGTTTATTATCAATGATGCCAAGTTTTTCCAAAGGCATAAGTGCCCAGCAAGACGAAGCCCGCAGGCATTGCCTGCGGGCTTCGTGAGTCGTTGTCCTATGGGGCTTGGTCAGTCGCGGGAGGAGCCGAAGAAGCGGAGGAGGTAGATGAAGAGGTTGATGAAGTCGAGGTAGAGGGAGAGGGCGCCCCAGGTGGCGAGGGAGCCGTTGGCGATGCCCATGTTCATCGCGGCCATCTGCTTGATTTTCTGGGTGTCCCAGGCGGTGAGGCCGATGAATATCAGCACGCCGAGGCCTGAGATGATCCATTCGAATGTGCTGTTGGCCCAGAAGATGTTGACCAGGCAGCAGATAATCAGGCCGAAGAGGGCCATATAGAGGAATGAGCCGATTTTGGTCAGGTCACGGTTGGTGAAGTAGCCGTAGACGCTCATGGCCCCGAAGACGGCGGCGGTTATCAGGAATGTCTTGAAGATGGAGCTGAACGAGAAGGCGAGGAAGATTATCGACAGGGTCAGGCCGTTGACAAGGGCGAAAAGGAAGAAGAGTCCGGTCGACATTCCGGGACTCATCTTGCCCAGGCGGGCTGATATCCAGAGCACGAGGCCGACTTCGACTATGGCGAGGCCCCAGTAAATCCAGCGGCTGGTTGCGAGGGCCACGGTGATGCCGGGGGCGTAGAAGTATGCGATGAGGGCGGCTGCGGCTGATACCAGCAGGGCCATGAACATCTTTACATACACTTGTTTCATGACTGCCGACACTTTGGCGTCAAGAGACTGGGGCTGCTGGCCGTTCTGCCAGTAGCTCTGGGCTGAGTTGTTGTTATTGAAGTAGTTCATTGTCGTTTGTTTTAGATGAGGCCTCCGGTTGCCCGGGTTGCCGGGGATGACGGATGGAAAAGAGTATGGGGGAGAGAGGAGAGGGAGCGGGAGTGTCGGGTGAATCACATTCTTTCGGGAACGTTGATGCCCAGGAGGCCCATCGCCTGCTTGATGGTGCGGGCCACCGACTTGCAGAGGGAGAGGCGGAGGGAACGTACCGCAGGGTTCTCCTCTTTGAGTATCGAGTAATCGTGGTAGAACTGGTTGTATTGCTTTACCAGCTCGTAAGTGTAGTTTGCTATCAGGGCCGGGGAGTAGCTGCGGCCGGCCTCCTCTACCGTGGCGGGGAAATCAGAGAGGGTCTGGATGAGGGCGATTTCCTTCTCGTTGGGGATGACGGCGGCGTAGTCGCCGGTCTCGTAGCCGAGTTCGGCGGCTTTGCGCAGCACTGAACGGATTCGGGCGTAGGTGTACTGGATGAAAGGCCCGGTGTTTCCGTTGAAGTCGATTGACTCGGCGGGGTTGAACATCATGTTCTTGCGGGGGTCAACCTTGAGCAGGAAGTATTTCAGCGCTCCCAGACCTACGGTCTCGGAAATCTCGTCTACCTCGGCGGGGGTGAGTCCGTCGGTCTTGCCGAGCTGCGCGGACACCTCTCGGGCGTTGGCCACCATCTCCTCCATCAGGTCGTCGGCGTCGACAACAGTGCCTTCGCGGCTCTTCATCTTACCCTGGGGCAGTTCGACCATACCGTATGAGAAGTGGACGAGGTCTTTTCCCCATTTGAATCCGAGGCGGTCGAGCAGCAGTGACAACACCTGGAAGTGGTAATTCTGTTCATTCCCGACCACATATATCATCTTGTCGATGGGGAAGTCGAGGAAACGGAGCTTGGCGGTGCCGATATCCTGGGTCATATAGACCGAGGTGCCGTCGCTGCGGAGGAGCAGCTTGTTGTCGAGTCCGGCGTCGGTGAGGTCGGCCCAGACGGAACCATCCTCCTTGCGGTACATGATACCCTTTTCAAGGCCTTCAAGCACCTTCTCCTTGCCTTCGAGGTAAGTGTCGGACTCGTAATATATCTTGTCGAAATCGACACCCATACGCTTGTATGTGATGTCGAAGCCGTCATAGACCCATTTGTTCATCATCTCCCAGAGGGAACGGATTTCGGGGTCTTTCTGCTCCCATTTGCGGAGCATCTCGCGGGCTTCGGCCATGAGCCGGGATTCTGTCTTGGCCTCCTCCTCGGAGAGACCCTTCTCCATCAGAGACTTCACCTCCTCGCGGAAGTGCTTGTCAAACAGCACGTAGAAGTCACCGATAAGGTGGTCTCCCTTCTTGCCTGTCGATTCGGGGGTAGCGTTCTTGCCCCACTTCTGCCAGGCGAGCATCGACTTGCAGATGTGTATTCCACGGTCGTTGACGATGTTTGTCTTGACAACCTTGTTGCCGCATGCCTGGAGGATGCGGGAGAGGGAGTATCCCAGCAGGTTGTTGCGCACATGGCCCAGGTGGAGGGGCTTGTTGGTGTTGGGGGAGGAGTATTCCACCATCACCAGCGGGCTGTCGGCCGTCGCCTCCTTGAACCCGAAATTGTCATCCGCGGCGATGTGCTCCAGCACCGAGTTCCAGTAGGTAGGCTCGATTACAATGTTGAGGAAGCCCTTCACGGCGTTGAAACGGTCTACCGCCGGTTCGTTGTCGACCAGCCAGTTGCCGATTTCCGTGGCCACCGCGTCAGGGGCCTTGCGGGCAGCCTTCACCCAAGGGAAGACCACGATGGTCAGGTTCCCCTCGAACTCCTTGCGGGTCGCCTGGGGCACAATCTGTTCAGCCGGGGTGTCTACCCCGTAAAGTTCCTTTACTGCGCGGGAAACGCCTTGTGATATTACGCTGTCGAGTGACATGGCTTTGTGTTGAGAAGTTACGGAATGATGATAATCCGCCCCGGTGCGGAGCGGGTATTGAAGCGCAAAGTTACTCAATTTCCGTGAAAAAAACGCTTGACTGCTTGTTAATCTTGTCTAAATCACTATCTTTGCGGTAAAATTATCGCAGACAACTCCGATTGTCCCAATCTTGATCAACAAACCGATGAAAAAACTAATCCTCCGTGTCCTGCTGACCGTCGTGGTGATGCCGTCGGCCCTGTCGGCCTTTGCCTGGGGACAGAAAGGCCACGACGTGACCGCCTGTATCGCCGAACGCCATCTGACTCCCGCCACAAAGGCCGCGGTCGACTCCATATTCGGCGGCCGCAGCCTCGTCTACTGGGCCAACTGGCTCGACAACGCGAGCCACACCCCGGAATATGCCTACACCAAGACATGGCACTACCGCAACGTTGACGCCGACAAAGACTACTCCTCACAGCCCAAGAACCCCCAGGGCGACATCGTGGAGGGGATACGCTATTCCATACGCGTCTTGTCAGACTCCACCCAGACCCCCGGCAACCGTTCGCTCGCCCTGAAGATGCTGACCCACTTCCTCGGCGACCTGCATCAGCCCATGCACCTGGGCCACGCGACAGATTACGGGGGCAACACCATAAAGGTGAAATATTTCGGCCGAGACGCCAACCTCCACGGTGTGTGGGACACAAGCCTCGTCGAGTCGGCCCACAAATGGAGCTACACCGAATGGGCCGACCAGCTCGACCGGCTCTCCCCCTCACAGGAGGTGCTGCTTCTGTCGGGGAATGTCGACGACTGGGCCATACGCAAAGTCGAGGAGGCCGCCGTTGTCTATGCCGAGACCCCTGACGGCACCAGGCTGAGCTACAACGAAGTGGCCCGCTGGGCTCCCGTCATCGAGGACTCCTTCCTGTCGGGCGGCCTGAGGCTGGCCCACATCCTCAACTCCATCTTCGACCCATCGTATCCCTACCGCCGTTCCCCCGCGTCGTTCTGAGCCTGAGGGTTAACGCAGCAAAACCACTCAAGACGTGAGACACGCGACACATCGCGGCGCTCCCAGGCCGCAAGTCTGCAAGCTGACAGCCTGGATGGTCGTCACGCTGGCGATACTGTCGCTTGCGCTGCCATCCCATGCCGACAATATAGATTACCGGCACTTCAACAAAACCTTCGGCTCGATGACGCTTAAAGAGCTGAACGGCCGGGGGTGGAAAAGCATCCGGAACAACGACCTCGACTCGGCCGCGGCGTTCTACGCCATATCCATATCAAGATACTCCGAGTCGCTGCCGCGCGACGAGATGGAGCGCGTAGGCATCGCTTTCGTCAACACCGGGTACATATGGCTGTTCATCCGCAACAACCCCGAGCAGGCATACCCATTCCTGAACACCGCCCTCTCGATAGGTAAGCTCCACGACCTCCCGGCCGTGAAAATCGGGGCAGGGGAGAATCTCGCCAAGATTTACGCCGACTACAACAATTACCCCCGGGCGGTCAGCCTTTACTCAGAGTCGCTCAACGAGGCGGTGGCCCGCAATCTCGACTGGGGTGTCACGATGACATTCATCGACATGCTCTCCCTGGCGGCGACCAACGACCGTCTCGACGACATCCGCAGGGAGATAGCCACCGTCGCCGGGTATGACTTCGACGCCGAGGCCCCCATGGGGGCCTACTGCCGTGCAGCCGCCCGCGCAGCACAGCAGATGCTCGCAGGTAAGTTCGCTGACGCCGCCGCCCTGCTTGAGGTGTCGACCTCCCTGGTCGATCCGCAGTATGACAGGGAACGTTACCTGGCCCACCACTGGTTCCTCGCGGGCTTCGCCAACGTGCGCGCCGGAAATTACAGGCGCGGCATCGATTGCCTGAAAATATCGCGGCGCATGGCCGCCGAACATGGCTTGCCCGATATGGCCCAGACCGTGTGTGCCACCCTCGGAGCCGCCTATATGGCCGCCGACATGCCCGACTCGGCCCACATAACCCGCTATGACGCCCTGAGGATACGCGACTCCCTCTTCAACACCGGGAAGTATGACGTCATCAAAGACCTTGAGTCAGAGGCCGTGTTGTCCAAGATGAAGAAAGAAATCACCGATGCCCGGGCGCGTGAGGAGAAATCACGCACGGTCGTGCTGGTGGTGTCGGTCGCCGCCGCGGTGGCGTTGGCGCTCCTTGCCCTGCTGCTGTTCAACAACCGGCGGCTAAAGGCTTCCAACCGTGAACTGTTCGTCAAGAACATGGAGCTTGTCGCCGTGCGCGACTCCGCCTCCATGGAGCGGAAAGACAAGTCGCCGCGCAACCATAAGGAGGAGCTGGAGCCTGTGCTTGAAAAGGTGACCGAGGCCATATATTCCAGCCCGGAGGTTTTCAGTCCAGACTTCTCCCTCAGCCGCCTTTCGGAAATCACAGGCATAAAGACCCAGCTCATCTCCCAGGCCATCGCCGAACTGACCGACAAGAACCTCAGCTCGCTTGTCGCCGAGCGCCGCATCAACAAGGCCTGCCGCCTGCTGGCCGACCCGGAATCGGCCTGCCGCCTGACCGTCGAGTCGATAGCCGAGAGTGTGGGGTACAAATCGCGCACACATTTCTCCAATGTGTTCAAGACACACACCGGCCTTACCCCCACTGAATTCATCCGGCAGGCCCGTATTGCCCCCTGAAATATGTCTGAAAAATAAAAATCAGACACATTGGTTGCGTCAAAATGCTTGTTTTTGTCACTGTTTGTATAATTTTGCGCTGTCGAGCCGATAAAACCGCGACAAAAAGATATGTGATTACGGTTGATGGCGGCAGATGAGGTCCCGGGGACAAAAGGCTCCGCCCCGCAGCCTCACCAACCAATAAGGAGCCGCCCGGATTGTTAAATATGAGAAAGATTTTACTATCAGCTATCATGGCCGCGGGTGTCATGACCGCGTGGGCCACGGGCTACAACTGCCTGAGGGTTCATCTGTCGGATGGCGGCAAAGTGGACATTCTACTGCACAGCGACCTCCAGGTGAGATTCTCCGCCACTCACCTCCAGGCGGAGGGTGGCAACGTGAACGTCGAGGTTCCGAAGGCTGACATCATAGGTTTCGAGCATCGTCACGAAGAGGGCTCGGGAATTGAAGAAGTAGCCGGGGAGACCGGAGGGATGACCCGTAGCGGCGACCTGCTGATGTTTGACGGCCTGCCTGCCGACAGCCGCGTGGCTGTCTACACCGCAAGTGGCGTCGCCGTTAGGCAAGCCGTGGTGTCAGGCCAGGCAGAAGTCTCTCTCGAAGGCCTCGCCGCCGGGACTTATATCGTGACAGCAAACGGAAAGTCTTACAAGATAACCATACGTTAGGCATATGAAAAAGACTCTACTCAGCTGCCTGACGGCAGTCGCCGCCGCGTCGGTGATTTTCGCGGCCTCTGACAAAATCAACCTCTTCCAGGGAGGCTATCTCGCCAAGATGCTGAATGTCGAGGAGGTCGACCACATCTCCTGGTCAAATCCCGACGGAGTGGATGAGGGATACACCCATTTCGACGTGGACTTCAAAAACGGCACGTCGCAGACTTTCGTCATCGACGAGCTCGACGGAATCGAATACCAGCAGTCGCGCGGCGACTGCCCTGTGACAATGGAAGTCACACCCCGTTATCAGAGCGCGCAGCTCCAGGTAACAGCCGAGCCGGGCATATTCTACCGCATCACAGGCATGCCTGAAAAGATGCTCACAGCCATTGATGCCGACGAGAGCATCTGGGGAGAGCTGCTGATGCAGAACGACGTCGCATACATCTATGCCGTCGCCGAACAGACGGGTAGGCCCCTGTCGTCGTTCGGCGAGGAGGAGGTCTTCGAATTCGGAAGCCAGACAAGAGACTGGTTCCCGCCGGTGACGATTTCAGACAACACGCCAATCGCAATGGTGGTCTACACCGC
Source organism: uncultured Porphyromonadaceae bacterium (assembly GCA_947177635.1). Classification (GTDB taxonomy): domain Bacteria; phylum Bacteroidota; class Bacteroidia; order Bacteroidales; family Muribaculaceae; genus UBA7173. The sequence goes on along the minus strand of CAMWVQ010000030.1, from coordinate 9,198 downwards.
CAGGCTTGACGGGGATGAGGTTGTGGTCACATCAGACCCCACGCTCATCCGATTCACCACCCGCAAGCTCGAGATGGAGGATGTCGCGTTTGACATAACCACCGAGATGACCTCCAATTCGCTTGTCGTCAAGGTCGACGCTCCGGAGACCCACTCCGATATGCCGTTCTTCGTCACCGCCTTCCCGAAAGATGAGGTGGATCAGAATGGGCTTGACTATCTCGCCAAGCAGACGGCCTACAGCCTGGAGAACATGGTGTATAACTACGGGATATCCTGGGATGAGGCGACATTCCGCGGACACGGCGAGAACTCATTCTCAAACCTCCTGATGGGTGACCAGTATTACGCCGTGGCGTTCGGTATCGACTACGGCATTGTGAACACCGTGGTCAAGGCTGAGCTGGTTACCATCCCCGCCCCGGAAATCGTGGACGACTGCCGTTTTGATGTGACCGCCACCCAGAAATCGCCCGCCGAGTTCCTCCTGGAGGTGACCCCATCCTCGCCTGACACCCGCTATGCCGCCCTGCTTGTCGAGAAGTCCAAGCTTACCGACACCAACACCCCTGCGATGGCCATCGCCAGCAAGATAAAATTCCTCAATTACACCAACACCATAGACTGGAATGACACCGAACTGGTTTTCACCGGTGCGGCCACGCTGAGCACCCACGACGACATGCTCGACGGAATGTATCTCAATGCCGGCACTGAATATTCAATCCTCATCTTCGGCATCGATGAGAAATCCCATCGCACCACTGAAATCAAGCAGGTGGATGTCACTCCGCAGAGTGTTGTCTCATCGGGCCTCTCGTTTGACATTTCTTTCAGCGACTTCGACGGTTCCAACAAATGGAGCCATATGCTGACAGCCACAGTCACCCCCTCTGACCCTGATTCAAAGTATGTGTTTGCCTACCTCCCCGCCGACAATTCCGCCGTAGACCTCTCCAAGACCGACGAGGAGCTGATGTCGGGATATGTCGCCGCGCAGGGTGAGTGGCTCAAACTCCATTCGGGCGACCTCACGCAAAAAATGTCGTTCTCATCCAAGTATGACAGCTCAGCCGGAGGAAATGTATTCAAGCCGTATGTCCTGATAGTGTTCGGTTATGACGGAGAACCCACCTCTCAACTGTATGCCTACACCATCGACACGGAGACCGGAGAGGTGGAGCAGGTGCGCGGCCCGCAGCCTGAGCAGCAACTGTCGTTCACGATAACGCCCGGCGAGTTCAATGGAAGCAACCGGTGGTCACATTACCTCCCGCTGACCATCACCCCCTCCGACCTTGATGCCAAATATGTGGTTGACTACCTCTATGAAGGTCACTCGGCGGTCAACCCTGACAAGACCGACCAGGAATGGATTGACAATTATATCGCTGGGCAGGGGGAATGGCTCACCCTTAATTCGGGAGTGCTGGAGAAGACTCTGTCTTTCTCATCCAAGTATGACAGCTCGGCCGGAGGGTATGTATTCAAGCCCTACATCCTCTTCATCTTCGGCTATGACGGGGAGGCCACCTCGCCGCTCTACGTCTACCGGGTGAACACCGACGACGGCACTATGGAGCAATTGCGCGGCCCCGGAATGTGAGCGCGGTGATTGCGCCCGGTTCCTGAGTGAGCTGATTCCACATTGAAATAAAAGGCCGGCTGATGCCACGGGATTCCCGGGGGGCTGTCAGCCGGCCTTCATTTTTCACTATTGTCGGTTAAAAAACTGTTGTTGGGCATAATCATAAACATTTCTTTGCGGCGGCTGTTAAAGTTCTATAAAATAATTTGGAACAATTCACCTAAAAATCTATTGCCGCCGTATGAAAGGCTTTTCACTTCTAATTCTGGCAGCCGCGCTGTTGATGCCCGCTGTCGCCGGAGCCCAGGCCCAAAGGAGCCGGGAGTTCAAAGACAAATACCAGTTGAAAGAGGCTGTGGTGCTGAGCCGCCACAACATCCGCTCCCCGCTGTCAGACAGCAAGAGCGACCTCGGACGTATGACGCCCCACGAATGGACCAAATGGAGCGCCGGGAAAAGCGAGCTGACCTCAAGGGGTGGCGCGCTGGAGACGATGATGGGGCAGTATTTCCGCAAATGGGCTGTCGACGCAGGGCTGTTCCCGGAGAACTATGTCCCGACCGCAGATGACCTCAACGTTATTGCCAACTCGATGCAGCGCTGCATCGCCACGGCCCAGTATTTCACCTCCGGGTTCATGCCGGTCGGCGGTGTGACGGTCAACCACCGTTACACTCCCAGCAAGATGGACCCCCTCTTCAACCCCCAGCTTACAAAGGTCAGCCCAGCTTTCGTAGAGGAGGCGATGCGCCAGATCAACGCCATGGGTGGAGAGAAGGGTGTCGTGGGAATCAACGAGGCGATTGCTCCCGACTATGCCCTGATGATGGAGGTGCTCGACATGGATGAATCCCCGATGGCAAAGGAGAAAGACCCCAAGCTTGACGCTACCTCTAACTACAACACGGAAATCATATTGGAGAAGTGGGCCGAACCGGCCATGAAATCCGGTTCCGCGCTCAAAGACCTCAACGCTGCCAGCGACGCTTTCATCCTCCAGTATTATGAGGAGCCTGATTCGGTCAAGGCCGCATTCGGCCATAAGCTGACCCGCGAACAGTGGGCGCAGCTTGCCCATGTGAAAGACACATACCAGGATGTGTTGTTCACCGCCCCGGTTGTCGCCGTCAATGTCGCCAGGCCGCTGATACAGTATATGTATGACGAGCTGCGCTCCCCCGACCGAAAGTTCACCTTCCTTGTCGGCCACGACAGCAACCTGTCGAGCGTCGCGACCGCCCTCGGGGTGGAGAAATACGAGCTTCCCGACGCCATCGAGAAGCAGACACCCATCGGCTCTAAAATCGTTGTCGAGAAATTCGTCGGCCCTGACGGCGAGGAGTATGCCGACATCAACATTGTTTACCAGACCATCGACCAGCTCAGGAACATGGAGCTGCTGAGCCTCGACAATCCCCCGATGGTGTATCCCCTCTCGCTTGAAGGGCTGACCCGCAACGCCGACGGCCTCTACCGTATGGCCGATGTCGCCGACCGCTTCGAGCAGGCCCTCCGCGCCTACGAGGCAATCCCGGAATAACTCACTACGGGGTATAAAACAATCGCTTCGCGATTCAAGGCCGATGGGGCCAAGGGTCGCGAAGCGATGTTTTTTTGGAAGTCAAGTCAGATGTACGGCCCGGCTTCCGATATTTTCAGACGGTTGCGGATTAGCCGTTTACCTTCTTCATGTGGGCGATGAGGTCGAGAACCTTGTTGGAGTAACCGATCTCATTGTCATACCAGCTTACTACCTTGACGAAGTTGGGGGTCAGGTAAACACCGGCGTTGGCGTCGAAGATGGAAGTGCGGGCGTCGCCGAGGAAGTCGCTGGAAACGACTGCGTCTTCGGTGTAGCCGAGAACACCCTTGAGTTCGCCTTCTGCGGCTTCCTTCATGGCAGCGCAGATTTCCTCCTTGGTTGCGCCGTTCTTGAGGTTTACGGTCAGGTCGACAACGGAAACGTCAAGAGTGGGGACACGCATGGAGATACCGGTCAGCTTGCCGTTGAGCTCGGGGATAACCTTGCCCACAGCCTTGGCGGCGCCGGTGGAGGAGGGGATGATGTTGCCGGAAGCGGCACGGCCACCGCGCCAGTCCTTCATCGAGGGACCGTCAACGGTCTTCTGGGTGGCGGTGGTGGAGTGAACGGTGGTCATAAGACCGTTCTCGATGCCAAACTTGTCGTTGAGGACCTTGGCGATGGGAGCGAGGCAGTTGGTGGTGCAGGAAGCGTTGGAAACGAACTGCTGTCCGGCGTAGGTGTTTTCGTTAACACCGCATACGAACATGGGGGTGTCATCCTTGGAGGGGGCTGACATAACGACGTATTTAGCGCCGGCTTCGATGTGGGCCTGAGCCTTCTCCTTGGTCAGGAAGAGACCGGTGGACTCAACCACGTATTCTGCGCCAACAGCGCCCCAGGCGATTTCTTTGGGGTCGCGGCATGCGGTAACGCGGATTTCCTTGCCGTTTACGATCAGGAGGCTCTTTTCGAGGTCATAGTCAACGGTTCCGTCGAACTGGCCGTGCATTGTGTCATACTTGAGCATGTAAGCCATGTAGTCAACGGGGAGAAGGTCGTTGATGGCAACAACTTCGATGTCTTCGCGCTTTGTGGAGGCACGGAAGACAAAACGGCCGATACGGCCGAAGCCGTTAATACCTATTTTAGTCATAGTGGGTTGGTTGTTAAAGAACTATTGGGTAAAATGTTGTAAGTCTTTCAAAATCAGTGTACAGCCCTCATCGGCATCCGCTGTTGGAGGCGTGGTGCTTTTCGGGCTGTGCAAAGTTAGTAAATTTTTTATAAACGGAGACAAAACCCGCCTCTTTTTTCTCCCGAATCAAGAAAAATTTCCTTAATCGGGAGCGGGAGGGGCGCGTGGCCTTTGCCCGCGAGTTGCTACTTGCGGGTGAGTGTGTAGTTGAGCTGCGAGTCAGGCCGCTGCAGGTCTGCGCCGGCGAGGGTCAGTGTCGAGTCGTTGTCGACAAGGAAATATCTTACCTCGGCCGAGGATGTGGCCTGGTCGGCGGCGCGGTCGGGATGGTCGGGCACCATCTTCAGGTAGCGTTGGGCGGCATCCTGCGGGGTGGAGGTGTGGAGCGAGAAATCCCCCTCCGAGACAAACACCGCGTCGGCCTTGCCGATATACCGCTCGGTGAGCTTGTAGTCGCCTCCGTCGCCGTCATCGTCATAGTCGAGGACGAGGGTGTACTCTATCCCCTCGGCGTCGGCTGCCGGAAGCACTCCGGTGTATGTGATGTCGCCGTCGGTCTGTGTGGTGCAGGCCGTCGCGGGGCATTCATCGGAAGAGGCGCATTTCTTGTGGTCGGAGCATGCGGCCACCATCAGCACTGCGGCGGCCAGAGAGAGATAAGTCTTGAGGTTCATATCGGTTGCGGGTAGATAGGTCGGTTAATATCAAATCGGTCTATATGTAACAACCGGCCTCTCCGGAAAGTTCATCAGCAGTGGCATATTTACCGGGGGTTACCGGCCTGTCGGCCGCCAACCCCCGGCTAATAGCTGATGAATCCTACGGATTCGTGGACGAACCAGACATAACGGGTATTCATTGTTTCGGACGTCCGCCGAAAGAGAATCCCAAGGTCAGCCCCGCGCAGTTGTAGCCGGTGCGGCAGACGGTGGCGAACGCCGTCAGGCGGAACAGCTGCCAGAACTCCACCCCGACACGCGGCATCACCACCAGTGACGTCCCCTTTGAAGGGAATGTGACATCGCCGACCGTATCGTTGAAGCCCACACCAATGCCAAGCCCGGCGAACGGATTGACCTTGCTGCTGCGTCGGAAATTGTAATTGCCCACTACGCCGATGGTAAGTGTGCGGTTGTTCTGGTTGCCTTCGTAGCTGTAACTGCTGGTTTCGATGCCATCCTCATACCAGCTACCGGAATGGGTGAAGCCGTGGCGGACGCAATCGAGCTGTAGAAATATCCCGCAATCGATTGGAATAGTCGGCAAATTGTAGCTGAGGGATACTCCCATCGTGGCGAATGCTTTATTGTTGCCGCCATGGTAACCGCCCAAGGGGATTGTAGCACCTGCATAGAAGCCTCCTTCGACATCCTGCACCCTCTTTTCCTGGGCGAACCCGCCGAGGATGCAAAGCATGGCGATTGCAAGCAATGTGATTCGTTTCATAATGGTTTTGGTGTAAGTAGAATTGAAAACTGATTATATTTTACAAATGTACTCAAAAGATAGCTATATTGCAAATATCAGAGGGTGTATGCTTAAAACTGTCTTTTTTCCATTATTGTATTGCTCGATTCCAAGAGGCATTCTTTAATAGATGCCTTCGAGGATTATCCCGTTGTCGAAAGTGACGGTGATGGTTGATGAGGGCTGGATGTCGAGATAGCCGCAGGGTTCGTCGGGAGTTACCATTGTGGAAGAATAGACATCCCCGTCGATGTCTGCCACTTCTATGGTCGCACAGAAGTAGGGCATTGATGTTGACAGGCACGCCGTTGAGGATTCAAAGGTTATGTATGACGGGTGCTTGAACGGCATCTTTTTCTGGTGGCCTGAAGGAGGTTTGAGAGGTATTACGGGAGGCGGATCATCACAAAATGCTGCAAAAGAGATTGCCATCGCCGTCAAGGACAAAAGAATCTTTGGAAGTTTCGACATAAGCTTTTGGTTTTTGGTTTAGTGCAAAATTACGTTAAAAATAAATTAAAATGTCTTTCCGTGATTATAAAAAAAACTTTCACTTTGGGGTTGTAATGTGCTGTAAATTAAATAGATGCGTCGAAACGAAAAGAAAAAAATCTTACATCTCTTCAAAATGCCCTTTCGTGGGCCTGAAAGGTCGAGAAATAGCCTGCTCTATTCTTGTTACTTAACGTGGAAAACCAAGTTTAGCAATTCGGCTTTTCTCGGGAAGTCAAGCTTTGAGATTTTTGCTTTCAACCGTGATCTGCGTACATAAAGGTGCTCGATTTCGATGGATATGATGATGGCGATAGCCTGGTTTGACAGGCCGGAGCAGCATAATGCCATCAGCACGTAGTCGGTGTCGGTAATCTTGTCGGTTGACTCGCGCAATTCTTTGATTATGTTGTCGTTGTATTGGTCTATGTCATCAAATATGCCGTTTATGAAATCAGCGTTGTTTTTCAGGTCAAAGATGGTGGTCTCGATCAGCTTTGCGAGTTTGTTGCTGTTTTTAGGGGAGGGCGCCGTGTAATATTCCCCGCAAAGCCGGTCAAGGATATTGAATTGCTTGTTGAAAAGTTTTTTCCACTGGGTCTGTTTTGAGGTGATGAGTTTGGCCTCGGCAGACAGACGCTCCACTTCAAGGCGCAATATGTCATGGTCTTTCAGCAAGGCATTTAGACGATTACGCAGTAATTTCCGGCGGTAAAAGAGGTAGGTTGCCGCCAGAAAAGCGACGCATAGGCATATCGCTATCGTCAGAATGAATGTCAGTCTCTGGTTTCTTGCCTTGGCCGCCGCTTGCTCCATAAGGAGGTTGTCATATATGAAGGCGGCTTCAGAGGCTCTTTGTCTACTTAGGGTTTGGAGGAATGAATTGTTGGAGTTGTTTTCTTTCAAGAGCGCAGTGTAAGCCTTTTCAAAGTCTCCGTTGGCTGCATAAAAAGGGTGAAGTGAAACATACAGAGGGGATGCCAGGGTGTCAATGAGCCTGTAGACGGAGTCAGCTTCTTTTTCGTATCCCAACTGTGTATATGCCAAAACCAAGGCTTGTCTGTGATGAGGCTCTTTTAATGGCATACCGGTCTTTTCGACCTCTTTCAAGTAGTCGATTCCGCCTTGCCAATCCGATATGTTGAATTTGGCGAAGGCCATATAGAACAACGCTTCTGTCATTGTGACAGTGTCTCCCATGGTAGTGGCGAGAGACCTGGCCGAATCAAGGAGATTCACCGCTTTATGTATCTTTCCCGTCGAGAGGTATGAATTGGCGAGATTGCATCGCTCGTAGTTCCAGTATTCCTCATTGCCTGATTTGCGGAACGCGTTGACGGCTTTTTGAGAATACATCAGCGCCATGTCCATGCTGTACACATCATGGTAAACCGAGGAGATTTCGCGGTCGATAAGCCCGAGGTAAAACCAGTTTTCCTGTTCGGTGGCGAGCCGTTCGCTTTCCAGCAGATTCCTGATGGCCTCGTCATATTGGCCGGCCTCTCTTTGCAGCCGTCCGAGATAATAGAGTGACAACATCCTCTGGCGGTGCCCGGGGTGGTCGCGGTAATAGTCGGCCGTGCGGGAGATGAGGTCAAGCGATGCGGGCCGGTCGGTCTTTACCTGGGCCTGGGTCAGCAGTAGGTCATATAGAGCGCGGTCGGCGGGTGTTGATATTGTTGTCGTGTCGATGGCCTGCAGGATGGAGAGGGCCGAGTCGGGGTCGGAGTCCATTATGGAGTCGGCCCACTCAAGCGATGGCATATGGATGGCCTCGTTGTGGCAGGAACCGCAAAGGAGGCTAAGAGACAGGATTATGGCGATGAATACAGGGAGATGGCGCATACGGAGACGGATTGGCTGGATAGACTGGCGAGACAGAGAGGGGAGAGGGGGAGCAAACAGGAGGGGAGAGAGGTGTGAGGAGGGGGAGTATGTCAGGCCGAGGGGGATGTGTCTGCGTCGGCATCCGTGGTGGCGGGTATGCGGAAGAGGGAGAAGTTGACCGAGCCGTAGGCGCGATGCTCGAGGAAGTGGGGGAGGTTGGAGAAATCGTGTTTGCCGGAGTGCTCTAAGATGAATAGCGAGCCGGGACGCAGCAGTTTTGACTCCAGTATTTTGCCGGGTATTTCGGCGAAACCGGGGAGGTCGTATGGGGGATCGGCGAATACGATGTCGAAGGAGCGGGGGGAGGCCTGGATGTAACGGAGGGCGTCGCCGCGCAGGAGGGTGTGGTTGTCGGCCCCGAGCTGCGAGGCGACCTTGCGGATGAAGTTGGCCTGGGTCGCGGCTTTCTCGACGGATGTCACCGAGCGGCATCCCCGCGAGAGAAGCTCGAAGGAGACCGCTCCGGTTCCGGCGAAGAGGTCGAGGGCGTCGGGGGTGTCCTCCTCGAAATCCACGAGATTCTCGATGACGTTGAAGATGTTCTCTCGGGCGAAGTCGGTTGTCGGGCGGGCGGTGATGTTTGTGGGGACGTCGAAGCGGCGTCGGCCATATTTGCCTCGTATGATGCGCATGGTGTGGAGTGTTATAAGGAAATGGGGGATGAAGGGGATGAGTGGGCGGCCAGCGGCGCGACTATCATCTCAAAGGGGGTACGGAGGGCGGCACGTCCGGCGCGGAACATCGTGGAGGGGAAAATCGCCGGCATGACGTAGCGGATGAACCGCCGCAAGACCGGGGTGACGGCTCCGCGCGAGGCGGGGTCTCCGGCGAGAATCAGCTCGTCGGTGGGGGTGAGGCCGAACCCCTCGCGGCAGGCCATTATGTAGTAGACCGCGTCCATCGGGTCGCGCACCGGGTAGCTGTTCATCACCATCGGGGCGGTGTCGCCGAGGATGACGATGTCGCATCGCCCCTGGCGCAGGTTGACGATCATCTTCCCCCGGGGCCGGGTGGGGTGCTTGGCCTTGAAATAGAGGGCGAGGG
>CAMWVQ010000029.1 GCA_947177635.1 uncultured Porphyromonadaceae bacterium | reverse complement strand
CTCCCATCCCCCCCGCTTCAAAAACACCTCCCCCTCATACCTTCAAGTAAGTAATGGAACAAACCTGACGGCCGCAACAGGCCGATTGTCAACTTCGCAAAAACCGACGCTTCGCGATGTCGCAATCCGGAATCTCAAAGATTCGGATTCAACATCGCGAAGCGCCTTTCGTTATTCCCTTACCCAAGAACCTACACCACACAAAATCACTCCATCAGGAAGCTGATTTCGTCGCGGAGCTGGCGGCAGAGGGAGGCGGTGAGGGGGTCTCGGCGTGACTCCTCTGTATCAAGGGGGATGAGGAGGGATTCGGGGGTGACTTTGCCACACTGCAGGAGGTTGAGCGCGAGGCGCAAGGCTGCATATCGCGGGAGTGAGGACTCGTCGGAGAGGAGGCGTTCAGTGAGGGCCGGTGCCGAGGGGTGGTTGCGCAACAGTTTGAGGCACAGCACATCGGCTACTTCGGGGGTTGGCACAGACCGCATCCATTCCAGGGCTTCCTCCTCTGAAAGGGCTTCGACGGGGAAAAGCATCGGGGCTATGAGCATGCTCTCGCGGGTGGAGGTGTTGTCGCGCAGGCGACGGGCGAAATCGGCCATATCGAAGTCGGCGGGTAGCGGGGCGAAGCCATCCGCCGAGGGTAGATGCTCCTTTCCGCCGGGGAGGAAATCGCGCGCGATTTCACTGACCTGCGGGAGATTCAAGCCGAAGTTGATACGGTAGTTCGCGCCACGCTCAGCCATCTGCTGGGCGAGGTCGCCGTTGCGCATGGCGAAGAAACGCCGTTTGACACGTTGCATGGCGTTGAACTCCGGCAGTTTCCGTTCCTCCATATCGGGAATCGCTGTTTCCTTTCTCATATCTGAATTTCCAATCGGTCGCTTTTTTCCACGAAGTTAGGAATTTCCGTGGAATTTTCATAACTTTGCGTGTTCAAACAGGAATTTAAGTGCTTGATTTTCTTAAACGGATAATAGCCCTCACGGCGATGCTGCTGGCATGGGCGCTCGGACTGGGAGCGGAACAGACCGCCCCCCGGGTGTCGTTGCTCACCGTCTCCCCAGGGCCGCTGGTGTATGAGCTTGACGGCCACACCGCCCTGCGATTCCAATCCCCCGGATATGACTATGTGGTCAACTGGGGGGTGTTTGACTTCGGCGCGCCCAACTTCCTCTACCGTTTCGTCAAGGGGGAGACCGACTATATGGCCTGGCCATTCCCCTTCGAGACATTCATGGAGGAGTACCGCATCCAGGGACGTGAGGTCACGGAGCAGGTGATTGACCTCACCCCCGAGCAGGCAAGCAGGCTTGAATCCCTCGTGGCTGTCAACCTCCGCCCCGAAAACCGCACTTACCGTTACAATTACATATACGACAACTGCGCCACCCGTCCGCTGGCCCTGATTGAGGAGGCGGTGGGTCAGCCGCTCGACATCCCCGACGCCACAGGCTTCACATATGGGGAAACCGGCATCAATGACTCCCCCGGAGTCCACACATTCAGGGGGGAGATGACCCGTTCACACTCAGACTACCCCTGGTATCAGTTCGGCATAGACATCGCCCTCGGGAGCGGTCTCGACAAGAAGATAACATCGCGCGAACGTACATACTCCCCTCTCTACCTGAAGGATGCGTTGCGACACGCCAACTACGCCACCCCTGACGGAGTGAAGCATCCTCTGGTGGAATCAACCTCGGTGATTCTCCCCCGAAAGGGGCGTGTCACCGATGAGCCCACAACCTTCCTGCTCTCCCCGGTGTTCTTCTCACTGGTCATACTGCTTGTAACCGGCGTCATCGTGCTGCGCGACCTGCGCCGCGGAAGCGTCACCCGCTGGTATGACTCCCTGCTTTACAGCTGCTTCTTCATCGTCAGCCTGTTGCTGACATTCCTGATATTCGTCAGTGTCCACGAAGCGACATCCCCCAACTGGCTCTACCTCTGGCTTAACCCGCTGACAATCATCCCGGCGGCATTAATCTGGCCAAAAAGCCTGCGGAGTGTGGTTTATTTCTACCAAATTTGTAACTTTGTGGCATTGTTTTTGCTGTTGGTCATTGGAATCCTCGGGATTCAGGGGCTCAACAGCGCCTTCTATATGCTGATTGCGGCCGACATGGCCCTCTCGGCCCGTTACATAAGCATCTTCCGGAGCCATCCGAAACAACATAAACCGAACCGACACTGATAAACGACGTGGCAACAAACCTGCCGACATTCAGCCGCAACCGACTGGCGGCCCTCCTGCTGGGGGCCTCAGCCGTTATGCCCGGATTCGCCCAGGAGCTGCCGCCGCGTCCGCAGCTCGTGGTGGGAATCGTGGTCGAGGGGCTGTCTGACGACTACCTCGAACTGCTGCGCAACCATTTCGGCCAGAACGGTTTCCGCCGTCTCGCCGACAAGGGGGTCACCATCCGTGATGTCGATTTCGGCACCCCGCTCGACGGAGCCGCCTCCACGGCGTTGCTGTTCACGGGGGCGTCACCGTCGGTCAACGGAATCGGAGCCGCCACCATCTACAACCGGGATGACCGCCGTCCGCGCGCGTCGCTCCACGATGAGGCGACCATCGGGAATTTCACCACCGAGACCCTCTCCCCGGCCGCCATCGGCGCATCCACCCTCTCCGACGAACTGCGCATAGCTTCCGGAGGACTCGGTTACGCCTATTCCATCGCCGCCGACCCGGCCGAGGCCATAATCATGGCGGGCCACGCCGGTAACTCCGCGTTCTGGATCAACGACCTGACCGGAAAATGGGCCACCACCACTTTCTACCGCGACCTGCCGCAGAAACCGCAGGAGGTCAACCACCGCGCGGCCCTGGAATACAGGCTCGACACCCTGCAGTGGACGCCGCTGCTGGCCATCGACCGTTATCCCGACCTCCCCTCATATAAAAAGGCATACCCCTTCCGCCACACATTCCCCCGTGGCGACAAGAACCGCTTCAAGGCTTACAAGGCATCGGCGGCGGCCAACTCCGACATCGCGTCGATGGCGGTCGACTACCTGCGCACGATGCCGCTTGGCAAGCGCGACGTGACCGACATGCTCGCGCTGTCGTTCTCGCTTGACCCATACCCCTACTCTCGTGACGCCGACAGCCGTCCGGAGCTGATGGACAGCTACCTGCGCCTCGACCGAGACCTCGGACGCATCTTCGAGGCCATCGACGCAGCAGGCCCCGGAATGGATAAGACCCTTGTCTTCGTCACCGGCACCCCCCTTACCCGCCGCCAACGACGAGACGACGAGAAGTGGGCCATCCCCTACGGTGAGTTCTCCTCACGCAAGGCGGTCTCGCTGCTCAACATGTACCTGATGGCCATCCACGGCAACGGGGAATGGGTGTCGGGCTACCACGACAGTCAGCTTTTCCTAAACCACAAACTCATAAAGGAGCGCGGCAAGGAGCTTGCCGACATCCGCACCGAAGCCGCCCGTTTCCTCGAGAGAATGAGCGGCGTGAGCCACGCCTGGACAATCGACGAGGTGCTGGCGCGCCAGGCTTCGGAAGACCCTGAGGCTTTCCGCCGCAACACCGTCCCCGCCACCGCAGGGGATGTCTTCATAGCAATCGCCCCCGGATGGCAGGAGATTGACGACGACTCAGACACGGAAGCACCCGTGACCGTCAGCAGGGCCGTGGCATCCACAGCTCCGGCTTTCATCCTGGCCCCGCAGGTGGCACCAAAGGAAATCACGATTCCGGTAGACGCCAGGGCCATAGCCCCGACAGTCTGCCGACTGCTACGCATCCGTTCCCCCAACGGAGCCTCCCTACCTCCCCTGCGACTGTGAACCGCCGGAGGAGTTTCGCGTTATATCAACTGACGCGTCATAAAATCTTTTTCATCATCATTACCCCCCATTAAAAACCCAACCATATTATGTCACTGACAACCTTCCTGAGCAAGATTTTCGGCAACAAGTCGCAGCGCGACCTCAAGGAAATCAAGCCCACAATTGATAAAATCAACGAACTCGGCCCCTCGCTCAAAGGGCTCTCCAACGATGAGCTCCGAGGAAAAATCGACGAGGTGCGCGCCGACCTGGCTGCCTCCACAAAGGATGACCAGGAGGCCATCACCTCTCTGAAAGAGAAAATCGAGGAGCTTCCCTTCGACGAACGTCAGCCCCTCTGGGATGAAATCGACCAGCACGAGAAGAAAATCCTCGACACTCTTGAAGACAAGCTCAACGAACATCTTCCCATCGTCTTCGCCACAATGCGCGAGACGGCAGCCCGCTTCGCCGCCAACGAGACCATCGAAGTGACCGCCACCGACCTCGACCGCAAGCTCGCCGTCGAGGGACGCGAGTTCGTCACCATCGACGGCGACAAGGCCATCTGGAAAAACAAATGGATGGCCGGCGGCAACGAAATCACCTGGGACATGGTCCACTACGACGTGCAGCTCATCGGCGGTGTGGTTCTCCACTCCGGCAAAATCGCCGAGATGGCCACCGGTGAAGGTAAGACCCTCGTGGCTACCCTGCCGGTGTTCCTCCGCTCGCTGTCGCGGCGCGGTGTGCATGTGGTGACCGTCAACGACTACCTCTCCAAACGTGACTCCGAATGGATGGGCCCGCTCTACATGTTCCACGGCTCGACCGTCGACTGCATCGACAAGCACCGCCCCAACACCAAGGAGCGCCGCAACGCCTACGAGTGCGACATCACCTTCGGCACGAACAACGAGTTCGGTTTCGACTACCTCCGCGACAATATGGCCATGGCCCCCGAAGACATGGTGCAGCGCAAGCACTATTACGCCATCGTCGACGAGGTTGACTCGGTGCTCATCGACGACGCCCGTACCCCCCTCATCATCTCCGGCCCCGTGCCCAAGGGTGAAGACCAGCTCTTCAACGACTACAAGCCCAACGTGGAGAAGGTCTTCCAGGCCCAGCGCAAGCTTGTCACCCAGATTCTCGCCGAGGCCAAGCAGAAAATCGCCTCGGAGGACAAGGAGACCCGCAAGGAGGGTGAACTTCTGCTGTTCCGCGCCTTCAAGGGTCTGCCCAAATACGGCCCGCTGATCAAGTTCCTCAGCGAGGATGGTATGAAGAACGCCCTCCTCAAGACCGAGGCATATTACCTCCAGGACAACTCACGCGAGATGCCCAAGGTCACCGACCCCCTCTTCTTCGTCATCGACGAGAAGAACCGCTCCGTTGAGCTGACCGACAAGGGATTCGACGTGCTGACCGACCGCAACCAGGACCCCCAGTTCTTCGTCCTCCCCGACATCGCCGCCAAGCTCTCCGAACTGGAGAATGTAGCCGACCTCTCCGAACGCCAGCAGCTCAAGGATGAGGCCATGGCCGACTACGCCATCAAGTCGGAGCGCGTCCACACCGTTACTCAGCTCCTGAAAGCATACACCCTCTTCGAGAAAGACAACGAATATGTAATCGACGACGGCAAAATCAAGATTGTCGACGAGCAGACCGGCCGTATCATGGAAGGCCGCCGCTACAGCGACGGTCTCCACCAGGCCATCGAGGCGAAGGAGGGTGTGAAGGTTGAGGCCGCCACCCAGACTTTCGCGACCATCACCCTGCAGAACTACTTCCGAATGTACCACAAGCTCGCCGGTATGACCGGTACCGCCGAGACCGAGGCGGGTGAGCTTTGGGACATCTACAAGCTCGACGTGGTGACCATCCCGACCAACCGCCCCGTGGCGCGTTTCGACCTTGAAGACCGCGTCTACAAGACCAAGAAAGAGAAATACGCCGCCGTCATCGAGGAAATCGTCAAGCTCCGCGACGCGGGACGCCCCGTGCTTGTCGGCACCACCTCCGTGGAGATTTCCGAGCTTCTCAAGCGAATGCTCGACATGCGCAAAATCGACTGCCAGGTGCTCAACGCCAAGCTCCACCAGAAGGAGGCGCAGGTGGTGGCCCTCGCGGGACGTGCCGGAACGGTGACCATCGCCACCAACATGGCAGGCCGTGGTACTGACATCAAGCTCACCCCCGAGGTCAAGGAGGCCGGAGGTCTCGCCATCATCGGCACCGAGCGTCACGAGAGCCGCCGCGTAGACCGCCAGCTCCGAGGCCGTTCAGGCCGTCAGGGCGACCCCGGTTCATCGGTGTTCTATGTGTCGTTCGAAGACCAGCTGATGCGTCTGTTCGCCACCGACCGCGTGATGAAGATGCTCGACACCCTCGGCCTGAAAGAGGGTGAGATGATTGAGAGCCGTATGGTCACCAAGGCCATCGAGAACGCCCAGAAACGTGTCGAGGAGAACAACTTCGGCATCCGCAAGCGTCTGCTCGAATATGACGACGTGATGAACAAGCAGCGTACCTACATCTACAACCGCCGCCATCACGCCCTTCTCGGCGAACGTGTCGGAATCGACATCGCCAACATGATTTACGACCTTGTCGAGAACCTCGTCCAGAGCTACGACCAGCCCACCGACTTCGACGAGCTGTCGCTCGAACTGATGCGAATCCTCACCATCGAGGCCCCCTTCACCGAGAAGGAGTTCCAGAGCCTCAGCCGCGAGGAGAAGACCGAGCGCATCGTCGCCGCCGTGAACGAGAACCTCGACCGCCGCAGCGAACGCATCATCGAGATGGCCATGCCCGTGGTCAAGGACTGGGTCGAGAACCGTGGCGCCAAGGGGAAGATAATGGTGCCCATCACCGACGGCAAGCGCATCTTCAACCTCGGTGTCGACATCCTGGAGGCCTACAACTCCGGATGCAAGAACATCGTCAAGGAGTGGCACAAGGGTGTGTTGCTCGTCACCATCGATGAGCTTTGGAAGGAACACCTCCGCGAGCTCGACGAGCTGCGCCAGAGCGTGCAGAATGCCTCTTACGAGCAGAAAGACCCGCTGGTAATCTACAAGGTTGAGTCGTTCCACCTCTTCGAGAATATGCTCAACAACCTCAACACCAAGGCTCTGTCGGCCCTGATGAGAGGACAGATATTCGTGCAGCAGCGTCCTGCGGCCACTACCGCAGCCACCCCCTCCACCGCTTCCGCCACCCTCGAGAGCGAACGCCGCAAGGCTGCAATGACCGACGAGGAGAAGAAAGCCGCCGCCGAGAAGGCCCTCGCCGAGGCGGAGGCCCGTCTGAGGGCAGCCCGCGCCCAGCGTCCGGAGCTGAAAACCGCAGCCCCCTCACGAGGAAACGACTACTCACAGTACAAGGCCACCAAGGAAGGACTCCCCGGAGAGAACGCTCAGCGCGCGGCAGCAGCCGGTGCCGGAGCTGCCGCCCATCGTCGTCCCGAACCTGTGAAAGCCTCCCCGAAAGTGGGCCGCAACGAACCCTGCCCCTGCGGTTCAGGCAAGAAATACAAGAATTGCTGCGGTAAAGAGCAGTAATATCCAACCCACCGTCAACCTGATTGCAAATGGATTCCAACAACAATCCCACCCCACGCCCCGGATCGGAGTCGCTCAACGAGCGTCTCCGCCGGGCCGCGGAGATGGCCCGCAGAAACATGGCGGCCGAGAATGCCTCCGCGCCTCAGCAGCAGACCCAGCAGCCGCGGCCACAACAGCCACGGCAGACTCAGCCCCAGCCTCTGCAATACCAGCAGCCAGAGAGTCCTCGGCCTGCCAATCCGGTTAACCCGCCGTCAAGACCCGCCACCCCTGGGCCCGAGACCTCGCGGCCTGCGACACCTGCCGGTCCTGTCCCGACAAACAACCCCTACACCCAGCCGCGTCCGGCCCCCCAGGGCTACCGCCCCGCAGCGGCCACGCCTCCCGTGCCGCCGCAGCAGCCTCCACGCGACTATCCGCCGAGGAATCACGGAGGCAGGCAACCGATGCCTGAAGCCGAAGAACCGAAGAAATCCAAGAAGACGATGCTCATCATCGTCATCCTCGCCGTGTTGCTCGGCCTGGCCATCCTCGCGGTCGTGTTGCTGTCGGCCAAAAACTCCTCCGAGATGGAGGCCCAGCAGCAACAGATTGAGCAATTGCAACTCCAGAACGAGCAGATTCAGCTCGCCAACGAGTATGAGAGCCTCAACAATGAGTTCGCCCAGTATGAAAACCAGACATCGCTGCTGGCCAACGACTCCATCGTGCAGAAATATGCCGCAGCCCGTGCCCAGGTAGAGAAACTGCTCGACGAGCTGAAGAACGAGAAAAGCAAGTCGGCCGCCCAGATTGCCAAGCTCAAAGGTGAGATAGAGACACTTAAAGCCATCCTGCGCACCTACGTCGAACAAATCAACGAGTTGCAGAAGGAGAACCAGTCGCTCCGCACCGAGAATGAGGAGGTCAAGGCCCAGAACTCACAGCTGACACAGACCGTACAGTCAGTGCAGGCCACAAACCAGCACCTCAGCGAGCGTATGACCCTCGCCGAGAAACTGAATGTCACCGGTGTCAACCTCATCCCCCTCAACAAGAAAGGGAAAAAGGAGAAGAATGTCACAAAGGCCCGTCAGCTTGAAGTGACCTTCACCATCCCCCAGAACAACTCCACCCCCGTCGGAGAGAAGACCATCTACCTGCGCATAACCTCTCCCGAAGGTGAACTGCTCGGCAACGCCGGCTCATTCAGCTTCGAAGGAGCGAACCTCCAGGCCACGGCCCGCAAGACCATCGAGTACCAGGGTGAGGAAATCGGCGGCATCAAGATATACTGGGATGTCAACGCCACCCTCAACCCCGGCGACTACACAGTCGAGCTTTTCGCCGACAACTACCGCCTGGCTTCCCGCCGTTTCACCCTCAAGAAATAAAGTAACGCGCAAAAGTCGGGACACCCCGACACGGTCATCCGCCAGACAATGAACATACGTCAAGCCACTCAATCCGACATTGACAGAATAATGAAGGTCCTCGCCGACGCGAGGACCTTTCAATATTCACAAGGTTTCAGACAATGGGAAGAATGGTATCCCGACATCCCTACCATCGAGGCCGACATCCGCTCAGGCAACGCCCGGGTCTTTGTCGAGGACAACGACATCCTGGGTTACTGCATGCTTGCCATCGGCGATTCCTCCTACGACACCCTCGGTGACATCTGGCGACACCACGGGCCATACGGCGTCATCCATCGTCTCGCCCTCTCCTCCCAGTCTCGCGGCAGAAAACTGACCACCCTGATATTTCCTATGATTGAGGAGGAATACCTCCGTGCCGGCATATCCATCCTCCGAGTCGACACCGGCGAAGAGAACCGCATAATGCAGCACATTCTCCTCCGCCAAGGCTACCACCCCCTCGGCCTCCACCATTTCTCCTGGGGCCCGCGCCTCACCTACGAGAAGCTTCTCCCCACCCCTGACAAAAAATAGTCCTCAGCTTCCAGAAAAGACTGGATTATTCCCGGGTGAAGCGGTAGAGGCGGGCGGTGCGGCGCAGGACGGGACGGGTGGAGTCGTACAGGTGGGTGAAGCGGTAACCATCCTGCTCGAAGCGGGGTAGATAGTTGGCCGCGTCAGTGTCGGTTATCAGCAGGTAGCCTTCCGAAGGTTTGCTTTTGAGGAAGTTCTCGATACGGTCGCCGAGATAGAAGTTCAGCTCGAAGAAGTGGACGGGGTCACCTGCGGCAAGCTCTCCCTCCTCGATGAATTCATAAATGGTGCCGGAGGAGGCGGGGGCGATGGCGTCGATTTCCATTGCGACAGGCTGTTGTGACTTAGCGTCAAGCACCCGTGGCTGATAGGAGCCGTCCAGGGCGAAATACAGCCCGAAGGTCAACGCGCATATGGCGTAGAGGTAACCGGCGGTGTAACGCCTCCTGTAATACAGGTAGAAGAACCAGGCCGTCCCGAGGAAGGGAGGCACACAGGCCGGTAACGCCGCCAACCCTTTCAACGAAGCAAGGCTCTCCATCATGGCGATGTTCTGGGCGGCGTGTCTGCCATGGAAAATCGTGGTCGGCACCATCCCGTATTTCACCATCAGGAATATGGCGGTCAGCAATATGCTCAACACCGCCAGCACAGTCCCGTAAACCTTGACGGCCTTTGATTTAACCTCGACAAGGTAAACCATATAGCGGGCCAGGAAATATGCAATGAAAGGGTAAATCGGCATCAGGTAGACGCTCCTCTTGCTCTGCGGGAAGCAATAGAAGAGGAAGATGACAAAGATGCAGACAGCCGAGAACAGGTCGACGGGGTCAGCCTCCCTTATCCACGCCGTCAGCCGCCTCCAGCCGTCCGACAGTCTTCCCCCAAAGCCTGACAGCCGCGCCTCAGGCTGTCGGGTGCCCGAGCGAAGCGAGGGGGAATCCTCCTGTACCCCGCGCCCCGTAAGCCCCCTCCTGATTTTGCCGAGGCTGAAGAGGGAGAGGAGAACCAGCAGAATCCAGGGCACATATCCCCCCGCAAGCGTCAGGAAGTTGTAATGCCAGGGATTCACACAGGAGTCATAGCTCATTGTGTTTGTCATTCGTCCGAAATTCTCCTCCATCACCAGGTCGAGGAACTCCTGCCCCCCTTGCAGCCACGCCGCGTAATACCAGCAGAGCGGCAGGATGAACGACGCCAGCCCGCAGCCCGCGAGCAGGATGAACGCCTTGAAGAAGTTGACTCCACGCAAAAGCAGGAAAACACCGAAGGCAAGACATGGTATCAGCGAGCCGACCGGCCCTTTGGTCAGGGTGGCGCAGCTCATAAGCAGAATGGCCAGCCACGGCACACCTTTCAACCCCCGTTCATAATAGCGGTAAAACAGATACAGCGCAGAGACTGTCAACGCGGTAAGCACCATGTCGACACGGCAGTTGGCGCCCCCCCTGTGCAACTCGAAAGCCGTCAGTGTCACGAAGGAGGCGAGAAGGGCCACCTCCACCCCTTTGCGACGGCGGTAGAAGAGGAACCCGAGAACCGTCATCGCTATCAGGGCGACAGCCGACGGCAACCGCGAGGAGAACTCGCTGACCGTTCCGCCGGTCAACACCGAGGCCACGGCGACCGTCCAGTGGAAAAACGGGGGTTTGTATGGAATCTCACCTCCGTTGTTGCGGGGAAGCACCCAGTCGCCGCTGTCGAGCATCGAATAGGCCACCACCGCCTCTCGCGGCTCACCCTTGGTATGGAAATCCGCGAGTCCGAGGAAAGGCAGAAGCGTCACACAGGCCACTATCAGCAGCAGCCAGAAAGCGTTTCGGGAAGTAATCGGTTTCATTATATGTGGTTTTGGAGGGGGACTACAATACTTGCGGTTCGGTCGGGAGGGTAACCCAGGTGACGGAGTGGCCGGTTGCGGGAATCACCTTCTCAACGAGGTCGCCGAGCGACAACACGACGCTTGCGGTGTTGACACACGGGTGGCAGGCATAGACCTGACAGCTTTGCAGGTCGCTGTCGATGATGAGACGCACCTTGCATCCGGTGTCGTGAATAAGCCCCATCGGCGACACAGCCCCGGGACTGATGTGGAGCAGCGTCTCCATCGCCTCGGCCGTCGCGAACGACAGCCTCGCGCATCCAAGCTGTCCGGAAAGATACTTGGTCTTGAACGGCTTGTCGGCGGGAATCATAAGCAGATAGAAATCTGTCATCTGCCTGTTGGTCAGAAACAGGTTCTTGAACACCGGAGCCTGCACCACCTGCCTGACAGCCTCACACTCCTCCATGGTGAAGGCCGCCGGATGGCAACACGTCCGGTAGCTCACTCCGATTCGGTCAAGGAAATCATAGACAGCCTTCTCTGCCTCGGAGCGTTGCGCACCGTCGGCCGGACGCCCTTCAAAAACTGAAACTTCGTTTGTCATACTTCCCGCAAATTTACGAAGAATCCGCGAGATTTCAGCCCCGGCGCGACAAAAACCGGGGAAGGAAGACTGTGTCTGAAACTTTCCCGGAAATGAAACAGCCGCGCTGACGGAGTCTTGCCCCGCCGCACGGCCGTAACTGTATGGCCAGTCGTATCGACCGTTATTTTACAAACTCTTTTGTCACCTTGTTGCCACGCACCACAATGTAGAGCCCTGCCGACGGCGTTTCGACGCGTATGCCCTGCATATTGTAGTAAACCGGAGCGGCATCCACGTCATCGGCTACGACGCTGCACACTCCTGAGGTCACCGGCTCAGACAACAACACTTTCATGTTTCGGAGGTCGGCTGTGACCTTATATGCACCGGAGGGAGCACGCCACGCATACGCCGAGGCTGAATTTATGTCGGAATGAAACATCTTGACCGATGCCGAACCATCTATCAAGGCATTCTCCGACTGCGCGCCGTAACGGTGTGTGGTGTTGACCGTATCCCATTCCGGATGACGGGTGGTCACGAACGAGAAATATGCCTCATTGCTGTCTGTGCCAGCGGGGAGTGACACATGGTTCCAGACATACACTCCGCGTTCGTTTGAATCGGACACAATAGAACCGGCCGGGTTCCAGCCGTTGAAACTGCCGACGATATAGAGTTGGGAAGGGAAATCGGCGGTGTCGTCGCCCATTCTCACAGCCGACAAGGTCATGTCGCGCAAGTCGGCTATAATACGGTAATCTCCAGTTTCCACCTTCCATGGACTTGAGGTCCATGCCTCGTCGCCCCCGGCGAAGAATTTGACAGTTGGCTCCTGCCGGGTATCGGCATTGTCGTGGACAGCGCCATAACGGTCATACCTGTTGACCGTTGCCCATTGATCATCGCGCGCGGTGACAAACGAGAAATACGCCGCATTGTCATCACCCGACGAAGGCATGTTAACGCAATCCCACATATACACTCCCTTACCGGAAGCGTCGGGAGCCAGGGATTCGTATGGCTCCCAGCCGTTGAAACTGCCGATAAGATAGAACGAACGGGGATAGTTGCCGGCACCGTGGCCGGTTTTATGAATTGACAAGGTCATGTCGCGCAGGTCTGCCACTATGCGGTATTCCCCGGCAATAGCTTTCCAAGAATGGGCGGAACCGGCATCGGCTCCTCCCATGAAAAACCTCACGGAAGCAGTCCCGTCGGCCGGAGCATCCTTCAACGCCGCGCCGTAACGGTCTGACGCGTTAACTATGTCCCAGGAGGCATCACGCGCGGTGACAAACGAGAAATATGAGGCTATGTCACCTTTAGCGGCGGGGAGGTCGACACAATTCCATGTGTACACACCCTCCTCGACGACATCGGCGCTTACAGATGTGGCCGGGTTCCAGCCATTGAAACCGCCGATAAGATACAGCGACGACGGGTATCCGTAGGGCGCGCCGCCAGCCGTCGCCAACCTTACGAAGGTAACCGTCATATTCTTCACATCCGCAATAACGCGGTAGACTCCGGGGTCGGCTTTCCATGCTGTCGCCTCCCAGGCCTCATTGCCGCCGGCAAATCGCGCCATATGCGCAGCCTCGCCCACATACTCATCTTTGGAGACAGAGCCATAGCGGTCTGAGCCGTTGACAATATCCCATGATGCACTACGCTCGGTCACGAACGAAAAGTAGGCGCTGACATCGCTGTCGGCGGCAGGCATCTCCACCCGGTTCCATGTGAAAACGCCATCTTTCCCGGAGTCGGAGGCAACCGATTCTGCGGGATTCCAACCGTTGAAACTCCCTATCAGGTAGAGTTGTGAGGGGAGCGTGTCTTTTTTCACCCACACGCAATAGTCACTGCCGGCGGTGAATATATCGCTGTCGCTGTAGCCCTCGGGCGACACCATCGCGGAGCCGACCTTAACAACGAGCCTGCCTCTCTTGCCTGTCACTTCGGCCATATAGCAGTCGGTGGAAGACATAAGCACTTTCACCTTCGAATTGTTGTGGACACCCACCAAGTTTCGTGCCTCGATGAGCCTGCTTATCTCATCTTTGTAGCGTTCCCAATGGGGCCAGAACACACACGGAGTACCCGGCGAACATAGCATGAACGCGTTGGCGGCAGGTATATTGCCTTTGAAATCATTGCCGTCGCGGGCGGTGTCGTGGTTGTCGATAAATGTGACGGCCAGCTGGGAGTATCCGTAATGTATCATACCGGCAGGCTGGTCATCCACGCCGTTGGCCTTCCACACCAGCTTTGTCATATCGCCCGAATGAAAAGCCTCGTTGACCTTGAACTTGAAGGGGAAGTCAAACGCCGCCGACTCACGTCCGGTGGATTCAATCCATGCAGCCACGGCATCATAACTTTCATCCCAATATTCAGCCACAGAGAATGCGGGGCGTGAATACTGGTTGTACATCCTGATATATTCCCCGGCATAGCCTATCACGTAGTCATAGCGGAAACCGGCATATCCCATATCCTCAAGGAGGAATTTGCAATAGTTCTTGCAGTTTTCCTGCACATTGGCGTTTGTGTGATCGAGGTCACACATGGATTCCCAGTTCCATCCGGTATCGGGTGCGCCCCCGGGGTCGGGCTGGGTCGGGTCACTGGCAATCTCGTCTGTGCTGCATATTCCGTCGAGCCCGATATGCCATATACGGCCATTCCATTCCTCGGCGGGAAAGTCGGTTTTGCCTGTCACTCCTACACGGTGGTTAATCACCACATCTTCTATTATTCCGGTTCCCTTTGACTTGAATGTCAATATCATAGAACGCAGTTCATCCTCCGAGCCGAACGGAGTGTTGTGGTTGGTGAACCAGTAGACCGGGTCATAGCCGTTGCCGGGATAATATGACGGCCTGGCGGAGTTGGGGATCCATATAAGGCTGAACGATTTGCTGAGCTCATCAGCCTGAGCCTCAAGTTTGCTCCAGCCTGTGACATCCCAGCTGTCCCAGTAAAATCCCTGAAGCATAACTCCTTCATAATTGGCAGGCCATCCGATGGCATCAACGCTGAATGATGCCGTGCTGACAGCCATCGCTGCCGCAAGCATCACGCCTTTTAGCAATTTCATGGTAATGGATTTTAACGTAAGATGTTAAAGTAAGATATTAATGATTAGTATGATTGGTTATCACCGCATATCAGTGACCTCTCTTCAAGTTTTCAAGTCACAAATTTACAACTTTTTCTTGAATTGCAGACCTGCTGTCGGCCGACTTAAAATCCCCCCACCAACACAATGTTGCTCTTCCATTGTAAAATTACATCAAACTCATCAGCCTTCTTTAATAAGTTTTAAAATGGACGACTCGAATTTACCCCCCTGATTCTTGGCTCAGTTAACCTAAAAATATGTAACTTTGCCATTGAAAATGATACTGCTGAGTTTCGACACCGAAGAATTTGATGTCCCGCGCGAAAGCGGGGTGGAGTTCACCCTCGCCCAAGGGATGGAGGTATCCCGCTACGGCACCGAAAGGATTCTCGACATCCTCGACCGCAACGGGGTAAGGGCCACATTTTTCTGCACCACAAATTTCGCGGAGAACGCCCCTGACATAATCCGCCGCATCATCGCGTCGGGCCACGAAATCGCGGCTCACGGCTGCGACCACTGGCAACCTGTCCCCTCTGACGTCTTCCGCGCCAAGGAGAGGCTTGAGGAGCTGACCGGAAAGCCGGTCGAGGGATACCGCCAGCCGCGCATGTTCCCCGTGTCTGACGAGGACATCCGTCGCGCGGGCTATCTCTACAACTCCTCTCTAAATCCCTGCTTCATCCCGGGGCATTACAACCATCTCGACAAACCGCGCACCTGCTTCATGCGTGACGGCGTGTTGCAGATACCCGCCTCGGTGACTCCCTGGCTTCGCTTCCCGCTGTTCTGGCTGGCCCTCCACAACCTCCCGCTGTGGCTTTACAAGGCCTTCGCGCGACGCACCGTCAGCCGTGACGGCTATCTCTCAACCTACTTCCACCCCTGGGAGTTCTATCCCCTCGGGGAGCATCCTGAATTCAAGGTGGGCTTCGTCAGCCGCAACCACGCCGGAAAGGAGATGGAACGCCGCCTCGAGAGCGTGATACGCATGTTCAGACAGCGCGGGGAGGAGTTCACCACATATTCCGACTTCGCGCGGCGCAAAATCACACAACTGAAATGATAAAACTCGCCATAGTCTCCCCCTGCTACAACGAGGAGGCGGTTCTTGAAAACTCGGCACGACGCCTTGACGCGCTCTTCGACCGGATGGTTTCCGACGGCCTCATCTCCCCCGACAGCTTCGTGCTGTTTGTCAATGACGGAAGCCGCGACGCCACCTGGGAAATCATCTCACGCCTCCACCGCGCCAACCCGCGTTTCAAAGGGCTGAACCTGGCCCGGAACGTCGGCCACCAGCACGCCATAATGGCCGGGATGATGACCGCGCGCCATCTGGCCGACGCCGTGGTCACGATTGACGCCGACCTGCAGGATGACCTCGACGCGATTCCGAAGATGGTCAAAGCCTTCACCGAAGGGTATGACGTCGTTTACGGGGTGAAGGTCGAACGCACCGCCGACCCGGTGCTGAAACGCCTCTCCGCCCAGGCCTTCTACCGCCTCCAGGAGAAGATGGGGGTAAAGGCCATCTACAACCACGCCGACTTCAGGCTCCTTTCGCGGCGCGTGCTTGACGAGCTGTCGCGCTACCGCGAGAAGAACCTCTACCTGCGCGGCATTATCCCGCAGATTGGTTTCCCCTCCACCACCGTCGACGACATCATCGCCCCACGCCAGGCCGGGGAGTCGAAATACTCCCTCTCAAAGATGCTGTCGCTCGCCCTCGACGGCATCACCTCATTCTCGGTCAAGCCCCTTTACGCCATCCTCTACCTTGGCCTGATATTCATACTCATCAGCCTCGGCATCGGGGTGTATGTCATCTACTCCCTCTTCGCCCACACCGCCGTCCACGGCTGGGCGTCGCTGATGCTGTCGGTGTGGATGGTCGGAGGCTTCATCCTGATTTCCCTGGGGGCTGTAGGCCTGTATGTCGGCAAAATCTACCAGGAGGTCAAAGACCGCCCCCTCTACCACATCGAGGAGTTTCTTGACTGAACCCCTGCATCATTCAGGCGTTATGAAGTTATAAACGCAGATCTCAACCATCCTTGAAAATGTCAACACATCGACCGCTTACGGGCCTTACCTCCTCCCAAGTCGAGGAGAGCCGCCTCAAGCATGGCAGCAACATCCTGACTCCGGCCAAGAAGGAGTCACTATGGCTCACATTCCTGAAGAAATTCCGCGACCCGCTGATTATCATCCTGCTGGTGGCGGGCGCGCTGTCAATACTCATCTCTTTCTATGAATACTACGGACTCGGCAAAGGCTTCGCTGTCTTCTTCGAGCCGATAGGGATATTCATCGCCATCATCCTCGCCACCGGCCTGTCGTTCTTCTTCGAATACCAGGCCGAGAAGGAGTTCGCGATACTCAACCAGGTCAACGACGACGAGCCGGTGCAGGTAATCCGCGACGGCAACTCCGTGGAAATCCCACGCAAGGATGTCGTAGTCGGCGACATCGTCATCCTCAACACCGGCAACGAGGTTCCGGCCGATGGCAAACTGACAGAGGCAGTCTCGCTCAACATCGACGAGTCGACCCTCACCGGCGAACCCCTCTGCCACAAGACCGTCGACCCCGACGACTTCGACCCGGAGGCCACCTTCCCCTCCGACATGGCCATGCGAGGCACGAAAATCATGGAGGGGCACGGCATCATGGAGGTAACCGCCGTGGGCGACCACACCGAGAACGGCAAGGTGTTCGAGGCCGCCCAGATCGATGACTCCGTGAAAACCCCGCTCAACGAGCAGCTCGAACGGCTCGGCAGGCTTATTTCCCGCGCCAGCTACGCGATAGCCGCCCTTATCGTTGCCGGACGCATACTGATGTACTTCCTCGACCCGCAGCTCCAGTTCCAGTGGATTGACTTCCTTGCCTACCTGCTGCAGACTCTGATGATAGCCGTCACCCTCGTGGTCGTGGCCGTTCCCGAAGGGCTGCCTATGGCCGTGACCCTCTCACTGGCATACTCGATGCGCCGGATGCTCAAGACCAACAACCTCGTCCGCAAGATGCACGCCTGCGAGACCATGGGCGCAACCACGGTGATATGCACCGACAAGACCGGCACACTCACCCAGAACCAGATGCAGGTCTACCAGACTGATTTCTACGGCCTGAAGGAACAGGAACTCGGAGATGACCCCCTGAGCCATATCATCGAGGAGGGGATAGCGGTCAACTCCACCGCAATGCTCGACACCTCGGATCCTGACCACCCCAAGGCCCTTGGCAACCCGACAGAGGGGGCCTTGCTGCTGTGGCTTGACAAGGCGGGGATAAATCCGCGCGAACTCAAGGAGAAATGCACCGTAATAGAGGAATTGCCATTCACCACCCAGCGCAAATACATGGCCACGGTAGTCCGCGACCCGGCGGGACGCAGGATTCTTTACGTGAAGGGGGCACCTGAAATCGTCTATTCCCTATGCTCCCGCTACCCCGAGGGGGCCACTAAGGAGGCTGTCGACTCTCGACTGCTGTCTTACCAGCAACAGGCGATGCGCACCCTCGGATTCGCCTTCCAGATACTCTCCGAGGGGGACCCGACAATCGAAGAGAACCGCGTGGTGGCCTCAAACCTCGAATTCCTCGGGTTCGTGGCGATTTCCGACCCTGTCAGGGCCGATGTCCCGGATGCCATCAAGGAGACCATCGACGCCGGTATCAAAATCAAAATCGTAACCGGCGACACCACCGCCACCGCCCGCGAAATCGGACGCCAGATAGGACTCTGGGAGGAGGGAGACTCAGACCGCAACATAATCACCGGCCCTGAATTCGAGAAGCTTTCAGACCGGGAGCTGCGCGAACGTGTCGGAGACCTCAAGATAATAGCCCGTGCCCGTCCGCTCGACAAGAAACGCCTCGTCGAGGCCTTACAGGCCAACAATGAGGTGGTGGCCGTCACCGGCGACGGCACCAACGACGCCCCCGCCCTGAAGAGCGCCCATGTAGGGCTGTCGATGGGCGACGGCACATCGGTGGCCAAGGAGGCGTCAGACATCACCATCGTCGACAACTCCTTCGCCTCCATCTCACGCGCCGTCATGTGGGGCCGCTCACTTTACCTCAACATACGCCGCTTCGTGATGTTCCAGATGACGGTCAACGTGGCCGCATGCCTTATCGTACTGGCCGGGGCATTCATGGGCACCGAGTCGCCGCTGACCGTCACCCAGATGCTCTGGGTCAACCTGATAATGGATACTTTCGCGGCGATGGCCCTCGCGTCGCTCCCACCCGACCGCTCGGTGATGAGGGAGAAACCCCGCTCGCGCACAGCGTTCATCATCAACTCCACCATGTGGCAGGCCATTGTCGGCACCGGAGTCTTCTTCTTCCTCCTGCTCCTCGGCCTGCTGTGGTATCTCGAACACACCGACCTGCAGTCGCTGACCGATATGTTCAGGCTTCCGTTCCTGCCGCAGAACAAGGGGCTTTCCCCTTACGAGCTGTCGCTGTTCTTCACCATCTTCGTCTTCCTGCAGTTCTGGAACATGTTCAACGCCCGCGCCTTCGCCACCGGCCGCTCGGCCCTCCATTTCGCCCATTGCGGCGAATTCCTGCTGATTGCGGCGGTTGTGTTCGGCGGCCAGTTCCTGATTGTCGAATTCGGTTACGGCTTCTTCAACGTAGTGCCGCTTAAGGCTGTCGACTGGCTGATAATCATCGGCTCCACCTCCCTCGTGCTGTGGGCCGGAGAAGCATGGCGTTTCTTCCGGCGCATATCCCGCAAAGGGAGCAGCCGTTGACGCGTGGCATGTCTTCGCCGCAACCCTGTGTAACCCCTCTGTAATTATTTCATTGCAAAGTTGTTAAAATTTCTTTGCCGTTTTGAAAAATAATTGTAACTTTGGGGACAGTACCGCCTGACAATGCCAGTCTAAATTTCTTACATTATGCGTCCATCGTTGCCAAACCTCCCAATATCTTATTGGCTGACAATTATTTGTGTGTCAGCATTCTTCTCAACGGCGACACTCCCGGCCGCAGCCAAAAACAGAAAGGCAGAGAAACACATCGCCTGCGCCGACCAGGCGACCAAGCAGAGAACAATCGACAGCCTCGAGATTGTGCTTTCCCGGCTGACCACCCCCGACGACTCCGTCACGGAGCTATTCAACATCTACGACCTTGCGGTCGCGCCCAACAAAATCGAGTATGGCAAACAGCTGGCGTCCACCGCCAAAAGAGCCGGACGCCCTGGTGTGGCGTTCGACGTGCTGCGCAATATCGCCAACAACAACCAAGGCAACGAGGATGTGCTCGAAGAGGTAATCAGCCTCGTCAAGAGCTATCCGCAGTCGGAAGACCGCGACAACACCGTGACTTTCGTCAGGATCCTGCTCAATTCCGCGAAGGCCAAAGCCGCCGCCACCCCGGAGGAGCGGGTGGTCCACATACAGGAACTCGTCAGAGAATCGGCAAGCACACCGGCCGAAGATATCGATGACCGTATCGTGGCCCTCCACGCGCTGTGTCTCCATCTGTCGGAGCTTTCAGAGGGTGACTTGCTGGCGGGTTACCTCCACCGCCTCGGCGAGCTTATCGAGGACACCCCGGGAGAGAACAATGCACTGAAGAATGTCTACTATGTGTGGGCGTCGATGATCTACACCAAGGTAGGCCAACACGCCCTCGCCATACAGGCCTGCAAGAACCTGCTCGACGCCATAGACGCCCTCGACCGGCGCAACCTCGAGATAGGCCGCAGATACCGGTGCTATGACGCCAACCGCTACATCGTCTACACCAGAATGCTCGAGAACTACGACGCGCTTGACCCGGCCGAGGAGGAATTTTACTACAACGAGGCGTTGAGGCTGGCCAAGTCGGCACCCCGCGCGGCCGCCACTTACGCCACCGCCCCGCTCCCCTCAATCTACCACTACTTCTACCAGAAGGATTACCGCAAGGCATTCGAACTTATCAGCGCCTGCAAAGACAGCCCATACCTCGATAGCCGCCGTCTGCAGATAATGAAAATGTATATCGGGGCCGCTACCGCCATCGGCAACCAGCAGGCCCTGCTTGAGGCATACCCCCTCTATGCGAAAATGCTTGAGGAGGAACTCGACACCCGCCAGAAAGAGCGTTACCGCGAGCTGCAGGTGCTTTACGATGTCAATGAAATCAAGCTTGAGAACCTCAGGCTGAAAGAGAAGGAACAGCTGACGCGCAAGCAGATGTGGCGCACGGTGACCATAATCTGCGCCGGAGTGATGGCGCTGCTGGCCGCATTCATCTTCTTCCTCATACGCATCAACCGACGGAAAGCGTTGATGGCCAACCGCCTGAAAGTAGCCAACAAGAAACTCCGGGCCGAAAGCCGCGAACTGATGGAGACCCGTGGCAAACTTGAGGAGGCTCGCGACAAGGCGCGCCGTGCCGATGACCTGAAGACAGACTTCATCAACAATATGAGCCACGAGGTGAAGGTTCCGCTCCAGGCGATGGCCGAATACTCACAGATGATACTGGAGAATGTCGGAGACGAACACAAGAAATACCTGGCGACATTCGCCGACCGCCTGGTGCTGAACTGCGATATTGTCAACACAATCGTCAACGATGTGCTGCAACTCGCCGAGATTCACAATTCCACGCTACAAGTCAAGAAGAAGCCCCATAGCCTGCTGCCTATCTGCGAGGCCTCGGCCGACGCCATAAGGGGCAAACTGAGGCCCGGGGTGAAGCTCGCAGTGACCGCTCCCAAGGGTGACCACATCATCCTGACAGACCGCCACCGCCTCATACAGATACTGGCCAACCTGCTGTCAAACGCGGCCAAGTTCACCGAGAAGGGGGAAATCACCCTCGACCTCGACACCACCCAGGACGGACGCCAGATTGTGATATCCGTCACCGACACAGGCGTCGGCATCGATCCGCGCAACAGTGAATCGATATTCGAACGTTTCACAAAACTCGACAACAGCATGCCGGGAGCCGGAATCGGCCTCACCATAGCCCGGATGCTGGCCCAGCTGCTCGGGGGCGCGCTGATTCTCGACACGGCCTACACCGACGGCGCCCGCTTCATCCTCACGCTCCCCAACAAGGCCTGAGCCCTGCGGGGAATGTCAAGGACGCCACGGGCGGCCGTATGTCTGCCTGTCAGGCCTGACTGAATATCAGAAGGGGAAAAGCAGGGGAAGGACGAATATCATCAGCACTCCGAGAATCACCTGCAACGGTGCGCCGACTTTCAGATAGTCGGTAAAAGTGTACTGCCCGGCCGACATCACCAACGCGTTAGGGGGCGTCGAGAATGGGGAGGCGAAGCAGAGCGACGCGCCTAAGGTGACAGCGAACAGGAATGGCAACGGGCTGACCCCATAGGCCACCGCGCTCTGCAACGCGATGGGAGCCATCAGCACCGCTGTGGCCGTGTTGGAGATGAACAGGGTCATCAGCGACGTGGTGAAATAAAGGCCGGCCAGCAGCCAATGCGGCCCCAAGGCTCCGAGATGGGTGACCAGGGCCGACGACACCATGTCAGACACCCCCGTCTTCTCAAGGGCGAAGCTCATCGGCATCATCGCGGCTATCAGCACTATGCTCTCCCAGTTTATCGTCTTGTAGGCATCTCCGACCGAACGGAAGCACCCGGTGAGCACCATGGCGAGTGCGGCCATTATGACCGTCATCACCGCCGGCACAGTGTCGACCACCAGCATCACTATCATCGCGGCCATTATCAGGGCGGCAACCGGGGCCTTGTAGTCGAGAGTGACTTTCGAAGCCTCCGACAGGGGCTGGCCGAGCACCACCCACCGGCGCGTGTCGGCGCTAAGTTCATCTATCGCCTTCCAGGGGCCCTGGACGAGCAGCACATCATTCTTCCTCACCGTCAGTCCGGCGAGGTTCTCGGTTATGTACTCCCCTCCTCGGCGCACCCCGAGGATGTTGACATTGAACCGGTTGCGGAAATCAAGCTGCGCGATTGTCTGCTTGAGAATCGGGGAGTCGGGCATCGGGACGATTTCCGCCACCCCTATGTCATAGAAGCGCAGGTTGTGGCGCGCGTCGTCGGGATTGGCGTCAAGCTGCAGGCCGTAGTGGGTGGCGAAAAGCTCCACCCCCTCCTTCGGGCCGCGGACAAACAACGCGTCCCCCGGATCGACCGTTGAGGAAGCCGCCGGGGTCTCCTGGGTTATGTTCTTTATAAGACGCCGCGAATGCTCGCCGGTGCGCAGTTCCAGCACATCGAGGTCATAGTTCTTGCGCAGGGCAAGAGTGCCAAGCGTCAGTCCGGCAATCGGCGAAGACGCGGGGACGGTCACCCTCCAGAGGTCGTCGTTCAGGCCATACTCCTCGACGATTTCCATCGGGGAGCGCGACCGCTTCCCCGAGTCTGCGTCATCCTGCGAGCGTTTGCGCGCGAGGCTGCGGCTGAGAGGTATCAACAGCAACGTTCCGGCCACGAGGCAAACCACGCCGGCCGGGAGGAACGAGAACATTGTCAGGGGGTCGTGGCCCGCTTCCTCCCATACCTCGGCGATTACAAGGTTTGGAGGGGTACCGATAAGTGTCAGCATTCCGCCCATGCTCGACGCGAATGCCAGCGGCATGAGCAGGCGTGAGGCCGACGCGCCCGAGGCTGCCGCCATCGACACCACGATAGGGAGCATAAGAGCCACGGTGCCGGTATTGCTCACAAACCCGCCGATAAGGCCGGTGGCGAGCACCACGACAAGGAAAAGCCTGGTCGGGTTGCCGCCTCCGAGTTTCAGAAGCTTGGCCCCCAGCATTTTTGCCAGACCGGTATTGAAGATAGCTCCGCCGACCACAAACAGGCCGACCATCATTATCACTATGGGGTTGGCGAACCCCGAGAGGGCTTCCTGGGTGGAAATCACACCGCTGACGGCCAATACCACCAATGCGAGCAATGCCACGACATCGGCCCGGACACGTCCCCAGACGAATCCCGCGACAGCCAGCCCAAGGGTCAACAGGGAAATCAGCATAATTTTTCCGGTTTCCTTTTGATTTTAAGTTACTGTTTATCTGCCGCAAATTTACTACATATCCCGCAGAATCACAAACCTCCGCGCAACCGACCCACAGTCACCGTCCCCACCGCAGCCTTTAACATCCTGGCTATTAAGGCTATCCACAAATCAAACAAGGGCCTCTTCCTCCTTCTTACCGGTTTGCAGCATACACAAAACAGACAGAGAGGAGGGGGTAAGAGGCCCTTGCGATATCTTCAGGCGTCTCCAGGCATCAGGCCCGGGAGAGGCGACCGCGTTTGCGCGAATCAGACAGCCTGACGTCTCTTTTCGATTTTTTTCAGACGATGGTGAATCTTGTCGAGTTCGTGGACGGCCAGGATGGCTGTCGCGAGGGTTGCGGTCTGCAGCGCCACTTTCACTATGAATTGGACGCAACGACGTTTACATTTCTGAGAGTTTTCCATAATTCTACTTGTTTTCAGGTTACGTTTGTAATGTCGGTCACCCGACAGCCTTTAAACGCTTTCCCCTCCCCCAAAGTTTAAATCGGGCTCAATTCCATTTATTAACAACATTTAACTATTCGGGGGGGTAATTTGCAGCCTTTTGCCTAATTTTGTGTCGGATTGTAGGCATATCAGCCCAGAGGCTCCACGCAATTTCCCCCTACCCGGACTCCTTTTGTCCCCTCGGCCGCAACGCTCCTCACAATCCACTGTCAATCACGCTAAAACTTCAACACAAATACACTAATCTCTAACCGTATGAAAAAACTTCTACTCTTTCTGGGGTTAATATTGGCAAGCATCGGTATTACCCGTGCCGATAGCTATACGATAACCTTTAGCTCCACGACAAAATCACCCACACTGCTTTCCACAACAACCAAGGCTACTACATTTATAGCTTCAAATTCACAAGAATATATTGAAGCCTCCCCTGTCACAGCTGCCACATATGCTTACTACGGAGGTAACACATCCAATGAACAGACATGGATACGTATAGGTAAGTCTAAAGCGAATGGAAACCTCACGCTCAAGTTATCCGCGAAAGGGCAGGTGAAAGCCACGTCCATCATCGTCTCCGTAAAGAAA
Source organism: uncultured Porphyromonadaceae bacterium (assembly GCA_947177635.1). GTDB lineage: Bacteria > Bacteroidota > Bacteroidia > Bacteroidales > Muribaculaceae > UBA7173. The sequence goes on along the minus strand of CAMWVQ010000029.1, from coordinate 2,485 downwards.
TACTCCGATTCCGATGAAAATGCCACACTTACGTTAAACGGCAAATCCGAAATCATTTCATCAGCGACCTTTGAAGACAAGACCTTCACATTAACCGGAGATGAGGCTTTGACCCAATTGGCTTTTTCCACAAACACTCCGTCGTCTAAATCATCAAACCGAATATATATTAAATCGATAACCATCAATTACGGAGATAATGTCACTCCTGAACCGGTCGAACTTGGTGAACTTTCCGTGACTTGCAATGGCGCGGCTATAGAAAGCCCATTGACAATTGAAGAGGGTACTCCTATTATATTTCACGCTGACAATTCGACCTCTTTCGTGGTAACCACAGGAGCTGGTGCAGATGAAGTCCCTGCCACCAATGGTTCAGCAGAATGGATTCCCGCCATTTGCGAGAACGCATCCGTCAGCGTTATGGCCAAACGCGAAATTGAAGGGGAAGAGACTCAGACTTCAGAAACACTGACATTCAACTTGACGGTAAAAAAAGCTGACTATGTAATCGCAAACTGGATTATAATAAGCGCCCCCTCCACAGCCGGAGGCAATAAAGTAGATATTGATTTGACCCTTGACCCAATAGAAAGCAGCCCAGGCAAATGGCATGCTTACGCTAAAAGCAGTTATACCTCTGGAATCTCGGGGGGAGCACAATTAGGGTCTTCTAATAATCCTTTTACTGACGGGACAATTACTCTGATGGATTCTGACATCCCTGCCAATGCCATCATCAAAGAAATCATATTTAACGGTTTCACTAATGATGCATATACCTTGGCGGTGACAGTCAACGGAGAATCTGCGGGCAATATAACTGTGGCTAAATCGACAGCACAAGACCACAAATTGTCAGGGCTTGAGCTTACCGGTAACAATGTGGTTTTCACTGCCACATCCGCCTCAAAATATCTTTGCGCGAAAGGTATCTCAATCAAATACACTATTCCCGAAGAGCAGCCCGGAGAAATCGTTGTTGACTATGTTCCGCAGTTCTGCATGGAAGCAAATGACGACAAGACCGAGCTTACGATGATGGCTGGCGCAGAGCTGCGCTTCTCATCCATGGCTGCCGCCAAAATGGAAATCACCACCGAGGATGAGGACATCGAACTGCCTGAGGCTGTCAATGAGGCCAACATCTCCTGGACAGTCCCGGCTGTGACCATCGCCACCATAAAGGTAACAGCGTCCAGCGAATCCGGGAAAAAGACCACAGAACGCGTCTATACTATCAAATCGGAAGAGATTGAACCCGCGACACCTGAATACATCTTTGAGACAGACTCAAAAATGGTTTTGATAACCACAAATGCAGGCGCATTGATGATTATGGCAGCTCCCTACGTCCTAACACCGGAGGCAAACGCAACAATCATGGCAATCGAACCACAGGGATGGGCATTCACCACTGGCGACGATCCCAAGTCTTATGAGTTTTCCTATGACGGAATGGAGTCGACAATGAATGTCAGCGTGAAATCCGCCACCCCCACTAAAGAATCTGACACCGTATCATTTTATGTCAGCAATGACGGCATGGTTTCGGGCATCGAGAATGTCGCAACCGATGCTGTCGCCGGTGAGGCTGTGTACTACAACCTGCAAGGCAGACGCGTGGAGCCGGAAAACAAGGGTATTTACATCCGCGTTCAGGGCGGCATGGCCGAGAAATTCATTGTACGCTGATTTGCCCGAAAAATCACAAAAGAATGTCGATTAATTCATTTTAACACTTGGGGGGGGTAAATCGGGATGGTTTCATTACCTTTGCCGAACCTCTCCTCCCCACGAGATTTACAGCCGTGAGGCTGCAAGCCCAAGAAAGTTTTAGTATAATTGAATGGAGGGAGACCGCCGCATTGGCCGTCTCCCTCTTTTTAATGTACAATAGATTCACCCAAGAGGTTTAATGAATAGATTCACCCAAGAGGTCTCACGCAGACTCCGCAGATACGCAGATTACTCGCAGATTCAACGAAAAGGTCTCACAGATTACACAGATTGCACAGATGCCATCCGGGGCGAGTTTCCATCCGGACGGCATCTGTGCAATCTGTGTAATCTGTGAGACATTCCCCCTACTCCCTACTATCTATATTATTATCTATTTATATCTGCGAGTAATCTGCGTATCTGCGCAATCTGCGTGAGTATCCCCCGCCCACCGGCAAAATCCGCTGACCCGAAAAATCCGCTGACCCCAGATTACTCGCAGATTCAACGAAAAGGTCTCACAGATTACACAGATTGCACAGATGCCATCCGGGGCGAGTTTCCATCCGGACGGCATCTGTGCAATCTGTGTAATCTGTGAGACATTCCCCCTACTCCCTACTATCTATATTATTATCTATTTATATCTGCGAGTAATCTGCGTATCTGCGCAATCTGCGTGAGTATCCCCCGCCCACCGGAAAAATCGGCGCATAGTAATATTCCTGTGTTTATGCGTAAATATTGCAAATTCTGAAAATGA
>CAMWVQ010000028.1 GCA_947177635.1 uncultured Porphyromonadaceae bacterium | reverse complement strand
CGCGGAGCCGGGGAGCCCCCCCCGCGGGTGCCGGGGGCCGGGGCGCCGGGCCCCGCGGGGACGGGGGGTGTTGGCGGGGTTCCCTCCCGGGCGGTGGTTGTTGTCGGGGCGGTTGTTGCCCCCGGGCCGGTGGCCGGAGCCATTCCCTACAGGGCGCCCTGTGTTGCCCGTGTTGCCGGGACGTGACTGGCCTCCATTGTTGCCCCCCGACGGCCGTGAATTGTGGCCTCCTCCCCGGTTTGACTGCGAGGATGAGAAATGGCTCTGACGGCCGGTGTTATGGTCGGGCTGCGCCGTGGCGGGGATGGCTGCCATCGAGACGGCCAGCAGGAATGCGCTTACGGTTTTCAGTATCTTGTTCATGGCTCCTCCTTCTTTATTATATTATAGAAGATGTCTTGTTGGAATGATTGGCCGCTGTTTCTGACTTTTTGACTCCGGAGTGGCTTTAAAGGCTGTCCGGAGGGAGGTTTGACAGTGGGGTCATTTATGAATTAGAATGCCAAATAGAGCACAAGGTTTAACAATCGGTGTCAAAAAAAATCGTAAATTTGCGAGGTAAATCCTCATAGAGACATCAACATTTAAAAAATCCGACATATGAAAAAGAAATTGTCACTGATTCCCGCGCTGCTGCTTATGCTGTTCTCTGCCAGCCTGATGGGGGGGATGCTTGTTTCCTGCTCCGGTTCCGAGGCCGACGCCAAGGTCGACACATTCGTGGGGCAGCTCAACTCCGACACCTTCAAGGAGCAGACCGTCAAGAGCGGCATCTTCACCGGGGCCGAGGCCAAGGTTGAGGATGACGCCGTAGTGCTCACCTTCCAGACCATCCCCGGCCTGAGCTTCAAGAATGCCACCCAGGCGCTGATGGATGTCCAGAAAGAGGCCATGCTCGGCCAGTTCAAGCAGGCCCTCCCCGCCGACAAGGTCTTCCGCGAGGGCTTCGAGGGAATGAGAGACAAGTCGATGACTTTCCGGATGGTGTTTCTCGACACCAACGGCGACACCGCTTCGATTGACATCCTCCCCTCCGAGGTGCTTGACTGATTTCAGCGGAGCCTGATTACGCTCTTTTCCCCGGATGCCGGTAGCGGCCTCCGGGGATTTTTTTTATCTATAGGCGGCATATTGCGGGGCAATTTTGAGAAAAATTGAGTAAATTAACAAAATTTAACTGGGGGGGGTAAAAATGACGTCAAATTTCTTTACCTTTGCGCATCCTTGATATCGAATCAATATCACGACACAGTAAACAACAAATATCTTACTAACAATTCACTAATTGTATCATGAAAAAAATCTTACTCCTTTTGGTAGGGGCAATTGTCGCGCTTGTGACACACGCGAAAGATTACTCCGGATATCAGGCCGCCTTATACGGCAACTTCAACGGTTGGAGTGGTTCTGCAAAAGTCAATGGAGAAAATGGAGTCTTCACTTGGTCTGACGTCGCGTTGGATGGAAAAGACTTCCAGGTTCGCCTCTATCACGACGACCAAACTGAATTCCGTTCAGGTGGAGAGATTTCCGTCGGAGACTGGCAGAATTTCAGCTCAACCGGCGGCAACTCGACGCTGAGCAATCATACCTCGGGAGCGAAGTATGATGTCGTGTATGATGAACCCAACAAGAAAATCAAAATCACAGTGGCCGGCGGCGGCTCCGGAACTGAAACCCCGACCACAACCTACAAGCTCCACGGCCAGCTTACCGGGATTTCATCCTGGGAAACCAAGGATATGACGTATAATGACGGAAACTGGGAATATACCGGTAACCTTGTTGCCGGTAGCTTCGGTCTCAAAACATATGTCAACGGACAGTTAAGAGAAGATCTCTGGATAGGTGGCGGAGCTTCTGTAACGGAAGCAAACAAAACCTACAGTTTTGTAAAAGGTAACAATTCTTCCAGCACCCTTGCAGGAAAATATACCATAGTATATAATCCTAAAGACAATACTATCATTTTTAAGTCTTCGGGAGTCGGTGATGCGTACACCTTCGCCCTCTTCAATGGCGATAACAAGCTGTATGACTTCACAGGCAGCAACCCCTATGAGGTGAAATACACAATATCCGCTCCCCTGTCGGAAGGTATGCCTCTTTGCGTGAAGCGCATCAAAAACGGCAATGTTGAAAACACCTACGGTCTGGCAAATGCTGCCACCTATGACGGCACCAAGCTTGACAACGCCGCCCTGCAGCAGGATGGCGAGGCCCTCGTGCTTGCCGCCACTCTTGAAGGTGCTGTAACATTCACCCTCAACGTTACTGACAACGTTCCCGCGTCCCTCACTGTCTCCGGTGGCCAGCTCCACCAGGAAGTGTACAAAGATTTCTATCTTATCGGAAAGTTCAACGAGTGGAACCTCAAAGAGGAAGCCTATAAATTTGAGACTACTGACGGTAAGGTCTACACCTACACCGTAGGGGAAGCCGGCATCAACGGTGTTAACGGATGGAAAATCAATGACGGTACCTGGAAACTGGAATTCGGGCGCAACAGCGATGGCCCCCAGGTAGAATATAACGTCCTTTACAACCTCAAACAAAATTCCGGTGAGTCTGGAAACTTTGAAAGAGATATTCCTGCCGGAGCTGTTGTCACCTTCACCTACAATCCCGGAGGAACTTCCACCCTGCTGATTGCCACCAACGGCGGCGGCTCAGACATCCCTGTCAATAAGCCCACCACCCTCTACATCCAGATGAAGTATGACTATGCGACCCAGGCCGCTGACGCTCCCAAGACTGAGGACGATCCTGTTCCCAACCCTGTGCGCTGCCACGTCTACAACTCCGTCACCGGTGAACATAAATCTGTATATGGCTTCGGTTCTGACGAGGAGAAGATGGATCGCGTAAGCTTCCGCTATTCTCTCTGGAAATATGAACTTACCGAGGAGGATCTCAAGAAGTATGACGCCGTGGACTTCTACATCTACTCCAACAATGACAACGGCACATACAAAGACCCCATAGAGTATCGTTCCAACATTGCCGTCTACACCGACAAGGATGGCAAACACGAGTTTGATGTAAAGTGGTATGACAAGGAGAACTGGACACAGTTCATTTACGCCACTGCGACTCTCGCAGGCAAATCTCCTAACCCTAAAGACAACCCCTGCCGCTACGCCTGCCAGTCGATGTTGTCTTATGCCGACTTCAACGCTATGAATGAAAGGGATGAAGCCAATGGTGGCCGCAGTGCTCTCTACCTTGTAGGATGGGATGTTACTTTCGACGCCGAAGATGCCGAGGGCAATCTGCTTGAGGCCGGCAAGTCTCTTCCCGGCACCCCCGTCGAGGCTTATCGCCTCCCTGCCGACAACGGCTGTTTCTACCTCCCTGTCTACAGGGTTTATAATGATAACTCCAGATTCAAGGTCAGCTTCGTCAATGTCGCGTCGGCCTCTGAGTATATGAGCCGTTTCGGCGGCAATGCCAAGACTCTGGCTGACAAATACGACCCGGCATCTCAAGGCTGTCCCCGCCACTGGGCTACCTTCGACCTCGGTCTTGTCGGTGTCGATACCCGTTTTGATTACACCAAGTTCCCCGGCTCCTGGCAGCCTACTTATGATTCCGGAGAACCCGGTTCTCCCGGTTCGGTGAACATGGAAGTCAACCGTTCGGTGAAGTACAACAACGTTAACCAGGGTGACTGGATTGTTCCCAAAAACACTCCCAAGGAGAAGAACTACTTCGTGTTTGACTCCCATGAGAAATGTATGTCGGTAAGTTTTATCGACTTCGACCCCCATCCCTCGATTGTCGCCAACAGCTGTGACGTGCAGTCCGCCCAGCTTTCCCAGGATGAGGCCATCAGCCTCCACAATCACGGTCTCCACCTCGATGGAGCAGGCGCGAACGGCCACGTCTATGTGCAGAATGTCAACTATGTACACGGTAATGTGAACATCTCTGCCGCTGTCGGCAACAACCTCAGCGATGAAGGCCGCTATAAATCAAGCTATTCCCTCCTGCTCGATGGTCGCGAGCTCAGCTCCAGCCTTGACAATGGCTCAGGCAGCTATGACATCGCGTTCCTCCCTGTGTCGACCGACTGCAATCTCCAGATTCGCGGTAAATACACCAACAACTTCAATGGTCTGACCTTCCACTCGCGCACTTCCAGCGCTTCGCTTACAACCCACATCGAGCTTGCTGCTCCTGCCCCGGTTGATTGCGACGGACAGTATGTGGTGAACAAGAACATCGCCAATGACGGCGAAACCTACACCTACGGCGTGTTTGTCAAGGAGGGTCTCTCGTTCCAGATTGAGGGTAGCACCGACCGCTACTATTATGCCGACTTCAACCTCGCTGACGCCGAAATCGTCGACAGCAAGCATTACCTGACAAAATATAATGTGTGTGAGGGTATCACCGAGTGGGTCAAGAACCTTGACGCAGAGGGCGCCGACTGGTTTGAGAATGGCCAGAACAATGACTGGTCTTCGATTATGAAGGATGGTATGGCGATGCCGCTCTATCTTCCCGCAGTGGCCACTGCCGCTGATGTCGATGAACTTGAGGCTAAGGTAATCGAGGGTGAGATCAAGGCGGTATATCCCTTCCTGATCGACCCCGAGGCAAAGCTTGTTCCCGTAGGGTCGAAGGCTCCTAACCGTGCCGCAACCTCCAATGGGGGAGCCAGCATCACCGTCGATGGGAAAGTGATGAGCTATGTGCCGATGCCTGCCAAAGTGAAAATCAATGTCCTTGCCGACAATGTGATTTCAGGCGTGGCCAATGTGGCTGTTGACGCTGTTGCCGAAGGCGACGTTGAATATTATTCCATCTCAGGTGTGCGCGTCTATGGCGAACCTGCTCCCGGTATCTACCTGCGTCGTCAGGGCAACACCGTCAGCAAGGTTGTCATCCGCTGATGCCCCCTGTCATAAAAGCATACGTTTTCTTGATTCCGGATATGATTCCGGGTTTCATGGAAAGTGTATTTAGTAAGAGTTAAAGAGTAAGTTTCGGTTAGCCCGAAACGAAGACTGCCCTGACCGTGAGGTTAGGGCAGTCTTTTTTCGTGGATACCTCTCGTGTCTCACATAGATTCCAGGAAAGGGTCTCACGCAGATTAATAAAAAGGGTCTCACGCAGATTCCGCAGATACGCAGATTTCACGCAGATTCATAAAAGGTCTCACAGATTACACAGATTACACAGAAGCCATCCGGACACGTTTCCATCCGGATGGCTTCTGTGTAATCTGTGTAATCTGCGAGACCCCCCCTAATCCTTTTTTATCTCATTTATATCACTTGAATCTGCGAGAAATCTGCGTATCTGCGGAATCTGCGTGAGACCTATTAATCTGCGTGAGACGCTTTTTTCAGTGGGGGAGCGGATGAGATCAGTTGAGGCGGGCGGAGACGGCGGCGTCGAAGGTGGCGGCGTCGAGGTAGCCAGTGGTGGAAGAGGTGGTGCCGTCGGGCTGGATGTAGACAACCGTCGGTATGCCCTGGACGTTGAACTGGGCCGCCAGGCGGGGATTCTGGTCTACGTCGATGCTGTAGAATGATGCCTGGCCGCGGTATTTGTCGGCGACGCTCTCGAAGTTGGGGGCGAACTGGCGGCAGGGGCCACACCAGGTGGCGTTGAAGTCGAGGACGATGAGTTTTCCGTCGGCGGGGGGTATCTGTCCGTCGGCTTTGATGGTGATGACGGCGGGTGACTCGGTGGCGTTCTCGATTACTTCGTCGTCGGGTCGGGTGGGGTCGGCGTCGGTGGCGGCGTCTTTTGAGGGGGAGCCGCCGCAGGAGGTGAGTGTTGTGATGGCGGCTGCAGCCAGGAAGGGGAAGAGTCTGATGGATTTCATTATCGGTTCTGCTTTAGTGGGGGTTTTAGATTGATAACGTGTGAGTGGCGGGAAACGTTGTTGCGGTGGTGAAAAAACAACGGAGGGTGTGTCACGCCTGCGTTGCGTGATGACACACCCTCCGGGGTTGTTATCGGTCTGGCCTCAGCGGGAATCAGAGGACTCCGGCGAGGGCAGCGTTGGTGGCGTGAACGGCCTCGGCGCTTGCCTTGAAGAGGGCCTTCTCCTGGTCGTTGAGGTCGAACTCGACGATTTTCTCGATACCGTTCTTGCCGATGATGCAGGGAACGCCGATGCAGAGGTCGCTTTCGCCGTACTCACCTTCGAGGAGGGCGGAGCAGGAAATCAGGCGCTTCTGGTCGCCGAGGACGGCGGCTACCATCTGGGCCGAAGCTGCGCCGGGAGCGTACCATGCGGAGGTGCCGAGGAGCTTGGTGAGTGTAGCGCCGCCGACCATTGTGTCTGCGGCAACCTTCTCGAGCTGTTCGGCGGGCATGAGGGTGGAGGCGGGGATGCCGCGGTAGGCGGCGTAGCGTGTCAGGGGAATCATGGTCTTGTCGCCGTGTCCGCCGATTACGATGCCTTCAACTTCGGTAGCGCTGGCGCCGAGGGCCTGGCTGAGGAAGTATTTGAAGCGTGCGCTGTCGAGGGCGCCGCCCATGCCGATGATGCGGTTCTTGGGCAGGCCGGAGATTTTGTGGATGAGGTAGGTCATCGTGTCCATGGGGTTGGCGACACAGATGATGATGGCGTTGGGTGAGTGGGCCAGTACGTTCTCGGTAACCGATTTGACAATCTTGGCGTTGACACCGATGAGTTCTTCACGGGTCATGCCGGGCTTGCGGGGAACGCCCGAAGTGATGACAACAACGTCGGAGTTGGCGGTCATCGAGTAGTCGTTGGTCACACCGGTGAGGCGGGTCTGCAGATTGAGGATGTTGGCGGTCTGCATGATGTCCATCGCCTTGCCTTCAGAGACTCCTTCTTTGATGTCGATGAGAACTACTTCGCTGGCTACCTGAGTGGTAACGAGTACATTGGCTGTTGTGGCGCCTACGTTTCCGGCGCCGACCACTGTTACTTTTGACATATTCGGTTGAGTTAATTATGTGGTGTTGGTTTATCTGATTGCAAATATACAGATTTATTTTGGATTGCAACCGGTTTTGGAAAAATTAACGAAAAATTTCCTCAATCAAGCCTCTTCTGTCTCCATCTCCGTCTCTTCTATCGGAAGGAATATGTCGAGATACATCCGTCGGGTAGGGTGGGTGCTGTCGTTGTTGGATTGGTTGGAGAACCCAAGTCTGTTGTAAAATTTGTTTGTGCGTGGATTGTTAAGTGAATCGACCGTGATGAACTGACACCCTGCGCCATTGAATCGGGAGAAGGTGGCGATTACAAAACGGACAATCTGTTCGCCGATGCGTTTTGACTGTAAGCCGCTCTTAACGCCTAAGTGCCCGATGTTGATTGCAGGGAAAGAGGTCTGGCGAGGGAAGATGTCGCGGTATTCCTCGTTCATATTGGGGAAGTCCTCTTTGTCATCGGTTTCAAGTATGAGAGCATCAGCCGCGAGTGTGAAGACTCCGACAATCTCATCACCGATTTTGGCGCAATATGGAGAAAGGTATTTGTATTTCGCGCAAAGTTCGATTTCGTTATGGAAAAACTGGTCAAGGCATTCCGTTCCGCACGAAAAGTCTTTCAAATCATTGAAATCGTCCCCCTCCAGTCTGCAGATGTTAAGTTCAGAGTCCGAGAATGGGGTTTTTTCCACCATTGTTAGAGATGATGCGTGTGTAGACTGTGCGGTTGATTGCGGCGTTCTTTCTGAAACGCACTTTTTCCTCGGGGGTGAATTCCCCTTTCATTCTGCGTGACATTTCGCTACGGAAGATTTTGATTTCCGCAGGAGACATAGGTGGGTTTTGAACAGAGGGAATCATATATAATAACTATAATAACTTTTGATGTTGCAAATATAACAACTTTTTCTTACAATCGGTTACTGTGGTCTTGGTATAAAGTATCCAGAACGGAAAACGCGAACTTTATATTGGAGGCGAAAGTGAGATTAGACTTCCTTATAATGGCTGAATTGGTCATAAACGGTTATGTTTTGTAGGATGCCAGAATGGGATGCCATTTAAAGATGAGGTGCGGTTAAATAATGTTAAATCGCCGGCGGCGTCCGGTCAGGAGATGGGGCGTAGGGCGCCGGTGTATGAGTCCATCACATACCCGGCGACGGAGATGCTGTCGGGGATGAGGGGATGGTTTCTGACAAGGTCGACGGTCTCGTGGATGGCTTGGTCTGTATCCTCGAATCCGTGGAGCCATCCCTTTAGGTCGATGCCGCAATGTCCCATAAGGCGGATGTGCTCCTCACTGATGCCGCGTTCGCGCATTAGGTGTAGCATTTCGTTGGCGTCCATACCCTGCACTCCGCAGCCAGTGTGGCCTATCACCATTATCTCGTTGACCCCAAGCTCGTAGATGGCTATGAGCAGGCTGCGCATGGCTGAGTCGAAGGGATTGGTGATTGTGGCTCCGGCGTTCTTGATGATTTTCACGTCGCCGTTGCGCAGTCCGAGGGCGGCGGGGAGCAGTTCGACAAGGCGTGTGTCCATGCAGGCCACGATGGCGATTTTCTTGTCGGGATATTTGTCAGTGGCGAACCGTTCGTAGCCCTTCTCCTCCACGAACCGGCGGTTGTATTCGAGTATCTGATCAATCATTGCACTGGATGGTTTTGATTGTGGCAAAGAGTTTCCGGAGCTACAAAGTTAGTGTTTTTTGCCGCAACGTAGGAAGTTTTTTTGTAATTTTGTGGGCTGAACCAATGACTACACTTGACGTTATCATATTAGCGGTGTTCGTGGGGTCGGTGGCCTATGGTTTTTACCGTGGGGTCATCGTCCAGGTGGGTGCCGTGGCCGCGATAGTGTTCGCGGTCGTGCTCTGCCGCCTCGGGGGTGAACCCCTTGCCGGGTTCATCGCGGGCAATGAGGCTCCCACGCAACTCGACGTTGTGGTGGCCAAGGTGATAGCGTTCATCGCCGGTTACCTCAGCGTGAGGGTGGTGGCGTCGTTGTTCAGGAAGATGACCCACGCGTTGGCCCTCGGGGGGCTTGACCGCCTGGCGGGTGTGGTGTTCAGCCTTTTCCAGTGGATGCTCGTGCTGAGCCTGCTGATAAACCTTTGGCTGGTCATCAAGCCTGACGCCTCGCTGGCCGGGATGTCGACGCTTGCCAACGGCCATGCCGCCCCCGCGATCGTGCGCCTTGCCCCGGCGGTGCTCGGGTGGGCGTTCGGATAAACAGTTTCCCCATTCCCCTGCAACAGCGGATTATGGATAAAGAGAAGAACAACAACAAGAAACATGACGATGACGCCCCGGAGAGGAAATCGCCGGAGCGGAGTGATGACTCGCGTGTCATAGATGATGTCACCTCGGGTGACTACAAATATGGTTTCGTGACGGATGTCGACACGGAGGTGATTCCGGTTGGGCTGAGCGAGGATGTCGTGAGGCTGATTTCCCGGAAGAAGAATGAGCCGGAATGGCTGCTGGAGTTCCGCCTGAAGGCTTACCGCCACTGGCTGACGATGGCTCCCCCGAAGTGGGGCCACCTCGACATGCCCGACATTGATTTCCAGGCCATCAGCTATTACGCCGCGCCGGTGAAGAAGGAGGGCCCAAAGAGCCTCGACGAGGTCGACCCGGAGGTGCTGAAGACTTTCGACCGTCTCGGCATACCGCTGCAGGAGCAGAAGATGCTCTCCGGCATGGCTGTCGACGCGGTGATGGACTCGGTTTCGGTCAAGACCACCCACAGGGAGGCGCTGGCCGAGAAGGGCATCATCTTCTGCTCGATTTCTGAGGCGGTGAAGGATTACCCCGACCTGGTGAGGAAGTATCTCGGGTCTGTGGTGTCATACAAAGACAATTTCTACGCGGCGTTGAATTCGGCGGTGTTCTCCGACGGGTCGTTCGTGTATATCCCCAAGGGGGTTCGCTGCCCGATGGAGCTGTCGACATATTTCCGCATAAACGCCGCCGGCACGGGGCAGTTCGAACGGACGCTGATTGTGGCCGACGACGACTCATATGTCAGCTACCTGGAGGGGTGCACCGCCCCGATGCGTGACGAGAACCAGCTCCACGCCGCCATCGTGGAGATTATCGTCGAGGAGCGCGCCGAGGTGAAGTACTCGACGGTGCAGAACTGGTATGCCGGCGACGCCGAGGGGCGCGGCGGTGTCTACAACCTGGTCACCAAGCGCGGTCTCTGCCGTGGCGACTACTCGAAGCTGTCGTGGACGCAGGTCGAGACCGGGTCGGCCATCACCTGGAAATACCCCTCCTGTGTGCTTGCCGGACGGGGTTCGACGGGTGAGTTCTACTCCGTGGCCGTGACCCGCAACTACCAGCAGGCCGACACCGGCACGAAGATGATTCACCTGGCTCCCGACACCCGCTCGACTATCGTGTCGAAGGGTATCTCGGCGGGTCACAGCGAGAATTCCTACCGGGGGCTGGTGAAGGTCACCCCGGCGGCCGAGGGGGCGAGGAACCACACCCAGTGTGACTCCCTGCTGTTGGGGAGCAACTGCGGGGCCCACACATTCCCGTATGTCGATGTGATGAACCCCTCGGCGGTGGTTGAGCATGAGGCGACGACGTCGAAGATTTCAGAGGAGCAGCTTTTCTACTGCAACCAGCGGGGCATCCCGACCGAGCAGGCCGTTGGCCTGATAGTCAACGGCTACGCCAAGGAGGTGATGAACAAGCTGCCGATGGAGTTTGCCGTCGAGGCCCAGAGGCTGTTGCAGATTACCCTGGAAGGCTCGGTGGGCTGACCCGGGATGGCCTCTTTACGAAACATATTTGTCTAATCCGCTCCAATCCAAGAAACAGAGAAGCTTATGAGCGACGAGATATTGCTGGAGGTCAAAGATCTCCGCGCCAAAGTAGAGGAGAAGGAAATCCTCAAGGGAATCAACCTCACCATCCGTCCGGGGGAGGTTCACGCGATCATGGGGCCCAACGGCTCGGGCAAGTCAACCTTGTCGAGTGTGCTGGCGGGCAACCCGGCGTTCACCGTCACCGGCGGGTCGGCCGACTTCCACGGCGTCGACCTGCTTTCACTCTCACCGGAAGACCGCAGCCATGAGGGGCTGTTCCTTTCGTTCCAGTATCCGGTTGAGATTCCGGGGGTGTCGATGGTGAATTTCATGCGCGCGGCCGTCAACGCCAAGCGGGAATATTTCAATGAACCCCCGATGTCGGCCAGCGACTTCCTGAAGCTGATGCGCCAGAAGCGGTCGGTGGTGGAGCTTGACAACAAGCTCGCGTCGCGCTCGGTCAACGAGGGTTTCTCGGGCGGGGAGAAGAAGCGTAACGAGATTTTCCAGATGGCTGTCCTGGAGCCGCGTCTGGCTATCCTCGACGAGACCGACTCGGGTCTCGACATCGACGCCCTGCGTGTGGTGGCCGGTGGTGTGAACAAGCTCAAGACCGACCGTAACGCGACAATCGTCATCACCCACTACCAGCGTCTGCTCGACTATATCAAGCCTGACTTCGTGCATGTGCTTTACAAGGGGCGCATCGTCAGGACCGGCGGCCCCGAGCTCGCCCTTGAGCTTGAGGAGCGTGGCTATGACTGGATCAAGGAGGTCGAGGACAAGAAACGTGAGGAGGAATGACCATGTCGTCGCTGAAACAATACACCGACCTTTTCCGTCAGGAGCGCGCTGCTCTCGACGCCAACTCGCCGGAGGCCCTGAATGTGGGGCGCGACCGGGCGATGGCGTTGCTGGAGGCTGCCGGACGTCTGCCGGAGAGGTCTGACGAGGGGTATGAGAAGACCTCCGTCGAGGAGATGTTCGCCCCTGACCTGGGGGTGAATGTCAACAGGGTAAACTTCCCGGTGAATGTGGCGGAGAGTTTCCGCTGCGATGTCCCGAACATCACGACGCTGTTGGCGGTGGTGGTCAATGACCGTTTTGTCCCGACGGCAACGTTGCTGAGGAATCTCCCCGAGGGGGTGACGGTCTGTTCGCTCCGTGATGCCGACTCCGCGCTGCTTGGCCGTTGGCTGGGGAAGGCTGTCGAGAAGGATGACGCGGCCCTGGCGTTCAACTCGCTGCTGCTCCAGGATGGGGTGCTGATTCATGTCGCCAAGGGGGTGAAGCTGACAAAGGCCATCCAGATTGTCGACATATTCAGCGGGCAGACCCCGCTGTTCGCCCCCCGCAGGGTGCTGCTCGTGGCCGAGGAGGGTGCTGAGGTGAGTGTCCTCAAATGCGACCACACCCAGACCCAGGGAGTTGAGTTCGGCTCCTCCGAGGTAATCGAGATAATCGCCGGTGAGGGAGCGAAGGTCGACTGGTATGACCTTGAGGAATCAACCCCGGAGACAGCCCGCTGGTGTCAGTTCCGCTGCCGCCAGGAGGCGCATTCGTCGCTCAACATCTGCGCGGCCACGCTGACCAACGGCTCGACCCGCAACGAATACCTGATTGAAATCGCGGGAGACCGTTGCGAGACAATGCTGTCGGGGATGGCCATCGGGTCGGGCAGCCAGCATATCGACAACAGTTCCTGCCTGGTTCACCGTTCTGACCGCTCCCACAGCGACCAGCTGTTCAAGTATGTGCTTGACGATGATGCCACCGGCGCGTTCGAGGGTCTTATCGAGGTTGCCCACGGGGCGCGGTTCAATGAGGCTTACCAGAGCAACCGCAACCTGCTGGCCTCGACCGGCGCGAGGATGCACACCAAGCCGCAGCTGCTTATCTACAATGATGATGTGAAATGCTCACACGGCGCGACAACCGGTCAGCTCGACTCGGCCGCGCTGTTCTATATGCGCAGCCGTGGAATACCTCTGGCTGAGGCCCGGAAGATGCTGATGCAGGCGTTCATGGTCGATGTGGTCGACAAGATACGTCTGGAGAATCTTCGCGACCGTCTGCGCCATCTGCTTGAGCTCCGCTTCTCGGGGAATTGCGGCGATGCCGCCTGCGCGACCTGCCGTGGCCGTGTGGCTGAGAAATGATTGAATTGACCGACTGTTGATTATCCAAACGATTGTTGACTATGCTCGATGTTGAGGCGCTGAGGCGCGACTATCCGATACTCTCCCGTACTGTCTACGGCAAACCGCTGGTTTATCTCGACAACACGGCAACCTCGCAGACCCCGCGACAGGTTGTCGAGGCTGTCGGGCGGATGTATTACGAGCATAAGGCCAATGTGCACCGGGGGGTGTTCTTCCTCTCGCAGGAGGCAACCGACCTTATGGAGGCCACCCGCGACAAGGTGGCGGGGTATATCAACGCCCCTTCGCGTGAGGAGGTGGTTTTCACCCGTGGCACCACCGAGGGGCTTAACCTTGTGGCCTCATCGATGGGTGAGCTTATGGAGGAGGGGGATGAGATTATCCTCACGGAGATGGAGCATCACGCCAACATCGTCCCCTGGCAGCTGCTCCAGTCGCGCAAGAAAATCGTCATAAAGGTTGTTCCGATTCTCTCTGACGGTTCGCTCGACATCGAGGCTTACAGGTCGCTTTTCACCGACAGGACGCGCCTGGTTTCCTTCTGCCATATCTCCAATGTGCTCGGTACGGTCAACCCTGTCCGCGAGATGGCCGAGTATGCCCACAGCCGTGGTGCGGTGGTGGTGGTCGACGGCGCGCAGGCCGCTCCCCATCTGAAAATCGACGTCCAGGCTCTGGGGGTGGACTTCTATGTATTCTCCTCCCACAAGATGTATGGCCCCACCGGGGTGGGGGTGCTTTACGGCAAGCGTGAATGGCTCGACCGTATGCCTCCGTATCAGGGTGGAGGCGAGATGATAAAGCATGTGTCGTTCGACGGCACCACCTTCGAGGAACCTCCGTTGAAATTCGAGGCCGGGACACCCGATTTTGTCGGCATCGCCGCCTTTTCGGCCTGTCTCGACTACATAGAGTCGGTAGGTATCGAGGAAATCGAGGCCCACGAGCTTGCGCTGCTCGATTACGCCACCTCCAGGATGATGGAGATTCCGGGCATGCGGATTTTTGGCACAGCCCCCGGCAAGGCCCCGGTCATCTCTTTCCTGATGGGTAACGCCCACCATTACGACACGGGAATGCTGCTCGATAAGCTGGGCATCGCCGTCCGCACCGGCCACCACTGCGCGCAGCCCCTGATGCACGTGCTCGGTATCGAAGGCACCGTCCGTGCCTCTTTCGCCCTCTACAACACTTTCGCCGAGGTCGACACCTTCATCGCCGCCCTCCGCCGCATCCAGCCCCTCCTCGCCTGATTCCGCCGCGAGGCATAGCTTCCCAAAGACAACGATTGCCGCGACTATTCCGGAGAATTTCTCCGAATTAGTCGCGGCAATCGTTGTCTTGGTTTTTACAGAATTTGGGGTAGAGTCGGGAATCAGGGATTGAGGCGGGAAAGCCAGGCAGAGAAGCGGCGGGAGAGGGGGTGGGGGTTATTTGAGGCGGAAGAGGTAGCCGAGGGTGATCTGGATGGAGGAGCCGCGGGAGGCGGAGAAGATGTCTTTGCGGGCGGAGGGGAAGATGTTGCCAAGGCCGTAGTAGTAGCGGCCTTCGAGGGTTATGCTGTTGCGGCGGCGGATTATGAACTCGACGCCTGCGCCGGCTGTGATGCCGTAGTCGAAGCGGCTTGAGATGTCCATGGTCATCTGTTCGTAGCGGCGGTTGGAGGGGAAGCCTTTGACGGCGGGGAGTTCGGTGTAGGGGAAGTTGGCGGTTGCCTTGTCGCCTATCATGTAGCCGACTTCGGGGCCGAGGTTGAAGAAGCCTTTGACGGTGCGGCTGCCGAAGAAGATGTGGGTCATGATGGGCAGTTCGATGTAGGTGAGGCGTCGGTGGAAGCTGAATGGGTCTTCCTCGAAGTCTTCTTTCCATCCGCGCTGCTCGATGTTGAGTTCGGCAAGGAGGCCTACGTGGCGTTCTTCGGCGTAGCGGAAACTGAGGCCGAACTGCAGTCCGTTGAGCATCCCCTCTTTTATGGAGGGGTAGAATGACTGGCGCGACATCGACACGCCGCCGTGAACCCCGACATGGATGTGGGGGATGTAGTGGCGCTGGGCTGACATGGGAATGGCCGGGATGGCCAGTAGCATCAGCAGCGGGAGCAGGAGGCGTTTGAGCGGGGTGGTCATTTAAGTGTCTTTTCGATGTGGCCGCCCGGACGGTAGGTGATTATGAAGATGGCGTTGTTGAAGAGGCCTCCGTTGTCGCCGACGCGTTCGAGGCGGATGCCGCTCTGTATGCCGGAGAAGTCGGAGGGGAAGTAGTCTGTACCGGCCATTGTGCGGAGTCCTTCTATCACCATGCGTCCGGTGTCGAAGCCGAGTATGCCTAGGACGGGCATCTGCTTGTCGAGCACTCCTTCGCCGTAGGTCTTGCGGAAGGCGTTGTTGATGGTGGCCGCGTCAGGGTCGTGCTCGACGGGTGAGTAGCGGGAGTAGATGGTGGTCGAGAGGTCGCATATCTCGCCGAACTGTTCTCCCCGGAATGTGGCCCATTCGGGATAGCCGAACACCTGTACGGCGTCGGGGTCGAGAGCTCTGCCTTTGAGGGCTTTCAAGGCGTGGAGTATGCGGGTGAATTCGTCGCGGCTGCCTGAGAGGGGGATGAAGACGTAGGAATGTTTCCCGGGGTCGAACTCCTCGAGGTCGGCGTCGGCGAGGTATCCGTCGAAGTTGACAGTGCGGTAAGCGCGTCCGGCCATACTGAGGCGTTCTTTGAGCTGGTTGACGAATTCCTCTTTGTCGGTGCGGCCTCCGGTGCGGGTGAGGAATACCGTGGTGGCTTCGGGGAAGCGGTCGAGGAATCCGTCGATGGCGTGGCTGTACATAGCGTTGTGGGGGATGTTGGTCTGAACCATTCCCGGCACTGTTATGTATGATGAGTCTTTGACGGCGAAGACGTTGAGAATCCAGGCGTTTTCAGGGGCTGCCTGCGATATGGCCTCCAGGTGGGAGGTGTTGTCGGGAGCCACGATGAGGTCCATGGCTGCCATCTCGGGGCGGCGCATTATGGCGCGCACCGAGTCGAGGTTTGCCGAGGAGTCATAGGCGTGGAGCCTTACGGGGGTGCGCCCGGGGAGGTTGAGGGTGTCGGCGGCGAGCAGGAATCCCTTGTAGAATTCGGTGTAGAGTTGTGTCTGTCGCCCGGAGTGTTCCTCTTCGAGGAGGAAGGGGAGGATGATGGCCACATTCATCTCCCTGCCGGGGGCGGCGTTTGCGTTTTCCCCGTCTGGGGTCACGAAGAACGCCGCGTCATCGTCATATCCGGCAATAGTGTCGGGGGTGGTGACGTCGATGGCGGGTTCCTCGACGGGGATTTCTGCGGTGAGTTTGCCGTTGTCGGAGTCAAGTCGGGCGGGGGTGGCAGGTGACACCGGGGCGGATACCTCAGGGGCTGCGGCGACAGAGTCGTCGTCGCGCAGCTTCAGGCGCATGCCGGCCTTTATGCCGTCGGCTGCGGCAGGATTGAGCGTCAGCAGCTGGTCCATCGTCAGATTGTGCTGCCTGGCGATGCCGTAGATGCTTTCACCCTTGGCCACGACGTGGGTCAGGGGGCCGGCTGAGTCACCTTTTGTGGTGGTTGCTATGTCTGTGGGGAAGAAAAGCCGCATCCTGGGTTTGACTCCATCGGAGACGGATGGGTTGTAGGCGCGGATTTCCTCGACTGACACCCCGAGCTTCTCGGCGACGGTGTAGATGTTGTCGCCCGACTGGGTGTCGTAATAATACATGACCTTGCCGTTTACACGGATGGTCGGGAGTTCGCTGACAATCCCGGCCCACGACTGAGACGCCGTCATCAGAGCGAAAGCCAGTGAGGCCAGTGCTCCCCGGCGTAATATCTTGAAGAACTTCATCCTTGGGAGGTTTCAGAATTATTGTGCAAATATACCGCTTTTCCGCCAAATCCCCAAATAACGCCACTCCAAACCGGGGGGAGGAGGGGTAATGACTGAGAAACGCAAACCGCCCCACGTCTGGCGTCTGGTGCTTGACGTGGGGCGGGATGGTTATGGATGGTTGTCAAAAGCTGTCGTCAGTTGGCGGGTGTGGCCTCTGTTTTTCTTGCGGCATGTTTCTCGTGGCGGTTGGCCTTTGCGGCTTTGTTGATCTTTCCGGCCTTGGAGAAGCTCTTGCAGTGCTGGTCGGTCTTGCCGAAAGCCTTGCTGTGGCGGTGGTGGCTCTGCGGGCCGTTGATGACGATGTTCTCAAGGTACATCACATACTGGTCTGGGCCGATGATTTCCTTCACCTCTTCGAGATACTGTTTGCGGTCGGCGACGCGGGTGGAGTCGTTGCGGCGGATGTCAGCCTTGCGGGCCTGCTGCTTGTCGGCGCGAGCGGTTGCGCGTTTCTCCCTGAGCTGCTGGAGCTGAGCCTTCTGGGCGTCGGTGAGGGTGAGCCCTGCGAAAGGATCAGCCTTGGGTGCTTTCGCCTTGCAGGCACCGGCTGGAGCTTTGGTGCAGTTCTGGGGAGCTGCGCATTCCTGGGCGGTGCAGGTGGGGGCGGACTCGGGAGTCTGGGCGAAAGAGGAGAAAGAGACCATTGAAAGTGCTATTGCTGCTAAACCTAAAAATTTCTTTTTCATAATCTTGATTCATTTTTCAATGACATTGCCTGGGGATGGGCCTGACGGGTCATCGTGTTGTGGTAAATTCGTTTCGTTTGCTTCTTTGACAGATATAACACTCAGGCGTTTAGCCGTGGCCATTGCTTTAACTTGTTTTTAACCACCGGGTTGCCGGTTTCGTAAATAAACCTAAAAAAGCGATATGCCGATTAAACCTCCGGCGACTGGTCAGGGCCGTTGCGGCGTCGTGTTTGGCCGGGAGGATGAAAAATGCTAAATTTGCGTGACGATTATTATTCAGATACCATGAAAAGACTCTTTTCAACCGTGATGCTGCTGTCGGCGCTGTCGGGCGTGTCAGCAGACAAGTCAGTTCCTCAGGATGCCCAGGGCGCCGCTCCGGTTTCCGCAGGGGAGAAGGTGGTCAGGATACTGGCCATAGGAAACAGCTTCTCAGAGGACGCCGTCGACCAATATTTCCATGAGATATGCGAGGCAGCCGGAAAACGGGTTGTCGTCGGTGACCTTTACATACCCGGATGCCCGCTTGAACGCCATCATCTCAACGCCGTCACCGATTCGGCCGCTTACCGTTACCGGCGCATCGGCCTCGACGGGGTTACAATCACCGCGTCGCCGGTCAGGCTGTCGTCGGCATTGGCCACGGATGAGTGGGATTACGTCAGCTTCCAGCAGTCGAGCCCACTTTCGGGGTTGTATTCATCATACGGCACGTTGAAGCCGCTGATGGAGTATGTAGACAGTGTGGCGCCCGGACGTCCGGTATATATGTGGCACCAGACATGGGCTTACTCGCCGGAGTCGTCTCACGGGGCGTTCCCGACATATGGCCGCGACCAGAAGGTCATGTATGACTCAATCATGGGGGCGAGCCGACGGGCCATGGCGGAGCATCAGGCATTGACTGTTGTGATACCTACAGGAACGGCAATCCAGCAGGCGCGTGTCACCGGAGGAGACTATGACCTGACCCGCGACGGGTATCATCTCGACCAGCTTGTCGGGCGATACATCGCTGCCTGCACCTGGTTTGAGGCTGTGTTCGGGGAGTCGGTGGTCGGCAATCCCTATCATCCGGAGGGGATGTCGGATGAGCAGGCCCGGTTTGCCCAGGAAGCGGCCCATGCCGCTGTCAAGTCGCCTTACGGGGAGGGATTATAGCTCAGGGGAAGTCGGCGAGGGCTTTACAGGCTCCATATGTATGGATATGTAGGTGTCGTTGCCGAAGCGCGACCTGAGTCGTTGTTCGGCCAGGGAGGCCAGTGAGTGGGCCTCCCTCAGAGGCATGTCCCCATCCATTCCCGCGTGGAGGTCGATGGCGATACTGCTGCCTATGCGGCGTGTACGCAGGTTGTGTATGTCGTGTATCCCTTTGACAGACATTGCGATGTCGAGAATCTCGTGCTCGGTGGCTTCAGGAAGGGAGCCTTCGAGGAGTTCGCTGACGCAAGGCTTCACTATGTCATAGCCGGTCTTTACGATAAAGAAGCTGACCAGCATGGCGGCTATCGGGTCGAGGATGCGCCAGTGGTCGCCGAGAAACATCGCGCCGGCGATGCCTGCCATTGTCCCGAGCGATGATATGGCGTCGCTGCGGTGGTGCCAGGCGTTTGCCTCCACCGCCGGGGAATTCAGGCGTCTGCCTGTGGCGGCGGTGTACCTGTACAGGATTTCCTTGGAGAAAATCGAGACAACGGCCACGGCGAGCGCGAGCCAGGTAGGGCGAGGGAGCAGATGGCCGTGGAGGCTGTCTATCACAAGCTCCAGTCCGCTGACAAACATCCCGACCCCGGCGCCGACAAGAATCAGCCCGATAATCAGAGTCGCGAGGGTCTCGAATTTCCCGTGGCCGTAGTCGTGGCCTTTGTCGCGTGGCTTGCCTGAAATCCTGACGAATACCAGCACGATTATGTCGGTGACGAAGTCTGACAGGGAGTGGACGGCGTCGGCCACCATTGCGGAGCTTCTGCCGAGTATGCCGGCTATGAATTTCAGCACAATCAACACGGCGTTGACCGCAGTGCCGGCCAGCGTTACCTTGTATATTTCCTTCTCCCTGGATTTCATATGGAGTGGTTCGTAATGAATAGGGGCGGTTGAGTCTCCCTGAATATATAACGAATTTCAATATGAAAATTGTATCAGCTGCTGACGCTGCTTTTTTGTCGGTTGCCTCGGAGGCATATAAGAAAAACCGTAGCGCATCGTCAAGTGTTTTATAGGAAACAGGTTTCCCTTAAAGATTATGCGCCCGATAATAACAAAATTCACGGATGATGACCTTTACAAGTTCACGATGTGCTGCGCCGTGATCGAGAACTTCCCCAGGACGAAGGTCAGATACAGGTTCATTGACCGTGACAACACGGTTTATCCTCCCGGTTTCGCCGACTTGCTCAGGGAGCAGGTCGCCATGCTGGAGGATGTGAGAATCACGGATGAGGAGATTGACTTCATGCGACGTCGTTGCAGCTATATCCCTGACTGGTTCTACAGTTTCCTCAAGGGGTTCAGGTATGACCGTAGCCTTGTGACGGTGGGGCAGGATGATGAGGGGCATCTCTCAGTCTGTTTCGAGGGAAACTGGAGTGCGACGATTTTGCTGGAAGTCAAGGTGCTGGCTATCATATCGGAACTCTACTACATCGTGACAGGGGTGGAGCAGACGTTTGATTATGAGGAGTACGCGCGTCGTTCGGCAGACAAGGCGAGACGGCTGATAGAGGCGGGATGCGTGTTCAGCGATTTCGGCACACGGCGCAGGGGGTCGGCGCAGGCGCAGGAGACGGTGATAAAGGCAATGAAAGAATGCGGGACGCGTTTGAACGGCCCGGGACGTTTCATCGGCACGAGCAATGTCTATTATGCGATGAAATATGACCTGACGCCTGTCGGCACGATGGCCCACGAACTTGTATGTGCGATTGCCGGTATGTATGGCCCGCTTATGGCCAATCATATAGCGATGAATGTATGGCGCAAGACTTACCGTGGGGCGTTGGGCACGTTTCTTTATGACACTTACGGCTGGCGGAATTTCAGCCTGAACTTCTCTGAGGATTTCGCCAACATGTTCAAGGGGCTGAGGGTTGACAGCGGGGATAATCTCGGGCAACTTGCCCTGATTGAGAAGAAATACCGGTCTCTGAACATCGACCCGGCCACTAAGCAGGTTGTGTTCAGCAATGCACTCGATGTCGACCGGGCGATAGCCATACAGCGCAGGGCGGCGGGGCGTTGCATCCCCTCGTTCGGCATCGGCACACATTTCACCAATGATTTCCCCGGGGTGGAGCCGAGGAATATCGTGATAAAGCTGACGGATGTCAAAATCACCGAGTCGTGGCCGTTTTACAGCCAGACCTGCAAGCTCAGCGAGGATGAGGGGAAGTATACCGGCGACCCCGCCACGGTCAGGCGGTTCCTGGATATACTCCATATCCCGCAGTGAGCATAACAGGGTCACGCTATGATTGACTGTTTAAATCGTAATTTACAATCCAATAGCCGTTTTTGTTGCTCCCCTTGCGTTCAATCCATTCGGCGGCTTTCATATTGGCGATGATTTTCTTGATTCCATTCTCTGAGAGAAGGCAGTTTTGGGCAAGTTCACGGCGGGTGATATGAGGATTGTCAGATAGCAGCTTGAGAATGGTGAGTTCGGATTTATTGGGTACTTTATTGGGTACTTTATTGGGTACTTTATTGGGAGTTTCCTCTCTGATATTATTTTGAAGAGTCTTGGAAATCTCTTTGAGCATAAAATCAATGAATGGACCTGATTGCCCCTCCTTGGTCGATGCCGCAATTGCATCGTAATATTCCTGCTGGTTTGAATATACCATATTTTCAACCGGCAGATGTTCAAAGAGCGGGTTCAGTTGCCCAAGTATAAGTGACTGCCAAAGCCGGCCTGTACGTCCGTTTCCGTCAGAAAAAGGGTGTATGAACTCAAACTCATAATGAAATACACAAGAACGGATAAGCAGGTGGTCTTTCGATTTTTGTAGCCAGGAAAAGAGGTTGCTCATCAATTCGGGCACAAGTTGTGGCGGTGGTGCCATATGGACAATTCCCGATTCTCCAAACACACCGACTCCCCCAGAGCGATACCGTCCGGCATCATCTGCCAATGCCTCCATCATTATTTTGTGTGCTTTCTTTAAATCTTGCTCGGAGAATGGGTTCAAGTGGGTATATATGTCATAAACGCGAATGGCGTTCTTGACTTCTTGGATTTGGCGTATCGGGGCAACAACCTGTTTGCCGTTGATGATGTCACTGACTTCTTCCTCGCTCAAAGTATTGCCTTCGATGGCAAGCGAGGAATGAATTGTTTTTATTCGATTTGCCTTGCGAAGCTTCAACCCAGTCTCCCCCTCCAGTGCGATGTTGTGTCGCTCCAAAAGCGCAGATATTTCAGCTATCAGGTTGATAGCCTCTGCCGATATGAAAAATGGAGGGGTTCCCATAAGATTCTGTTTTTAGAGCCTGTCTGTTGGTTTGGCCTACGGTCGTGGATGTTTTATTTGAGTACAAATATAGCAATTTCTGAGAATAACTAAAAATGGTCAGGTCATATTTCTATAGGGTATGTCAAAAAAGCTTCCATTTGAATCGTTGCAGCATACACTGCATTAGTGGTGATGTTCTATATAATTCGTATGTTCCTGTTAATCCGATGAATCGGTGGGAAATCTGCGTATCTGCGGAATCTGCGTGAGTTTTTGGAGAAGGCGTGGGGGATAACCTCGATTGTCGAAATGGCGGACGCCTGGATGGTTGAAAGGTATCTTATCAGCCGGTCTCCGGAGAGATTGACCTTACGGTCATCGATGTAGACGGTTGTTCCGCTCCGGCCGTAAACCGACAGGCCGTTGTCTGAGGCCCACACCCCCGGGGCGGTCTTGAGCAGCTCGGCGGCATGTTTCCCCGCCGACATAGGGTTGGCTGCCACGTTGAGTATTATCCGGTCGGCCTCGCGGCGGATGATGGGTGCGTTGACAACCACTTCCCGAAGAGTTGTCGATGCCTGGCTGAGGATGATTTCCCCGAGGTCATCTTTGGGACGGGTTATCAAGGTGTCGCGGTAGCCGACGAATGATATTCTAAGGCGGTCGCATCCGTCGTTGGCGGAGAGGAGGAATGCGCCTGAAAGGTCTGTCACGGTTCCCCCCGCGACAGAATCGCCGATGAAGGCGGTCACGTTGGCGAACTCGATGGGGGAGTGGCTCTTGTCGACCACCGTGCCCCGGATTTCCCCCGAGGTCAGGAGGGGATGTGAGATGGCCAATAGATAGCAGCAGATTATGGAAGGAAGTCTCATTGCGGGGGTAGTTTAAGTTGTTTCTGTTTCTGTTCCTGGCCGATTTTGTAGTTGGCGAAAGCGAGACGGCGGTGGCCGTTGATGGTGGCGGCCCAGAATTCGATGTCTTTCTCCAGGCGGCGTATGTCGTGGATGATGAAGAACGGATGGTTCATAACGAAGGGCGGAAGCTTCATCGCGTCGGTAGCCTTGGTGGCTGACTGGAAGATGAAAATCTGGGCGACAGGCTCATCACCGTAGTCGTAATGGTCAACCACGAGAAGCTGACGGTTGCGACGGTTGAAGTAGGTGTAGGTATACATCTCGGTCGCGGGTCTCACCCAGTCTTCGTTGTCATCATTGACCCACATGGTGTAGGGGCGGTCCTCCTCCAGGTTGCAGGATATGGATACGGGGCGCCGGTTGGGTAGGAGGTGGCGCGGCTGCACGAACATTGTTGCCATCGCCGGAGCGTAGAACAGGATTTCCGCGCTGTCGAGGCCGGCGGTATGTAAGATGTCAGCGAGAAACCTATCCATTCCGGGATATTTCCGGAGGGAGTCGGCGCAGGATATGACAGGCTGGTCGGTCTGAATCAGAATGTCACCGAAAGTCATGCGCCAGGTGGTGTCGCGGTCGATTATCTGTCCGTAGTAGTCGCTGATATGCCAGTCGCGGTCGGCGAAGATGAGTCCCCGGTGAGAGTGGCAACCGGTCAGCGTAAGCGTGGCAAAGATGATGACGGCAACCAACGCGGCTGTCTGCGAAGGGGTGCGGGGTGTTCTGCCAGTTTTCATAAGCGGAGGTATTTGTGGTTTATGTCCGCAAAGTTATGGCATAAGGCTGTCGGGGCGTCTTAATCCATCCTCCTTTAGTCTTAGTTAGTCTTAGCCGTGGCGGGAAGTTCCGCCGGATTTTCATAAATTTGTGTCGTGAAACGATTCCGAACAATAACCGTCATATCCTTGGCCGTGTTGCTGGCATTGGTGGCCGGGGATGCCTATTATCTCTTCCGCCTGTATGGTTCCATAAAGGAACAGACCATGCAGGCTGTGGAGGAGTGTGTGCGCAGGGCCGACATCCTCGAAATAATATCACGCCTTGACGGTTCGCGTTATGGCGATGATTCCTCTTTCATAAGGATGACCCTGATGATTCAGCGTGAAAATGACTCTGAGGGGGGATATGGCTATCCGGGTATTCTGGAGAATGTCGGACAGACGATGAGCGAGTATTTCCATATTATGGAGATGGCCGACACCACGATGTCCGGCAGGGATTACGCGATGCTCGACAGCCTTTTCCGCCGGGAGCTTTCGGATGCCGGGCTGAGGCCGGAGGTGGCGTTCGTGAGACCGTTAGACGAAGCAGTGGCTGAGGATAGAGGGTTGTTGTCGGTGGATTTCGCTGTTAGGGAGGGACAGCCACCGGTTTACAGGGCCTGTTTCTCAGGTTTGGGAGGATATGTGTTCCGGCAGATGGCGGGAATACTGGTTATGTCTGGCGGGATATTGCTGATTGCCGGATTCCTGATATGGTATCTGCTTCACTGGGTCGGGAAGCTCAAGAGCATCGAGCAGATGAAGGATGATTTCACCCATAATATGACCCACGAGCTGAAAACCCCGGTGGCGGTGGCATATGCGGCGGCTGACTCTATGTTGCGTTATTACGACCACGGCGATGAGGCGAGGAACCGGCGGTTCCTTGAGATAATCCTGCAACGTCTTGGCTTCCTGTCTGGGATGATAGAGAATATCCTGTCAATGAGTATGGAGCGGTTCAAGTCGTTGAAGCTTGATATTGAGACCGTGGCTGTCAGGGGTATTGTGGAGGAGGTGGCCGGGATGATTGAGCTGAAAGCCGACAAGCCGGTGAGGATAGACATTGATGTGGCGGAGGGGCTTGCGGTGGAAGCTGACCCGCTGCATTTCGGGAATGTGATTTCAAATTTGCTCGACAATGCAGTGAAGTATTCATCAGACAGCGTCGAGATTACGGTGAGGGCCGACAGCCGTTCGCTGTCGGTTGCTGACAACGGCATCGGCATCAGAAAGGAGCATCTGCCATACATATTCGACAAGTTCTACCGGGTGAATGACGGAGACAGGTATGAGACCGGAGGATATGGGCTGGGATTGTATTATGTCGGTCAGATAGTAAGGCAGTCAGGATGGCGCATCTCGGTGGAGAGCCGGGAGGGCAAAGGGAGTGTGTTCACCATTAAATTCGCTGACAATGAATAAGTACAGGATTTTGCTTGTCGAGGATGACGCCACATTGTCGTTCATACTCCAGGACGCGCTTGAACGCGAAGGGTTCGAGGTGGAATGTGCCGCCGACGGGGAGAAGGGGCTGAGGCTGTTTGAACAGGGGAGGCCAGAGGTGGTTGTGGCCGATGTGATGATGCCGCGTATGGACGGTTTCGAGATGGTGAGGCTTATCCGCGCTGTGTCGCCGGATGTGCCGGTGCTGTTCCTGACGGCGCGGACATCGCTTGACGATGTTGTCAAGGGATTTGAGAGGGGCGCCAACGACTACATACGCAAACCTTTCCAGATTGTGGAGCTGGTTGTGAGAATCAAGGCGTTGCTGCGTCGTGGCGGTCTTGGGGCGGCGGAGGAGTCGCAGCTGCAGGTTGGTGACTGCCGGCTTGACTTCTCGTCACAGAGTCTGCGGGTGAAAGGGGTGAAGGTGGAACTGTCGCATATGGAGGCGGTGATAATCGACGAGCTGTTGCGCCACCCCAACGAGGTTGTCGAGGCCCGGAGACTGATGCTGCGGGTCTGGGGGAATGATGATTACAACAACCTCAACCGCCTGCATGGTTTCATATACAAGCTCAGGAGATACCTGTCGGCGTCAGACAGTGTCGATATTCTGAATGTCAGGGGTGTGGGCTACAAGCTGTCGATACAGCGGTGATGTCAGCGAGGCGGCTCGGGATTGCCTTGCGGCGGGATTAAGGGTTGGCTCATCCCGCTCGCGATATGTATCTTGTCGGCGGTCAGCGGGTTGCGGTTCAGGGAATCGACCCGGCTGTTGAGCCTGAGGCGTTTCTCGCGGTCGTCGACCGAGGAGAAGAGGCTTGGCTGCATCCCCTCCAGGGGGATGGTCTCGGTGATGATTACCCCCGCACGGCGATAGCGCAGCCCTTCACGGAAGATAGAGTCGAGGGCGTCGAGGGCTGTCTTGACGAGCGTCAGCTGGTCGTTGGTCGGTTCCTCGAACTGGCGGTATGCTGAGTTGCAATACTGGGGCAGGTCTTTGCGGAATGTGTTGGTCTGGATGAAGACTGATATCCCTTTTGTGACGGAATTTTGTCTGCGCAATTTGCGGGAGGCATTCTCCATGAACCGCGTTATTGACTCCTCAAGCCTTTCGCGGGAGGTCAGTGACGGAGAGAAGGAGCGGGTTGTGCATATCTGCTTCTTGACGGCCGCCTCAGGGTCTTTGTCGACGCACGGTTCGCCGTTCAGCTCGCGCCAGGTGCGTTGCCCGTTGACATTCATCAGCCGCTCCACGACCTCGCGCGGGGTGTCGGCGAAGTCGGCTGCCAGCTCGATGCCTGCTTTTTTCAGCTTGTCGACAAGCTTGCGCCCGATGCCCCATATGGAGCCGACCGGGATGCGTGAGAGGATTTCGCGCCTCCGCTCCACGGAGTCGAGGATATACACCCCCCGGAGAGACGGGTCGCGTTTGGCAATTCCGGCGGCAACCTTGGCGAGGGTCTTTGTCTCGGCTATGCCCATCGACGAAGGGATGCCGACGTTGCGTCTGACGGCTGTTACAATCCGGCGCCCGATGGCTTCGGCATCCTCAAGGGTTGCCCCGGGAGGGAAATGCACGAAAGCCTCGTCGATGGAGTAGACCTCGAG
The DNA here is from genome assembly GCA_947177635.1 of uncultured Porphyromonadaceae bacterium. GTDB lineage: Bacteria > Bacteroidota > Bacteroidia > Bacteroidales > Muribaculaceae > UBA7173. The sequence goes on along the minus strand of CAMWVQ010000028.1, from coordinate 1,797 downwards.
ATCGGGGAGTATCGACGCGATGGTGGCCATCACGCGGGCCGAGAGGTTGCCGTAGAGGCGGTGGTTGCCCCGGAGGATTGTCACCCGGTGGCGCTCGACAAGTTCGCGCATCTGGAACACCGGGAGGCCGCGAGTGATGCCGATTGACTTCGCCTCGCCGGACATCGCCACCACGCAGCCGTCGTTGTTGCCGGCCACGACAACCGGCTTCCCGTCGAGTGATGGGGCGAACACCCGCTCACACGACACGAAGAAGTTGTTGCAGTCGATCAGACCTACATATCTCATATGAATTTCTGGTCTCATATGAATTTCTGGTCTCATATGAATTTCTGGATAAGCAGCATCATCACCACACCCGCGACAAGGGCATAGGTCGACTCTTTCTGGAATCCGTGGGAATGGGTCTCGGGAATCATCTCGTCGGAAATCACATAGAGCATCGCGCCGCCTGCCAGGCCGAGCAGGGCCGGTAGGAACATCTCCGAAATGCCGCCGAGGAAATATCCCGCGAACACCCCGATGATTTCGAGCAGGGCCACGGCCAGCGCAATCATCGCCACGCGCAGGAACCTGACCCCTATGACCATTAGAGGAGTGACGATTACCATCCCCTCGGGGATGTTCTGCAGAGCGATGGCGAGAGTGATAGCCAGGGAGTTGCCGGTGTTGTTGTCATCAAGGGCTATGCCGGTGGCCATCCCCTCGGGGAATTTGTGGATGGCGATGGCCATCACGAACAGCAGCACCTTGTTGACCGACGTCTCCCGGTGGGCCTCAGGGTCTATGCCTGAGAAATTATGCAGGTGAGGCGTGACGAAATCAAGGAATCCGACGAGAATCACGCCGAGAACCACCCCGGCGACGACCTGCCACACATCCAGCCCTTCGACCGCCTCGAATCCCGGCAGTATCAGGCACACCAGCGAGGCGGCCAGCATCATCCCGGCGCAGAATCCGAGGAATATATCGTTCCACTTGTGGGGAATCCTGCGGAACAAGAGTCCGGCCGCCGAGCCGAAAAGGGAGGAAAGCCCGAGCCCGGCCGCACATATGATCACAATCATATCCATAATCAGTCAATAGCTAAGTTGTTAAGGCCCGGTCATAGTGATGCCGTCGACTGGACGCATAAAATTGACAGACATTCGTTTAGATGCCGCCATTTTCTTTAGCGGCCAACGGTTTCAACGCCGGGAACCACAGGCTATATATGGGTTATACACCCCCTCGACCCGTCGGAATCAAAACCGTAAGGCTTACACAAATTTAGTCAAAAAACTCCTGAAAGCCCCCAATGATGGAAAAATATTTTGTGAATAATTACAAAAAGGTTGTAAACTCCAAAAGAAAGTCGTAACTTTGTGGCGTAAAAACTAACCGAAGCCAGCGCGGTGGCCATCGCCGCCACCTACTCACGCTTCCACGGTCCTATAGCTCAGTTGGTTAGAGCACCTGACTCATAATCAGGGAGTCCTTGGTTCAAGCCCAAGTGGGACCACCACTATTACTCAAAAGTCGCTGAATTTCAGCGACTTTTCTTTTTGTCACTGATTTCAGTCCCCTTTTTAGGGTCAGCGGATTTTTCCGGTGGGCATGGGGAGATGTCGGAGTATAGTGTTATCTTTACAGCATGAAACCAGACCAACTGCTCAGGGCAATCCTGCCCGAAGTCCTGATAGACAACTTCGACATTGATCGATTTGAAAAAAGCGATACCCGTTTCGACATATGGCTTGATGGTACTACCGTCCGCGATAGCGGGTACGCAGTAAAAAGATAGCCGTCCAGATTTTT
>CAMWVQ010000027.1 GCA_947177635.1 uncultured Porphyromonadaceae bacterium | reverse complement strand
TTTGTTGGCAAAGATAAGAATTTCATTCCTAAACACAGGAATATTACTATGCGCCATCAAAATCCCTTCAGCCTGACACCCTTTATTCCTGAAAACAAATTATTACTGAAAACAAAAAAGCAAGCCACGGAATGACTTGCTTTTTTTGTGCGGAAGGAGAGGGATTCGAACCCCCGGAGGTGTGACCCTCAACGGTTTTCAAGACCGCCGCAATCGACCACTCTGCCATCCTTCCAAGATATATTTCAATGCGCTACAGGCTGCGAGCAGAGGCTTTTTGCCTGTTTGCGGTGCAAAGTTACTAACTTTTTTCGGAAAATGCAAAATATCGCCGCATTTTCCCTAAATTTTCTATCGCCAGCTCTAATTATCAGGCGGTTTCTGCTATAATAACATCACACCGAGGTCAGCGGAGCGGCTCGTAGACCCGTTCACCGATTTTGGTGGCAAGATCGGCGCAGAACTGCTGCCAGCGGCGCTGCTGTCCCATCAGTTCAAGTATCGCGTCAAGGTCATAGTCGGGCTGTTGCTGCATCTGCTGAATCTTCAATGACAGGTCGGCGAAGAAACAACGGGCTATGTCATACTTGAGTTCAAGCAGGGCGCGCGGCACGAGTTCGTCGAGGCGGTCTTCCTCGGTCTCCACCTTGGTGTTGTTCTTGAAATAAATCTTGCTCAGCTGGTGACGCTCCACAACAAGGTCGGTGGCCACATTGCGTATCGTGTCGTCGGGGTGCGACAGCAGACGCCGCTGGAAGAAACCTTTGGCGAACTCTACGAGCGAGCGGCTGTAGGCTTCCTCCACCCTCTCTTTGAGCAACATCTCGCGCTGGCGAATCTCCTCAAGGTTCGACGCGTCGCGGGCAATGGCCTCTATCCCCTCCTTCATATTGCGCTCTTTCTCCTGCGCGGCATGTTCAAGGAATGCGGCGTAATCCTCCTCCCAATGTGAGGCACGGAGTTCAATCACACATTCATAAACCTTCAGAAGCTCCGGATTCTCGAATGTCAGGCCATCCTGCTCCAGGTCTTCGGCGACATAGTCTATCACCTTTATCAGGCCTCCGGCCTCATCCGTGCCGTAGTCCTCCCCAAGGTCGAGCATCCCGTATTTCACCACAAGCCGCAAGAGGGATTTCTCCTGGGGGGCGAGTATCATAGCCCGGTGGGAACGGCCGCTCTTGCCGATGAACGCGGTGTAATCAGCCTCCGTCAGGCCATCGGAATGCGTGCCGTCCGCCGGGGCCGAAGGGGTGTTTACGGCCGTGGCGTCTCCCTGCGCTGATGCACTGACAGATGCCGGGGTCTCCCCCTCGTGGCTGTCAATCGGAGGCTCAACCGGGGGAAATCCGTCATCAGTCCCACCTGCGGAGGGGGAGACAGGTTGTGTCCCGACACCTCCGGGAGGATTCTGGATGCTGTCGCGTGCGGCCTGCCGCCGCGCCTCCTCAGCCTGCTGCTCGATGCGTTTGGTGCGGGCGACCGCCACCTGCCTGGTGAGCAACGCCTCATCCATCGCGAACCGCTGAGAGCATTCGCGGATATACACATTGCGGGTAATCTCATCGGGAATCACCGCTATCGACCTGACGATGTCGGCCACCGCCCTGGCCCTCGCTATGGGGTCGTTGGCAGCGTCTTTCAGCAATATGTCGGTCTTGAAGCGGATGAAGTCCACCTCATTGTCAGCCATATACTGCTCCACCTCCCCGGTGGTGTGAGACTGGGCGAATGAGTCGGGGTCGTCACCCTGGGGCAACAGGCAGACCTTGATGTTGAGCCCCTCGGCCAGCAGCAGGTCGATACCCCTGAGCGAGGCCTTGATACCCGCGGGGTCAGAGTCATATATGACCGTGACATTCTCCGTGAAGCGGTGGATAAGCCTAACCTGCCCTGTGGTCAGGGAGGTGCCGGAAGAAGCCACCACATTCTCTATGCCGCTCTGGCTCATGGATATGACGTCCATGTAGCCTTCGACAAGTATGCACTTGTTGTTCCTTACTATCGATTGCTTCGCCTGGAAGAGGCCGTAGAGCTCGCGGCTCTTGGAGTAGACGACACTCTCGGGGGAGTTGACATATTTGGCGAGCTTCTTGTCATTGGTCAGTATGCGGCCTCCGAAGGCCACCACCTTTCCGGCGATGGTGAACACCGGGTATATCACGCGCCCACGGAAACGGTCGCGCAGCTCACCGCGCTCCGTGGCGAAGCTGAGGCCGGTTTTCTCCAGCGCCTCCCGGGAATATCCCGCCTTGAGGGCGGCCTGGGCGAGGTCATCCCTCTTGTCGAGGGCGAAGCCGAGATGGAAACGCTTGATGGCGGCCTCGTTTATCCCGCGATGGCGGAAGTAGCTAAGGCCTACCTCCCGCCCCTCGTCGGTCGAAGCCATCCGCTCCTCGAAATGCTTCATGGCGAACTCATTGAGCGACAGAAGCGTCTGGCGCTCCCCCTGCTGGCGACGCTCCTCGTCGGTCAGCTCATGCTCCTTGATTTCGATATGGTATTTCCGGGCGAGATAGCGCAGAGCCTCCCAGTAGGTCATCTGCTCATGCTCCATGATGAAGTTGACCGGGCTTCCCCCCTTGCCGCAGCTGAAACACTTGCAGATGCCTTTGGCGGGGGAGACCGAGAATGACGGGGTCCGCTCGTTGTGGAACGGGCAGAGGCCTATGTAGTTCGCGCCCCTGCGTTTGAGGCTCACGAAGTCAGAAACGACCTCCACGATGTTGGCGGTGTCGATGATTCTCTGTACGGTCTCGCGGTCTATGACTGATCTTTTCATCATTGCAGATGCAAAGTTACGCTTTTTCCCGCTATCCGCCATCTGTCAATGACAGTAGCGAATGTTAAAAAATCACACCGTGACCAAACGTCCACACCTCCCCGCGTGTTATAATTCAAATCATCTGCGACTGTGATTCCCATATGGCCGGCAGATACACGTTTCAACTGTTCAACAAATGATTATCATATGACAACCACAATCGAGAGGGTGACATTCACCACATTGGCGGCAATAATCATATTGATGACAACAACCGTCGTCAGGGCTGACGAGCCCCTGACCGCTGACAGCCTGCCCGCCGCATGGACTTACACTCCGGAGAAATTCCAGGAGATTCCGGGAGGGGCGGATGACCGGTGGTGGAGCCGATTCTCTGACCCGCTGCTCGATTCACTGATTGTGCTCGGAGTGGAGCGCAATTATGACCTCCGTATCGCCCACCGCAGGCAGGAAATCGCCCGCGCGGCCATGAACCAGGCCCGCGCGGCCTGGTATCCGACCATCGGGGTAAGCGCCGGATGGACGGCCACCAAGGAGTCTGGCGCGACCTCACGGGGCGCGTCGACATCCATCCCCACCGAATCTTATTTCAACGCCGGCCTCAATGCCAGCTGGGAGATAGACATCTTCGGGAAAGTGGCCGCCGGAGTGAAGGAGAAGAAAGCACAATACAATGCCAGCCGCGCGGAATACGCCGGCTCGATGGTCTCGCTGACTGCCCAGATAGCCTCGACTTATTTCACGCTGCGGAGCCAGCAACGCCTGCTGCAGGTGGCCCGCGCCCACTGCGATAGCCAGATGAAGATAGTCAACATGGCCCGCGCCCGTTTCGAGGCCACCCTCGCGTCAAAGCTCGATGTGGCGGAGGCGTGGCAGACCTATTACTCCACCGCGGCCTCGATTCCGATGCTCGAAAGCTCCATCCAGGCGGCGATAAACTCACTCGGGATACTTGTCGGTGAATTTCCTCCCGAGGCGGCGAGGATGCTGGCCGAGCCGGGCCCCCTGCCAAACTGGAAGACCGAGATTTCAGCCGGGGTGCCTGCCGACCTGCTCAGACAACGCCCTGACATCGTAGAGGCGGAGATGGAGCTGGCAGCAGCCGCAGCCAGTGCAGGCATCGCCAAGAAAGATTTCCTCCCCACCCTCACCATCGAGGGAACCGTCGGCACAGCGTCGCGCAGGCTCGGCGACCTCTTCTCTGGCCACTCCTTCACATGGTCGGTCGCCCCGACCCTGTCCTGGACCCTCTTTGACGGATTCTCACGCAAATACCAGCTCGTGTCGGCCCGCGAGCAGATGCAGTCATCCATCGACAGCTACAACCTCGCCATTCTCAATGCTGTCGGGGAGACCGAAAACGCCCTCGCCTCATACGACGCCTCCCTGCGCCACATAGAAATCGTAGAGAAGCTGTGCGCGCAGAATGAGGAGGCGCTCGACCTTGCCATCAAACGCTACAAAGACTCCCTGTCGCCGATGACCGATGTGGTCAACGCCCAGCTGAACGCCCTCGCCGGCGAAAGCGAGCTTGTGCAGGCCCAGGAGTCAGCCCTCTCATCACTTGTCACCCTTTACGAGGCCCTTGGCGGCGGGGTGACGCTTTCGGAATAGACAGAGAAAAAAGTTACTTAATACCACAACCCTCATAAAGACTTAACAATGACACGGAAACACATCATATTGTTTGCCGCCTGCGCCGCGATAGCGTTCTCCGGTCTGTTTTCAGGCTGCGGCAAGAAAGCCGCCGAGACAGAGACCGAACCTGAGGTTTCAGTGGCCACCCCCGAGGTTGACTCGGTCGTATTACGTCAATCCTATCCCGCCACAATCTCCGCCACCCAGTCGGCCGATGTCGTGGCCAGGGTCAACGGGCAGATTCAGCAGATACTATTCACCGAAGGGGATTTCGTGACCGCCGGACAGCCCCTGTTCACCATCGAGTCGACCACCTACCGCGACGCCGTCAACAAGGCCCAGGCAGCCCTCGAGACCGCCATCGCCGAGAATGAATACGCGTCAAAGCAGAGCGCGGCGATGCAGAAGGCACTTGAGGCCGACGCGGTCTCGAAGATGGATGTCATCCAGGCCGAGAGCAACCTGCGCCAGAGCGAGGCCTCCATCAAACAGGCTCGCGCCGAACTGGAGACGGCCAAGACCCAACTCGGCTACTGCACCGTGCGCGCGCCATTCTCAGGACTGATAACCGAGTCGATGTTCAGTTCGGGGGCGTATGTCGGAGGTGAGGCGGCACCGGTCACCCTCGCCACCATCTACGCCAACAAGTCGGTGTATGTGATGTTCTCGGTCAGCACCGAGAGGTACATGCAGATTGCCGACACACGCTCGGGGAAGAAACTCGACCTCGACCATGTGCCGGTGACTGTCGGCGACACAACTTCGACGGCCACATACCTGGGCAAGCTCGACTACGCCTCGCCGGATGTCAGCAAGTCGACCGGCACTGTCACCCTGCGCCTCATCCTCGACAATCCCGAAGGTGAGCTGCGCGACGGCATGTTCGCCACCGTCAGACTCCCCTACGCCACCGACCCCGACGCGCTGCTGGTCAAGGATGCCTCTGTCAGCACCGACCAGCTTGGGAAATACCTCTACCTGGTCGATGATTCCGACAAAATCGTCTACTCCCCCATCGAAGTCGGCGACCTATACAACGATACCCTGAGGATTGTAACCAAGGGTCTGAAGCCTGACGACCGCTATGTCACCACCGCCCTGCTCAAAGTGCGCGACGGGATGAAGGTGAAACCGATAAAATAAACCCGCCACCCCTATGTTCTCAAGATTTTTCATCGACCGTCCGATTTTCGCGACGGTGCTGGCCATCATAATGATACTCGCGGGAGTCATCACGGTCAAGACCCTCCCGATCGCACAGTATCCCGACATCACCCCCCCTACGGTGATGGTGCGCGCCACCTACCCGGGCGCCGACGCCAAGACCGTGGCCGAGACCGTCGGCGTCCCCATCGAGGAGAGCGTCAACGGTGTGGAGGGTATGATGTATATGAGCTCCAACTCCGGCTCAGACGGCTCATACAGCCTGACCGTCACTTTCGAGAACGGCACCGACGTTGACGACGCCACGATCAAGGTGCAGAACCTCGTCAACCAGGCCGAAGCCCAGTTGCCGTCGGCGGTAACCCAGCAGGGGGTGGACGTGATGTCGGAATCGACCAGCATCCTGTTGTTCGTGGCCTTGCAGGGCGACGAGCGTTACGACGCGCTTTACCTTACCAACTACGCCCAGCTCCATATCGTCGACGCCCTGAGCCGTCTCGAAGGGGTCGGAGGGGCGAGCGCGTTCGGGGGCGGCGACTACTCTATGCGCGTGTGGCTCGACCCAGACGCGATGATGGCCCGTGGCATCACCCCGGCCGATGTGATTTCAGCCATCGAGGCCCAGAACATGGAGGTTTCGGCCGGCTCGGTAGGCGCGCCTCCGGCCTCCACCCCCACGGCCTTCCAGTTCACGCTGTCGTCGCAGGGGAGGCTCTCCACCGCCGAGGAGTTCGGCGACATCATACTGCGGAGCGGAAGCAACGGCGCGCTGCTGCGCCTGCGTGATGTGGCCAAGGTCGAACTCGGCAGCAACTCTTACACCAACATCAGCCGCGTGTCGGGCAAACCGGCCGGCCTGATAGGCATCTACCAGCGTCCGCAGGCCAACGCCCTCCAGGTGGCCGACGAGGTGGAGAAGGAGCTGGAATCACTGGCGCCCTATTTCCCTCCGGGCGTACATTACCGGATATTGATGAACACCACCGATTTCATCTCGGCCTCGGTCGACGAGGTGCTGGTGACGTTTGTCGAGACGACCCTGATCGTGATGGTGGTGATTCTCTTCTTCCTCCAGAGCTGGAGGGCGGTGATAATACCGATGCTCACCATTCCGGTGTCGCTCATCGCCACCTTCGCGGTGATGAAGCTGATGGGCTTCACCCTCAACACCCTTACGCTTTTCGGCCTGGTGCTGGCCATCGCCATCGTGGTCGACGACGCGATAGTGGTGGTGGAGGACTGCGCCCGGCTTGTGCAGGAAGGCACAATGTCGCCGCGTGAAGCCGCCCGCAAAGCGATGGTCGAGCTGCAAGGGCCCATCGTCGGGGAGGTGCTGGTGCTGCTTTCGGTATTCATCCCGACGGCATTCATCTCAGGCATCACAGGCGAGCTTTACAAACAGTTCGCCCTCACCATCGCCGTCTCGACAGCCTTCTCGGGCTTCAACGCCCTTACCTTCACCCCCGCGATGTGTGCCCTCTTCCTTCGCAAGCGTTCCAAGCCCACGGGATTCATCCTCTTCAGATGGTGGAACACCGGATGGGGCAAGGCCGTCAAGTTCTACACCGGCATCATCGGACGCCTGCTTAAACGCCCCTGGGTTGCCATAGGCATCTACGGCGCGCTCTGCATCCTCGCTTTCTGGGGCTTCGCCAAGTGGCCCACCACATATATTCCGGAAGAGGACATGGGTTATCTGATGGCCTCCGTGCAGCTTCCGACCGGAGCGTCGCTCGAACGCACCGACAAGATGGTCAGCCAGGTTTCCGACATGATAAAAAGCATGCCTGAAGTGGAGGATGTCATCGAGATGTCGGGATTCTCCTTCATGGCCGGAGGGTCGGGGAGCAATCTCGGTTCGATGTTCGTCATGCTCAAGCCCTGGAGCGAGCGCAAAGGGAAGTCTCACTCGGTGGAGGCGGTAATCGACCGCATCAACGAGCAGTGTGGTTCACTGCAGGAGGGTGTGGTGTTCGCGATAAATCCCCCCGCCATCCCCGGCCTCGGCACCACCTCGGGGCTGTCGATGCAGCTCCTTGACATCAACTCGCTCGGGGCGGCACAGATGGCCAAGGCACTGAAAGATGTTGAGGAGGCGGCTGATAAAGACCCGCGCATCGGGTCTGTGCAGTCGCTCTACGAGGGGGTCGTCCCCCAGTACAGCATCCGCATGCAACGCGACCGCATAGAGATGCTCGGCCTCGGCCTCGACGATGTATATTCCACCCTCAGCAGCTATATCGGCGGCTCCTATGTCAATGACTTCGTAAAGTTCGGCAACGTCTATGAGGTCAACATCGGGTCGGCCGACAACGCCCGCGCCAATGTCAACGATGTGCTGAAACTCTCGGTAAGGAACAGCAACGGCGACATGGTGCCCTTCTCGGCCTTCGCCACCATAGAGCCGGTGATGGGCTCTGCCTCGATAGGCCGCTACAACATGTATGAGACAGCCTCGCTGACAGCCAACCCCGCCAAAGGGGTAAGCTCGTCGGAGGGCATCAAGGCCATGGAGGAAATCGTGAAGAAAGCAACCGGAGACCGCTACGGCTACGCGTGGACCGGGGAGGCTTACCAGGAAAGCCGCGCGGGGACAACCGTCTCGGCCGTGCTGCTCTTCGCGGTGATAATCACCATCCTTGTGCTGGCCGCCCAGTATGAAAGCTGGACCGACCCGCTGGCGGTGGTCATCTCCATGCCGACGGCGATTCTCGGCACCGTCTTCGGATGTATCTGCATGAGCCAGTCGATAAGCATCTACACCCAGATAGGCATAATCCTGCTTTTAGGCCTGTCGGCCAAAAACGCCATCCTCATCGTCGAGTACGCGATGGATTACCGCAAGCAGGGGATGTCGATACGCCAGGCCGCCTATCAGGGAGGCATGGTGCGCTTCCGCCCGATTATGATGACCGCCCTGGCCTTCGTCTTCGGTGTGATGCCTATGCTCTTCGCCACCGGTGCGGGAGCGGCAAGCCGCATAAGCCTCGGTGCGGCGGTGGTCTTCGGTATGGCCGTCAACGCCGTCATCGGCACCCTCTTCGTCCCCAACTTCTGGGAACTCTTCCAGACTTTCCAGGAGAAATACCTGTCGAAGCTTTTCGCCTCGGCCGACACCACTTCCCCCTCCGACACCTCAGATTGAAAGAAAAACCATCCGGCAGCCCTTGAGGCTCAACCGGATGGTTCTTCTTTAAAATCGCTTATCTAAAAAGTATTCGCGGAATCAACGGGCGATGGAAACCTTCTCCACCTTGCTGCCCTGGCGACGGATGTAGAGACCGGGCTGGTCAGCGGCAACGCGCACACCCTGGAGGTTGAAATACTCGACAGGAGCGTTGGCATCGTCGGCCATAATGCCCTCCACACCGGAGATTACATTACCTGAGGCATCAACGTTCTTCACAAGCTCTTCGGAATGGAGGTCGTTGAGAACAGACTTGGCGCGGATTGTCAGATAATTGCCCTGAGTGGTCGGAACTTCGATTTCATATTTCACGCCCTCATCGGCAACCTTGTTGGTCCAGGCCTTGTCGTCAGCAGCGGGAGCCTTAGCCATAACAGAAGCGGCAACATCTTCGCCATTTTCTTTCACGGCATTCCCGTCCTTGTCATATTCCACAGTCCAGACATGGAGCTCACCCTTGGTTGACATTATGGCAACCTTTGTGGCATCATCTTCCATCAGATCAAATGCGGGTATCTCGGGCTGAGGCTCAACCAGACGGTAAATCTGCACCGGCTTATAATCTTTGTCTTCAACCACAAAACAATTGAATGAAAGACCTCCGCTTGCAGCCGACTTTCCATTGTAATAAATCTGACGAATGACTTCTGATTTCTTACAATTTACAAATTTGATTATCGCATTTGCGTTATCATCAAACTCAATCGACGAATTCCTACGATTCAGATTTGCTTCTTGAGGATTATTTGCGAAAAGCCTGTTATTGTTGGGTTCTGAATTAAGATATACCTGAGAATTTGCAATATCGCCATTCGTCCCGAGATAATTCAGAGTCCGCCAAAGCCAAGTCTCGCCATCCTTTTCCAAGGTCAGACGCAAAACTGTTTCCGAAGGATTGACAATCGAATTTTCCTGAATGGTAACTTCGGTAGATTTACGATTGTTGATGTTGTTTGTATTGGCCATAGCCAATTTGGCATCTTTCGCGGCGATGATATATTTCCCGCCTATGGCAAGGTCATCAGCTGATGTCACCAGAGTCCAGACTTCATTTTCAGGAAGAACGGGTTCGGTGACAGTGAGATAAAACTCAAATGTGCTTTCATTCGTGCCATCAGTGGCTGTCACAATGATACCATCCTGAGCAAACGCAAATTCAGGGGTCCAGGTAGCAGTGTTTGCATCTTCATTAACAACCACCAAAGATTCCATAATCCTCTCGACAGTGATGTTGGTGGCATTCTCAGCAGTGAAAGTAAATGTGGTGCCAACTTCCACAGACACTTCATCATCTTCGGCAACCTGGATTCCATCGCCGTAAGTCACAATGATGTTGCCGAGGACAGGCTGGGGAGCCTCAACCACATTGGCTTCAAAGTAGAAAGTCTTGGTCTGCGGGTCATGGTCAGAACGGGAAGCAAAAAGTGTGACAGGATAGCTGCCAAGGGTGTTCAATGTCAGTGTGGCAGGATTACCGATGTTTTCCTTATACACATAATTGTCACCTGAACCAGCCATCAACTGTATCACAGTAGCATTCTCCGCTGATACAGAGAGTGTCGCCCCAAGCGGCAACTCAACAGGAGTGGCGGAAGTGTCTTCATACTGATTTTCAATAACCACATCGCCGTATTTCACGATGATTTCGCCAAGGTCAGGCTGGGGAGCCTCAACCACCTCAAGCCAAAAGGAGAATGTCTTCTCCTCCTCACCAAGCGTGGCAGTCACGGTCAGCTCCTCACTATCGGTCACAGTAGCAGTCCAGTCGGCTGTGGCGACACCCTGCGCGATGGTTGTGTTTTCAGAATTTGTCACAACAATTGACTCCGCGTTTTCAGCAGAGAATGTGAAGACAGTTCCCTCCACGACACCTTCGAGAGTATCTCCATCAACAACGGGAGTCGCATCCACACCGTAGGTGACGGTGATGTCGCCTAAAGCAGGCGTTACAACGGATTCTTCATATACAACTTCCAGCCCGGAAAATCCTATGTATTTACCATCTGCGTTACCAGATATAATCACCTGGATTTTTCCAGAGGCATTGCCAGTAAATACACAATCGGTTGCGGTAGAGGTAAGTGTTGCATTGGCAACCTCATTGATTAAGAAAGCCTCATCACCAACAACAACTGAGATTTTGGCACTTCCATTTGATTTTGCGCCTTTCAACGTGACTTTTGAGATTGTGCCTGAAAAGTCCTCCGAAGAAATCGTCATCCCTTTCAATCCTGCACTACCCGAGCCAAGTTGGATTCCATTTTTGCTTCTTGAATAATAAACTTTGCCTGTTTTCTGCCATACATAATCAAATGACCAGGTTGCCTTTAAACCTGAATTCGTATCTGTCCATGTGGATGGTGCTTCTGTTGTCACACTACCACTACTGGGGTTCAAAACAGCATCCCAGCCTGTAGCAGTTGTTGGCGCAGATGACCATATGGCTGCGGATGCAGTCATGACAGCCATAACGCCTACAACCATAAGAAGTAGCAGTTTTTTCATAAGCCTTTTAATTTGAAAGTTTTAGTATAATTGGTTAAAGATTGTTTCGCCCTCCGGGAAACGTGAAAAGTTTTAGTAATGGCAAAGTTACGGAAAATGGGGGGTAAACACAATGGTTGCAGTGTTAAATTTTTGCGAACTCTCATTGCCGAAATTCTCCGTAATTTAAGCCGTCTGATGAACTCTTGACATAGTTTTCGCATTAAACAATCTGGACGGTTAACATTTGACTGTCAAAATTCCGCAACTATATAAATTCATTTTATTATGCTGATGAAAATTTACCTGAAATGCGATTCGCCATCGCTGGCAACACTTCTTAAAGCAAAGATTTTATCTAATGTGAAGAATGGGAAATTCAAGACCTGGGACGTCAGGCAGATTGCAACCCCAAACAATACTCAAAAGACGGTCATTTTCCACACCCCATCTTCGGGTCAATATGACGAGGAGGGAAAAGATGTCTGTTTCGGATTATATGTGGATGGAAACACCGTAGTTGTTATACCGGGGCTGTTGTCAAACTGGTGTGCCGCCCCTGATTTCGAGCAACAGCAAGCAGACTTCGCCCCCCTTGTCTCCCTTCTCCTCTCCTATCGCCCCTACTACCACTCACTGACCATCGCCTGAGGCCACCCTATCCTTGCCACAAAAGGTGCAATTATTCCAATCCTGAATCCGAATTTTAATTTCGGTTTTAAACATCATAGTTTTTTTTGCAGATGTGATGGAGTTTCATTATCTTTGCATTAACGTTAATAATTGATGTCTTACCATCATTTTCTTAGCGGTCATCAATGTTAATCTTTAACCATTTAAATCTCGGATTCAAAATATATTCGGTCAAATCCTCATATGGAAGCTAAAGATTTCAAATACGCCGCAGACAAACATTACAAGACATGCGTATTCCTTTTCGACAAACTCGACGGACGGAAATGGTCCAATAATCGTGAAATATCATCCAATGTATATTATCTGAGCGGTTACATTGTCGAATGTTTACTAAAATATCATATCTTATCAGTTAAACATCTCTCTATAGTTTCTGATGAACAACTTGAGCAACTTAAGCTGAGAGACCATTGTTTAGGGAAATTATTTAATGAGTTAAAGGACATAACTGCACTGCCAACCGAGATCCCAGCCAAGTTACCAAAACATTATAACAATTGGGGACCACGTCTAAGATATGAACCTTATAAGAGACATAAAGATTATGTTGAAGACTTATATAATCAATTTGACGTTTTTGTTAGACCATTATATAACTACATTTCAAATAGGTAGGACATCCAACTATTAATCAGCCATTTATTTTATTATGATACAAATATTAAATATCTGTGATAAGCTCAAAAAGGCGATTTACACATTCAAAGATGCTAAAAAAATTGTAGATTTTCGTATTGTATTACGCCATAACGAAGATTTACAGGTTTATATCACTGGTAATGATGACAAAATTACAGAAGTCATTGAAGATGAGTGTCGAAAAATCCATAATAATATTGATGTCGATTTTTTTTACACCACCAATAATGATATACTTCCCAGTGTGTTCGAACATTCATCTAAAAATGGCATTGTAATTGAAAACGGTCGACGTAGACTATCTTACCTCTCCAAAAAACATATTAGCAATAACTCTTGCCCTATAATTACTTTCTACAGTTATAAGGGAGGACAAGGGCGCTCAACGACCCTCGCTGCTTTTGCTTCATATATGGCACGTCAAAAGTGCAAGAAGGTGTTTATTATTGACTGCGATATTGAAGCTCCCGGCTTCACAAACTTCTTCTTGTCCTCTCCGGAGGATATCGTTAACAGCGATGGCTTCATTGAATACCTGATTGACAAGTCTGTGGGACTCGTGCAAGCCAATCAATTATCAAGATACGTCAGAGAGATAGACGCAAAATTTTCCGGCGGCGGAATAATCAATGTGATGCCGGCAGGAAATCTTGACTTCTCGGTCAAAACCAATGATTTCCTGAATGACCATTTGTCGCATTACATCGAAGGTCTCGCCAGAATAGACCTCAATAATTACGATTATGCGGTCAGTATCTTGAAGGGGCTACTTGACGATATAATCAAGGAGTATTCCCCGGATATGATATTGATTGATTCGCGGACAGGGTTCAATGACATAATGGGGTTATTCACACAGTCCCTGTCTAACATTGTGGTGGGATTTTTCCGTGGTGATTCCCAGTCTTTGCCCGGACTGAAATATTTCATATCAAATCTCGCCATCAAGGACAACATCCAGATTTTCCTAGTCAACTCCATTCTGCCCGCACCCCGTAAGGCCGCGAAGTCTTTGTTTAATTCTTTCAAGCAAGTTGTCGACGAGATTACAGACCGGGAACTCTCCAGACATTCGTCTGACAAGAAATACGATGAGATTTCGGAACTTTTCGGGAGAATAAAGTCGTTCCCAATATCCAGGCGCGAAGAGCTGGAGTTGATAGGGACTTCCGACGGCGACTCCGACGACTTTCTCAGTTTAGCCGCGGGAGATGAATATCCCGAATATGACCGACTATTCTCCGCCTTGTCGAACGCGATTGATTCCGTCAATCTTGAAGACAGAACAATACTGGAGACCAACCCCGAAATTGAAACGAAGGAATCAAGTGACATTCCACAAGTGTCCGCAATCAACGTTATTAATCTGGCGGAAGGGCAATCCTGTTTCTCAACCATTAATAACGCCACAACGGAGGAGAAGGAAATTTCTGCCCGGCAATGGCACAACGATATCCTAAACTCCGCCAGCGAGACTCTTGGGAATATTGAGTTTTACGCCGACCAGGTCGATGTTGAACAAAAGTATAACGAGGGGCGATTTTTCCTTCGTGAATGCATGAAAGATTTGTTCAACCTCGACAAATATCTAATTATGGGGAGCAAAGGAACGGGAAAATCATATCTTTACAGGGCTTTGCAGTCGCCAAGACTTGTGGACATCATTAAAGAGTATGCCCGTAAATCAGGTGATTACCGTTTCCTTGATGCCGTAAACAGAAACAGCTGCATCTTAAGGGTGAAAAAATTCGGCAAGAGGTCGTCCCTATTCAAACAAAATTTCTGGATGGTGTATTCCTGGATGATAATTGCTCACGCCATCAAGGAGATAGCTCCCGGTTTCAAACAGAATCCTGAGCTGACCGTCTTTGACATAAGAGATGACAATGCCACCCTTGACAAATTCCGGAAGCTGCTCGATGACAAAAAAAAGATTCTTCTGGTAGAGGAGGAATATCATCGGCTTGACGAATATTTCCTTCAAAATGAAAAACAAGGGAATCGCACCATACTGACAGTGCTTTATGACCAGCTTGACGAAATCGTAGAGCCTGAACAATGGAGCGAATGGATTCCGGAATTGATGGAACTATGGCGTTTCAAAAGATACAATCGTATCTTTGGGAAATTATTCCTCAGACGAGACCTGTTCAGGAAGATGAGAGGACTGACAAATATCAACGATATAGAGAATCAGTCCATAAATATCGAATGGAAACGAGAAGAGGTGTATTCTTTCTTCTTCAAAACCGTGCTGACAGAAGACATAGTTGATAAATTCTGGGGGCTATGGTATATCAAAAACCCCGACGACCAACAAAGACTCAAAGAGTTACGCAAGCACTATCGGGAGGAGGAAAACAAATTCAAACTCGACGATTACTATCTCAACCCGTTGGTATCCACATTCTTCGGAAAGATTGTAAGGACAGACACCATCAAAAACCTTGGCGAAAGCTATTATTGGCTATACGACAATCTTAAGAACGCAGACGACACAATCAGCCTGCGTCCCTTCATCGACCTTATAGCCGAATCCATAACCGAGTGGAAAACGGACAGAGACAGGGAAAAAACCGAAAAACTTACACCCGATGCAATCCTGTCACCGTATTATTACACAAACAAGCGCATCAGAAGCTCTTCCGTCGAACGTCATATCGACGATTTTGTAAAAGAAATAGGTAACAAGCCGATTGAGTATGTCATTGGCTTCTTCACCAATGCCAACGCAAAATTCAAATATCTCAGATTGCCGAAGCGCACATTCGAAGAGGCCATAAAACTTACGCTGAAGGATACCAATGACAAGACAATCGGGGCAATGACAACTGAGGCTCTTACCGACCTGATGGTAGACAACGGCATAATCTCAAAAGAGACAAACCGTTATGGAGATTTCTATAAATTCGCCCACCTTTACCAGTACAGGCTCGGACTGAGATCAGGCATGGCCCGTGACATCTCTTCTCCTAACCAGTATAACAAAAAACCGAAGCGAAGATAAACCAATGACTCGCTTAATTATAAGCATCCCCGCTATATATTATATTACACAAATTCTTTTGCTCTAAAAATAGAATCGCCGTTTTTACCCAAAGGTATCAACGGAGGTTATCTTATGTCAGCAAAACTTATTGTTTTTTATCTAAATATTCAATCAAATAATCTATTGCTTCCGCAAGTGGATGCAAATCATCCTTCACGACATCAAAAATTATATCCGCATCGATATCGAAATAACCGTGCGCGATGTGGTCACGCATTCCTTTCACATCGTCCCAAGGAATTTCAGGTCTCAATTTTAAAAGGGTTCCTTTTGTCCTCGAATCTATTTTCTTTACACCCTCACCTATCGCTTCAAGCAACATACTTGTTGCAGCCAATGTTTTCATTCCATCAGGTGAGACTGCATAATCTTCCGGACTAAGTATGCCATTGTTCCAATCTTCCAATTGGCTCAATGCATCTTTAATCTGCCGCAGGATATTCACCACAAGGGGATTACTGGAAAATAACGATTCCATCTCGATCAATTTCACCTTTTAAAAATGGGTTCATATGTTTATGCAACCTGACAACATCGACAGAGGTTCCAAGAACGGCTTCAAGATAGCGTTTGAGACGTATGACCAGGAACATCTTCGGAGACATATCAACACACACATCAACATCGCTGTTGGTGGTCTGCTCTCCGCGCGCCACTGAGCCGAAAAGCCGTAAGCTTTTTACGCCGAATTCGTCTCGCAGCGTCACGATTTCACGAGATAATATCTCCATATATTCCTGCTTTGTTCTCATAACTTTATAGTTATATGCAAAATTACAACAATTTACAGACTACGCAAGTTTTTTACGTTGCTTTCTTCACTGTTGCTTGCCGAGCCATTGGTTGAGGGTGTCGCGCAGGAGGGAGTCGCGGGGAGCGAGGGCCCAGGACTGGAACTGGTTGAAGGAGATGTCGACCGTGAGGTCGAGAGAGGGGTAACGGTCGCGGAAGGATTCGGCGGTGGCGCGGTTGACAACTGCACGGGGGATTTCCCCGATGGCGGTGAGTATCACGAGTTGTTCGGGGGAGTATTCGGCATTCTCGATGATGTGGATGGTGTCTCCGATTTCGTGGGAAAGGTTGCGCAGACGCTGGATATAGGGTGACTCTTTTGGCACGTAGACGGTTTTTCCGGCAAGGTCAAACTGGGTCTTGATGCCGTTCCCGGTTGTGTCGGCGAGCTGAACCAGCACCTGTTTGTCTACTCCTACTGGGTTGACGAATATCAGCCGTCCTCTCATTTCGGCCGTTACGGGGAGGTCTCCGACTATGAGGCGGCAACGTCCGGTTTCGAGCCATTGCAGAGCGTCTTCAAGGCGGGTGTAGGGGTGGAACTTCACCGGCTGTCCGTGGCGTCGGCAGGTTTCCCGCAGCAGGTCGTAGTATTCACCTGAAAGGGTGTCACCGGCGAGCGACAGCCCTGTCGGGGAGATTTCGATGGCAACGTTGAGGGTATCGCCACCGGCCACGTCGTCAGGACGCTCGCCGATTCTCTTGGTCGAGCATTGACGTGCGGTAAGCATCAGACCGAGGGCCACGACAAGCAATATGGCATAGAGTGCCGCGGCACCTTTCTTCACTTCGAGTTTCCTGTATCCCATAGTTTCGCAAAGTTAATGAAAAGATTCCACAGAGTAAACAAGGTATCACGCAGATTCCGCAGATACGCAGATTTTCCGCGGATTATTCTGATTTTGGGAGATTGATGTGGATTGTATGGAGAAGGTCTCGCAGATTACACAGATTACACAGAAGCCATCCGGAACTCCCCAAATGGAATCAGGATGGCTTCTGTGTAATCTGTGTAATCTGCGAGACCTTTGATTAGAAATCCGAAGATTAAAGGTTAATCTGTCGAATCGCTATAATCATTGAATCCCTATATATCTGCGGTTAATCTGCGTATCTGCGGAATCTGCGTGAGACGGTTTCCGAGAGACGGCGTGTCCGCGGAATCTTATTCTCCTTCGAGGATTTCGAGCATGCGGATGGCAGACGCGGGGATGCGTGTGCCGGGGCCGAAGATGGCGGCGACGCCTGCGCGGTAAAGGAAGTCGTAGTCCTGGGCAGGGATGACACCACCGGCGGTAACCATGATGTCGTCGCGGCCAAGCTTCTTGAGCTCCTCGATAACCTGCGGCACGAGGGTCTTGTGACCGGCGGCGAGGGATGACACGCCCAGGATATGGACGTCATTCTCGACAGCCTGGCGGGCAGCCTCGGCGGGTGTCTGGAACAGCGGGCCCATGTCGACGTCGAAGCCGCAGTCGGCGTAACCGGTAGCGACAACTTTCGCGCCGCGGTCGTGGCCGTCCTGGCCCATCTTGGCAATCATGATACGGGGCTGACGGCCCTCGCGTTTCGCGAACTCCTCGACCATCTTGCGGGCACGGAGGAAATCGGGGTCATTCTTGGTTTCGTTGGAGTACACGCCTGAAATTGTTCTGATGACAGCTTTGTAACGGCCCACGACCTCTTCGCAGGCATCTGAAATCTCACCGAGCGACGCACGGACACCGGCGGCCTTGACTGCCAGGTCGAGGAGGTTGCCCTCGCCGGTGCGGACACATTCGGTGATTGCCTCAAGGGCTTTCTTGACAGCCTCCTCGTCGCGGTCCTTGCGCAGCTCGACAAGGCGGGCAACCTGCTCGTTGCGCACCTCTGTGTTGTCGATTTCAAGGATGTCGATGGGATCCTCGTGGTCGAGACGGTATTTGTTGATGCCGACGATGGTCTGACGGCCTGAGTCGATGCGAGCCTGGGTGCGGGCTGCAGCCTCCTCGATACGGAGCTTGGGCAGACCGGTCTCGATAGCCTTGGCCATACCGCCGAGCTTTTCGATTTCCTGGATATGCCCCCAAGCGCGGTGGGCGATTTCGTTGGTGAGCGACTCCACATAGTAGGAACCTGCCCAGGGGTCGATTTCCTTGCAGACCTTGGTCTCCTCCTGGATGTAAATCTGGGTGTTACGGGCGATACGAGCCGAGAAGTCGGTGGGGAGGGCGATAGCCTCGTCGAGGGCGTTGGTGTGGAGCGACTGGGTGTGTCCCAGGGCGGCGCCCATAGCCTCGATACATGTACGGCCTACGTTGTTGAAAGGATCCTGCTCGGTGAGCGACCATCCTGAAGTCTGGGAGTGGGTACGCAGAGCGAGAGATTTGGGGTTCTTGGGGTTGAACTGGCTGACAATCTTGGCCCAGAGCATACGGGCGGCGCGCATCTTGGCAACCTCCATGAAGAAGTTCATACCGATGGCCCAGAAGAAGCTCAGACGGGGAGCGAAGGTGTCGATGTCCATACCTGCGTTCACACCGGCGCGGAGGTATTCGAGACCGTCGGCGAGGGTGTATGCAAGCTCGATGTCACAGGTGGCTCCGGCCTCCTGCATGTGGTATCCGGAGATGGAAATCGAGTTGAACTTGGGCATGTTCTGCGAGGTGTACTCGAAGATGTCGGCGATGATGCGCATCGAGAACTCGGGGGGATAGATGTAGGTGTTGCGCACCATGAACTCCTTGAGGATGTCGTTCTGGATGGTTCCGGCCATCTCTTCGAGTTTCGCGCCCTGCTCAAGTCCGGCATTGATGTAGAAGGCGAGCACGGGGAGCACAGCGCCGTTCATGGTCATCGAGACCGACATCTTGTTAAGGGGAATGCCGTCGAAGAGCACCTTCATGTCTTCTATCGAGCAAATCGACACACCGGCCTTGCCGACGTCGCCCACAACGCGGGGATGGTCGGCGTCATAGCCACGGTGTGTGGCGAGGTCGAATGCCACGGAGAGACCTTTCTGGCCCGACGCGAGGTTGCGGCGGTAGAAGGCGTTCGACTCGGCGGCGGTGGAGAAACCGGCGTACTGGCGGATTGTCCAGGGGCGGATGGCATACATACCGCTGTAAGGGCCACGGAGGAAGGGGGGCAGACCGGCAACATAGTCGAGGTGTTCCATCCCTTCGAGGTCCTCTTTGGTGTAGACGGGCTTGACAGGGATAAGCTCGGGAGTCAGCCAGTCCTGCTCGGGATCGCGGGCGGGAGCCGCAGCCGGCGCGCCAAAGGCGTCGGCCATTATATCTATCTTTTTGAAATCGGGTTTCATAGCTGGATTTTACTTTTTGAGAAGACGGCTGTTGAATTCCTGGAGGGTCTGGAGCACGTTGCTCTTGACGTGGATGAAGTTCTGGATTCCGATGGCCTTGAGGTCTTCGGCGCAGGCGGGAGCTCCGGCAACCACGAACTCGGCGCGGCCGTCGATGAGCTTGAACGCCTCGGGAGCGTATTCAGCATATTCATCGTCTGAGGAGCAGAGCACCACGATGTCGGCCTTGGCCTCGATGGCGGCGTTCACACCCTCTTCCACACTCTTGAAACCGATGTTGTCGATGATCTCGTAACCGGCGCAGCCGAAGAAGTTGGATGAGAACTGGGCGCGGGCGAGACGCATGGCCAGGTTGCCGATGGTCAGCATGAACACCTTCGGACGGTTCGAGGCGGCCTCTGTGGCGAGACGCAGCAGCTCGAAGTCGCTTGCCATGCGGGCAGAGTTGAGAGCCTTCTCGGGATTGGTCTGGCAGTTGCCGCCGCATCCGCAGGTGTGTTCCTTGGCCTCTCCCTTGACCTCATCATTCTCGCAGGCGGCTGAGGAACCATCCTCAATCTTGGCCTGGGCGAACTCGTTGAAGTTGGGGAACTGGTTGGTGCCGAGGAGGATTTCCTTGCGGCGGGCCATGTCGTCGTGACGCTTGGCGGCGGAGGCGTTGACTGCCTTCTGCACGTCGCCCTCATTCACGCAGGCGAAGAAACCACCCTTCTCCTCGACTTCGAGGAAGAGCTTCCAGGCCTCCTTGGCGATGGATACGGTGAGGGTTTCCACATAGTAGGAACCGCCGGCGGGGTCGGCCACCTTGTCGAGATGGCTCTCCTCCTTCAGCAGGAGCTGCTGGTTGCGGGCGATGCGCTCCGAGAATTCGTCGGGAGTCTTGTAGGGGACGTCAAACGGTGTGACGGTCAGGGAGTCGACACCGGCCAGGGCGGCAGACATCGCCTCGGTCTGGCTGCGCAGCAGGTTGACGTGGGCATCGTAAAGGGTCTGGTTGAAGCGGGAGGTCACGGCGTGGAGGGCCATCTTGCAATCCTCCTTACCGATGGGGTTGTACTGCTCGGCGATCTGGGCCCAGAGCATGCGGGCGGCGCGGAACTTGGCAAGCTCCATGAAGTAGTTGGAGCTGACGCCCATATTGAACTTCACGCGGTCAGCCACCACAGCGGGCTGCACACCGGCCTCGGTCAGCAGGGTCATCCACTGCGCGCCCCAGGCGAGGGCGTAACCGAGTTCCTGGAATATATAGCATCCGGCGTTGTTGAACACCAGCGAGTTGACTGACAGGCAGCGCAGGCCGGGGACATCGGCAACGATGTCGAGCATGCCGACCGCTTCGGCGGCCACAGCCTTGGCGTCGATGTCGGCGCCGTGGCGGAACGCGCGTTTCAGCGGATCATAGTTGATCGAGCCCTTGAACACCTTCTCGAGCTTGCGGGCCTTGAGCCATTCCACGAGCGCGGCGGCCAGGTCGAGGGCCTTGCGGGGGCAGGTGTTGAAGTTGAGCTCCACCTCCTCGACGTTGATATCCTTCAGGAGGATGTCGAGAGTGGCCACGGTCGGTTCCTTGACGGTGAAACCGAGCGAGTTGACACCCTTTCCGAGGACGTCGAGGGCAACACGGTTAGCCTCGGCGGCATCTGCGGGGAGAATCTCCTGGCGGGTAAGCCAGTGGTTGTTGTCGCGTGTGCCTCTGACGTAGGGGAACTCGCCGGGGAGGGAGCCGGTGGTCTTGAAATCGGCGATGTCCTCGCGGCGGTACATCGGCTGCACCGAGAAACCCTCATTGGTTCTCCACACCAGCTTCTTGTCGAAGGGGACACCTTTGAGGTCGGCGTCTACCTTAGCCTTCCAGGTCTCGTAGGAGACGGGAGGGAACTGGGTGAACAGTTTTTCTTTATTTTCTGCCATGATATATAAAGAGGTTAACAATAGTTTACATAACAATCATGTCCCGAGGTAAATCCCGGGATACTTGGGTCAGCGGTTTCAGAAAGAGACGGATTCCTTCATGGTAACAGATTCCGAAAATATCTACCCGATGGCGGGGCGGTTATAACCCAAATCCACCCGGAGGATATTAAAATTTCCAAAAACAGTTCAATGCCACAAATTTACTAAACTTTTTGGAATCATCAACAATTTGCAAGAAAAATTTCAGTGACACCCCGGAAAACATCTCCCCGCCCGACCTCCTGCCCACGCTACCACTGTCGACACAGGCAGGCGACTGAATCTGTTTACGTTCGCCAAACAATAAATCGCCCCATTCAGTGTCTTAATACAACACTCATAACCCTATGAAGATATGAAACCCATCAGACAGGATTTGTCATTCCACGAACTCCGGCTGGCGGCGTAGCCAGCTGAACATCGACTCGTAGACGGCGCGCCGGATGCGGGGAGCGGAAAGCACAAGGTCGTGGAGGCCGCTGTCGACGATAGCCTCGGTCACGTTGTAGCCCATGCGGCGTCCGCGGGCCGAGATGGAATCGACATTCAGCACGGCGTCGCCGCTGTTGGCCAGCGGACTCCAGCCATCGGGATAGGCGCTCCGGCGCGAGCGCATCAGGTAGACCGGCACTTTGATGGCGCGGCCGTTGTCGACCAGCGTCTTGTGTCCCTGGTCTATGGCGCGCACCCATCCGAGTGATATAGGGGCGGGGTGGATGAGCTTCAGGGTCGTGTCGAACTCCCACTCCCCATGCTTCGACTTGAGCAGACTCTCACCGTAGGCTGTGTCGTCGCCCTGCGACATCTCCATGTCCGGGAACCACTTCCCCGCGGCGGCTGCCAGGGGGATGGCGGCGTTGCGCATGAAGCCGGTGAAATTCCAGTCGAGGAAGGGACTGTTGAGAATCAATGCCTTTATCTCCGGGGCTGGCGCCTCCTCCATATATAAAGATGTGATGAGGCCGCCTGTGGAGTGGCCCATCAAAACGATGTCGGTCACGCTGTCGCGGCGCATCCTGGAGATGGCCGAGTCTATGTCGGCGAAATACTCACGGAGGTCGCGCACCTCGTAGCGACGTTGTCCCGGCAACAGCGAGCGGCCATACTTGCGCAGGTCCACGGCATAGAATCCATAGCCCGAGTCGTTGAACTCCCGCCCCATCGAGTCCTGGAAGAAATAGTCGTTGTAACCATGCACATACAAGACAGCCTTGCGGGGCTTCTCCCCCTCGGGCAACCTACGGATGACGGTCGACACTACTTTGCCTGAATAATCGTCAGGGTGGTTCACGGTCTCTGTCTCATACCCCTCACGGCCAAGCAACGGATCGGTCACCCACGATACCAGCATCGGGGCGACAATGAGGGCAAAAAGCATGATTATCGAACTACGTTTCATCTCTGTCTGTTTTTATCATAAAACAACAAGCCGAGGCTGATTGGTTCGCAAAGTTAACAAATGTTTTTAAGTCGGCAAATTCCGTGTTATTTTCCAAAAAATCATTATCTTTGCCCCAACAAGCCATATAAAGCAATGCCACGGGGCCGATTCTCCCTCCTTAAGCCCCGACCAACCATGACAGACAATGGATTTTCAAGACATCACAGAAGTATTCCATCAAGTAATCCGCCAGGCCGGAAGCATAGACATGGCCGAAGCCGAATTCAAGAAGATGGTGGGCGAGGATGACGGGCTCCACAAGCTCTACCGCCAGTGGTGCCACGAGGTCGGAAGTTCTGAACGGCGTGGTTTCCTCGACTTCTGTGAGGAGTATCTCGACAATCAGGATTCCATCTGGGACACCCTTGACAACGATTACGACCGATGACCAAGACCGAAAGCACAATCCCACGGAGGATAATGCCCGCCGAATGGGATGCCCGATTCGACGCCACCCTTATCGCGTGGCCCCACCGCGACACCGACTGGGCCGACATGCTCGACGATGTCGACAGTTGCTATACAGAACTGACCCGCGCTCTGGTCAGGGCGGGGCAGAAGGTAATCATCGCCACCCCCGAACCTGACCGCGTGGCCGCTATGCTCCCCGATGACTCCACAAGGGAAAACATCGTCATAGCCAGGTGCCAGACAAACGACACATGGACCCGCGACTACGGGCCAATCACCGTGGAGGAGCTGGCGGATGGCAGCCTCTCGGCCGTGGCATACAAGTTCAACGGCTGGGGACTGAAGTTCCCCTCTGACAAAGACAACCTCGCCTTCCTGTCGCTGATAGCGAGCAAAGCCGTCAAGGCCCCGGTGGCACTGCGGAAACGCTATGTGCTCGAAGGCGGCTCCATCGAGAGCGACGGCGCGGGCACCATACTGACAACCTCTGAATGTATGCTGTCGGTCAACCGCAACGGCTTCATAAACAAAGAGGAGGTGGAGCGCGAGCTTGCCGCGGGCCTCGGGGCCTGTAGGGTACTGTGGCTCGACCACGGCGCGCTCAAGGGGGATGACACCGACAGCCATGTCGACACCCTGGCGCGCCTCGCCCCCGGCGACACCATATTATATGTGAAGTCTTACAATCCGGCAGACTCCCACACCCCCTCTCTCGACAAAATGGAGGAGCAGCTCAAGGAGTTCCGCACCCATGCGGGCAACCCCTACAACCTCATCGGCCTTCCTCTCCCCTCCCCCATACACGACGAGAACGGCGACCGGCTTCCCGCCACCTACGCCAACTTCCTCATCACTCCCAAGGCAGTCATCATGCCTGTCTACGGCCAGCCCCGCAACGACGAGATGGCAACCAACATGCTTTCAATCGCTTTCCCCGACCACGAGATTCTGACCGTCGACTGCCGCGCCCTGATACGCCAGCACGGCTCGCTTCATTGCGCCACAATGCAGATTCCCGCCTCCTGGCTCCCTATTTGAAAACGTAATTGAAAATGTCAGACAAGAACATACCATTGAAGGTCGCGCTCATCCAGCAGAGCAAGACCGCCGACATAGCCGACAACCGGAGCCGCCTGGCCCGGGAAATCCGCAACGCCGCCAAAGATGGCGCGCGGCTGATAGTGAACCAGGAACTGCACGACTCGCTGTATTTCTGCCAGGATGAGAATGTCGACACGTTCGACCTGGCGGTAGACCTCGCGTCGGAGGCCACGGAGTTCTATTCCCGTCTCGCCCGCGAGCTCGGGGTGGTGATTGTCACATCGATGTTCGAGCGACGCGCTGCAGGCCTGTACCATAACACCGCCGTGGTGTTTGACGCAGACGGCAGCGAGACCGGCCGGTACCGCAAGACCCACATCCCCGACGACCCCGGGTTCTACGAGAAATTCTATTTCACCCCCGGCGACCTCGGCATAAAGCCCGTCGAGACCTCGCTCGGACGCCTGGGAGTGCTCGTGTGCTGGGACCAGTGGTATCCCGAGGCCGCACGCCTGATGGCCCTCCAGGGAGCCGAGCTGCTGATTTACCCCACAGCCATCGGTTGGCAGGACACAGACCCGCAGGATGAGAAAGACCGCCAGCGCGAGGCCTGGATAACCGTGCAGCGCGGCCACGCCGTGGCCAACGGCATCCCCGTGATTGCCGTCAACCGCGTAGGCCACGAGGATGACCCGTCGGGCGTCACCGACGGGATAACCTTCTGGGGCTCGAGCTTCGTGGCAGGTCCGCAGGGGGAATTCCTCTACCAGGCCCCCGCAGACCGGGAAGCGACCGCCGTCGTGGATGTCGACCTGTGCCGCAGCGAGAATGTGCGCCGCTGGTGGCCATTCCTCCGCGACCGCCGCATCGAACTGTATGACGGCCTGACGAAACGTTACCTCGACTGAACACCTTCAAGTTATGGAAATCCTCCTCCCTCCCGACCTGTCGGGCAATCGGCGGCAGCTCCACCCGGCAACCCGCAGCCTGACCATCATCGGCGCCAACGGTGCCGGGAAAACCCGTTTCACATCCTTCCTCGCAGGGTCTCTCGGGGAGAAGGCATTCAGGCTTTCGGCCCTGAAAGCCATATATGCGACCGGGGAACCGAAAGATGAAGCCGGCAGTGTGGATAAGATATACCTCAAGGCCCGGCAGTCGCCGTCGTTCCTGACCAACACCGCATCCACAACTTTCGACCGCCTGACCGCACTTCTGCTCAATGAGGAAATCGCGTCGCTGGTTGACTACAAGATGGCGCAGATGGAGGTGAGCGCCGGACGCCGCGAGGCCGCCGTGGCCCCCACAACCAAGCTCGACGAGGTGATAGCCCGGTGGCAGGAGATTTTCCCCTCAAACCAGGTGCTGCGCCAGGGAGGACGCCTGCTGTTCGCCCGTGACGGCCAGGAGGACACCTACTCCCAGGTGCGGCTCTCAGACGGCGAAAAAGCAGTGCTGTATTATTTCGGCGCATTGCTTTACGCCCCGCGGAACGGGGTGGTCTTCGTCGATTCCCCCGAGATGTTCCTCCACCCTACCCTGCAGCAAAAGACCTGGGACTCCCTGGAGGCCATGCGCCCCGACTGCCGCTTTGTCTACACCACCCACGACCTCGACTTCACCGCCACCCGCCAGCGCGACCTGCTGCTGTGGGTGCGCGGCTACGACACAGCCGGCGAGGGTTGGGATTACACCATCCTGCCTCGCGGCGCGGGGATATCCGACGAGGTCTATATGGCCATCATCGGTTCGCGCAACCCGGTGCTGTTCATCGAAGGAGACGCCTCCCACTCCATCGACGCCAAACTCTACCCCCTGGTGTTCAAAGACTTCACGGTAAAGTCTCTCGGCAGTTGCGACAAGGTCATCGAATCGACACGCGCCTTCAACGACCAACGGTCGCTCCACCACCTCGAAAGCCGGGGCATTGTAGACCGCGACCGCCGCGACGAGGGGGAGGTGGCATACCTGCGGAGCAAGAACATCTTCGTTCCTGATGTTGCCGAAATCGAGAACATACTGATGCTTGAGGAGGTTGTCAGGACAGTGGCGTCATTCAACGGCAAGGATGAGAACAAGGTGTTCAAGTCGGTGAAAAAAGCCATAATCGGCATGTTCAGCCACGACCTGCGCGCCCAGGCGATGCTCCACACCCGCCATCGCATAAAACGCCTCATGGAACGCCGTGTCGATGGCAAATTCAGCAACATCAACGCCTTCGAACAGCATCTTGCAGGACTGGCCAAAGAGCTGAATCCCCGGGGCCTGTATGAACATCTATGCCGTGAGTTCTCACGCTGGGTCGCCGAGGAGAACTACGCCGAGATACTGAAAGTCTACAACCAGAAGTCGATGTTGCCCGGCTCCAACATCTCGCAGCTCTGCGGCCTCAACGGCTCCAAGGACTCATACATCAGCTGCATAATATCCATCCTGCGCCACGAGTCAGCCCCCTCCCGCCGCATCCGCCGCGCCATCACCCGCTGCTTCGGCCTCCTGCCGGAGGAGAAAATATAGCCCGATACAACATTTTCCGGTCGCATTGTGAAAATCAAATCCCCTCCTGCTTGTTCGGAAAGACAACCGCGTAATAGTTGAGACATTAATCCATATTTAAGTCTCCTATACCCAATATTGTCCGCGTGAAATCTGCATATCTGCGGAATCTGCGTGAGGCTCTTTAATATCTGAACCGCGACACAGCGTGGCCAAAACGATTCCGGAGAAATCTTTCCTGAGATTGTTCAGAGGAAGATTTCTCCGGAATCAGGTTGCAAATCGTTTTGAAACTGCATCCAAGGGTATTGATTAGTGTATGAACGCGGAGATGGAATCTAAAAAACATGGATAATCACCGGGCCGGAAACGAATCCCTGATAATATCAGTCAGCAACATCCTCGACTGTGACAATCCGACGGCCAAAACTGTCTCGGCCTTGACAATTTCGCAGCTTACGCAATCAGGCCGCACTGATGCCTGTGAGCTGTCGGTAATCGTGGCGACCGCCGCCACAACTGACATCATACAAACAGAAATTCTGAACATCGTCGATTATGATTTAGATTACGATACAAAGTTCGTAATCCGCAACCGACCGGGCCTCAACATTTGTTGAAATCAAAACGTGAGCCGCCCGCTTTTAACAAAATTTCAGACATTCTTGCGCAAACGGCTCAGATGGGTCGGAGTGATGTTGAGATAAGAGGCGATGTCTTTCAGCGAGAAAAGCGAGAACAGGTCGGGATGACGGTTCAACAGCTCTTCATAACGTTCGCGAGGCGACTTGCGGTAAAGCGACATATACCGGTCATAGACCGTGGAGAACACCCCCTCGGTCGAACGCATCACAACTGCCGCCAGTTCCGGGTCTTCCTTCATCCTCTCGGCCACCGTGCGCGATGCCACACACATAATCTCGCAATGTGAGTCGGCTACAATCGAAACCCTCGCCGGCATTCCGTAAAGCGAGAATGGGAAATCAGTCACAAACTCTCCGGGAAACTCGAAGCCCACCACATGCTCGGTACCATCTTCCGAAAATGTCACATACTTCAATGTGCCCTCCATCACGAACCCGATATGACGGCCCACCTCCCCTACGCTGACAAACTCCTCGCCACGCTCATAGACTCGCAGTTCTACTTCGGAAAGACACATCCTGCGCCAGAAATCAATTTCCGGACTCTCCATATATGCGTTGAATTTTCTGCCCATATACCAGATTTATAAAACCACGTCGGTCTTAGCGTGTATTCTGTGATAACATCGTCTGCATCAACCCTTGTGCTGCGACAACACTCACTGTGAAAAACAAAGAAAGCGCAAGCCGACTATGCCACGCCGTAAGTTGACGGTCCTGAGAAAACCTTGAATACAGATGTGACGATAGCAGCCCGCGCTATACGCGCGAGAATCCACTATGCCGGTCCTTGTATTCGTTTTGAAAGTTTCTCAGGTTTTCAACTTACAAGACAAGCATAACGCTTCCTAATTTCAAAAATATCACGGCTCGGGGGCGTCAACATCCCATATGCAAGACATCCTCCATCCCTCAGCCATCCGCAAAGTTACGAAAATATTCCATTCTTCCCACCCACTCTCTCAAAAAT
>CAMWVQ010000026.1 GCA_947177635.1 uncultured Porphyromonadaceae bacterium | reverse complement strand
CACACCGCCTCTCGCTAAGATACCAGGCGGTGTGGTGCCCGAGCGAAGCGAGGGGTGGCAAAAAAACAACAGGAAAACAACGAGGGGGAATAAAAAACAACGAGGAAAAGAAAAACGAGAAAGGGAAAACTGGAAAGGGAAAGCGGGGAAAGGAAAACAAGGGTGAAACCCTCACGTAGGGATACAAAAAAGGGTAAGCTTACTACATCGCACCGCTACGACCCCCTACCGCTGCTTCGATCAAGACCTGACGGAGTTCGGGGGGAGCTGGTCGTGTAGGACTTACCCGGCTGCAAAGGTACGACTTTTTTTTCTTCCGCCAAACATTTGGGGCCGTTTTTTGAAAAACACACCGAAAATACAGGGGCATCGGGGCCGATGGCCGACGACAGTTTTTCGATGGGGAACACAACCCTTTGGGTTTAAGCTTTGTTAATATTCAGAGGGATGGCCCGATGACCCGTTTTAACATTTATGTCCTTTTTGACAGAATATTGGCCGAAATGGCCGCAATAAAGGTTAAGGCGTTGTCTGTGGCCTCTTTAAATATGTAATTTTGTAGCATGGTTATGTTGAGAGTTTCACCAATAATGAATCTTGCAAGAGATTTTGGCCTGAGAACGCGGCGGCTGTGCCGGGTTCTGCCGGCCGTAGCAATCGGCGTGGCCGCCTTCACGGCGTCGGCCGACACATATTCGCTTGACAGTTGCCGCCAGCTTGCCCTGCGCAACAACAAGGAACTGATGGTCAAGCGTGAGCAACAGCGCAAGGCAGGCTATCAGAAGAAGCAGGCTTTCGCGGCGTATCTCCCGGGAATCGACTTCGCGGGGGGATACCTTTACAATCAGAAGGATATATCGATTTTCGACTCCGACCAGCTGCTGCCGGTCAAGTCGTTCGACCTCCAGAGCCAGAGCTATCAGTTCAACTTAGTGAAGAACCCCTACACCGGCGAGCCTGTCAAGGGGCCCGACGGGCAGTATGTCCCGGAGGAGGTGGCCCTCATCCCGAAAGAGGCGATGGAGTTTGACATCCACAACGTCTTCTTCGGGGCTGTGACGCTGACCCAGCCTGTGTTCATGGGTGGGAAAATCGTTGCGATGAACAAAATCGCCGGACTGGCCTCAGACATCGCCGACCAGCTCTACGCCAGCGAGGCGCAGAATGTGGTCTACGCCGTCGACGGGGCCTACTGGACGGTGGTTGCCCTCAAGGCAAAGCACGAGCTGGCCACGAGCTATGTCAACCTGCTCGACACGCTGCGCCTCGATGTGCAGCGTATGGTGGAGCAGGGGGTGGCCACACGCAGCGACCTGCTCAGCGTCGAGGTAAAGCTCAACCAGGCCAACGTAGACCTTACGAAGGTGGAGAACGGCCTGAGCCTCAGCCGTATGGCCCTGGCGCAGGTTTGCGGCCTGCCGGTCAACTCCCAGATGCAGGTCGAGGATGAGGGGAGCCTCGAGATCGACCCCCACGCCGAAATCGCCCACAGTTATGACATGGAGGCGGTCTACGCCGCCCGCAACGACCTGACGGCCCTCGGGCTGGCGGGGAAGGTTGCCGAGCAGGAGGCCAACGTGGCCCGCGCGGCGATGCTCCCCAACGTGGCCCTGATAGGCACCTACTCATTCTCGAACCCCAACATGTTCGACGGCTTCAAGAAACGCTTCGACGGGGCATTCTCCGTCGGGGTGATGGTCACCATCCCCATCTGGCACTGGGGCGGAAACTACTACGGCTACAAGGCCTCGAAGAGCAACGCCGTGGTGTCGCAGCTCCAGCTCCAGAATGCCCGCGAGATGGTCGACCTGCAGGTCAGCCAGGCCTCGTTCAAGGCCCAGGAGTCGATAAAGACATACAACATGACCTGCACCAACCTCGAGAAGGCGCAGGAGAACCTGCGCAGCGCGACGCTGGGCTTCCGCGAGGGTGTGATGACCCCCACCGACGTGATGACGGCCCAGACCGCCTGGCTCAAGGCCAATTCCGAGAAGATAGACGCCAAGGTGGATGTACAGCTCTGCGACGTCTACCTGTCGAAGGTGCTCGGGCGTCTCACCTACTGACCCGCCGGGCCGGAATATTGACAATAACGAATTTTTCAAATCCCATATCGATTTGCCATGCAGTCCAACGAAGAGAAGAAAGAGAACCGGAAACTGATAATAGCCCTCGGAGGGGTGGTGTTCGTGGTAGCCGCCCTCGCCATCATAGGGTTCCTGTTCATAAACAAGCCCGCCGAGATACTCCAGGGGCAGGCTGAGGCCACATCCGTCAGGGTTTCGGGGAAACTCCCCGGCCGCGTTGTCGAGTTCTATGTCCATGAGGGAGACATGGTCCACAAGGGTGACACCCTTGTCCACATCCATTCATCCCTGGCCGAGGCGAAGCTCCAGCAGGCCCGCGCCATGGAGACAGCCGCCCAGGCCGTAGACAAGAAAGTAGACGCCGGAACCCGCTCGCAGATCATCCAGAGCGCATACCAGGTGTGGCAGCAGGCGCAGGCCGCCGTGGGCATCAGCAAGAAGACCTACGACCGCATGCAGAACCTCTTCGCCGAGGGGGTTGTCTCGGAGCAGAAGCGCGACGAGGCCAAGGCCGCGTATGACGCCGCCGTAGCCGGGGCCGCAGCCGCCAAGAGCCAGTATGAGCTGGCCAAGCAAGGCCCCCAGAGCGAGGACAAGACCCAGGCGGCCGCCATGGTGACGGTTGCCAAGGGGGGAGTCG
Organism: uncultured Porphyromonadaceae bacterium; assembly: GCA_947177635.1. Taxonomy (GTDB): domain Bacteria; phylum Bacteroidota; class Bacteroidia; order Bacteroidales; family Muribaculaceae; genus UBA7173. The sequence continues at coordinate 27,902 of CAMWVQ010000026.1, read as the reverse complement.
CCGAGGTTGAGTCGGTGCTTGAAGACCAGTACCTGACCGCCCCCTGCGACGGACAGGTGGATGTCATCTTCCCCAACGTCGGGGAACTCGTGGCCCTCGGCGCGCCGATAATGAACGTGCTGAAAATCGACGACAAGTGGGTGACCTTCAACGTGCGCGAGGACAAGCTCAAGGATTTCACAATGGGGAAAGAGATAACGGTCACCATCCCCGCCCTCGACAAGGACGCCAAGGTGAAGATATATTATGTCCGCGACCTAGGCTCCTACGCGACCTGGCACGCCACCAAGACCACCGGCGACTGGGATTCCAAGACCTTCGAGGTCAAGGCGCGCCCCACCGAGGAGCTGCCCGACCTCCGTCCCGGCATGACCGTGCTCATCAAGGGACTGTAACCCGAAATATCCGCAAACGCTTATGTCAACCGGCTTCTTAACTGTCGTGCGCCGTGAATTGCGGCGCCTCACCTCGCGGCCCATCTACTTCGTGGGCATCGTGCTGGTGCCTGTGGTCATGGCATTCTTCTTCGTGGGGATGCTCGACCCGGGACTTCCGCTGAAGGTACCCGCCGGGGTGGTCGACCTCGACCATTCTCAGATGTCGCGCCGCCTGACACGCTCGCTCGACGCGATGGAGCTGATAGATGTTGTGGAGACCCCGATGGGCTACCACGACGCGATGAACGCCGTGCAGAGCGGCCGCATAATGGGTTTCTTCATGATTCCGGAGGGCTTCGAGAAAGACGCCGTATCAGGGAGAGGCCCGCAGCTGACCTATTACTTCAACCTGTCGATCTATGTCCCCGGCTCGCTGATGTTCAAGGGATTCAAGACCATGGGGGTAACCGCTGCCGGAGGACTCGTGCAGACCGAGATGCTTGAGAAAGGCGCCCCCGAGGCCCTGGCCGGGGTGGTGCTGCAGCCCCTGACGGTCAACTCCCACCCCCTCCACAACCCCTGGCTGAACTATTCCTACTACCTCTCCCCCTCATTCCTCTACGGGGTGCTTGAGCTGATGATATTCCTGATGACGGCCTTCGCCATCACCCAGGAAATAAAGAACGCCACCTCCCCGCAATGGCTCGCCGCCGCCCGTGGCCGCACCGCCACCGCCCTGCTGGGGAAGCTCCTGCCGCAGACGGTGATATTCACCATCCTCGGATGGGGCATAAACTCGCTGCTCTTCCACTGGAACCATTTCCCGATGAACGGCCAGGAATGGTGGATGGTCATCGGCATGTTACTCTTCGTGGCAGCCTCGCAGAGCTTCGCCGTTGCCGTGTGTGCCATCCTCCCCAACCCGCGACTGGCCCTGTCGGTATGCTCCCTGGTGGGCATCCTGGCCTTCTCGCTGGCGGCCTTCTCCTTCCCGGTGGAGGCCATGTATGGAGCCATCGCGATATTCTCCTACATACTCCCCGTGAGGTGGTACTTCCTGATTTACGCCGACATCGCCCTCGACGGCTGGGCCGTCTACTACGCCCGGATGTATTTCGTGGCCCTGCTGGTGTTCCCGATCGTGGCCACCCTGCTCGCGCCGCTTATGAAACGCTCCCTGCGCAAGCCGGTATATGTTCCCTGATAAACCCCTGACGATTGATTATGAAAGGATTCGTTATAGACCTGAAGGAATGGCTGTCTGAGACCGCGAGGATTTTCAGACACGAGATGTCGCTGGTGTTCTCCGACGTCGGGGTGATACTGTTCTTCTTCTTCCTTCCGACAGCTTATCCTATCGTATATTCGCTGATATACAACACCGAGGTCACCCGCGACATGCCCGTGGCTGTGGTCGACAACTCCCGCACCGCCCTGAGCCGCGAGTTCGCCCGCCACGCCGACGCCACCGAGGCCATCAAGATATGTGGCTACGCCGCCGATATGCAGGAAGCCAAACAATGGATGGCCGAGAAGAAATGTTTCGGCATACTCGAGATTCCGGCTGACTACACCCGGAAACTCGGCCGCGCCGAACAGCCGCAGGTGCAGTTCTACAGCGAGATGAGCCTGCTGCTGCGCTACCGCACATTCTCCAGCTCCATCGCCGACCTGCAGATTGCCACCGGCGCGCAGCTGCGCCAGATGACCCTCGACGACCTTGGCATGCCATCCACCGGCGAGACCACCACCATCGGGAGCGTGGGCTTCGCCCTGGGCGACACCCAGCAGGGCTTCGCGTCGTTCATCATCCCCGGCATCGTGGTGCTGATACTCCAGCAAAGTATGATACTCGGGATTGTGCTGCTTGGCGGCACACGCGCCGAACAGCGCCGCCGGCTGCGCGGAAGCCTCCCCCCGGAGAGCGACGCCATGTCTCCCTCAGCCCAGATTTTCGGACGCGCATTCTGCTACACCATCCTCTACATCCCCCTGGCCATCTATATCCTCCACTACGTTCTCCACTTCTTCCATTACCCACACGAAGGGGAGGTAATCGACTACATCCTCTTCATCCTGCCGATGCTCCTGGCCACGGCGATGCTCGGCCAGACGCTCAACATAATGGCCACCGAGAGGGAGTCGGCGTTCATCATCGTGGTATTCACCTCCGTGGCGTTCCTCTTCCTGTCGGGACTGACCTGGCCGCGATACGCGATGGGCAACTTCCTTTCGCTGCTTGGTGACATCGTGCCGGCCACATGGGGAGTGGAGGGCTTCGTGCGCATCAACTCTGACGGCGCCCCCCTGGGCCTCGAGCCGCGTCCCTGGTACTGGCTCTGGGGCCTCACACTGGTCTACACCGCCACCGCCTACCTCGTGGCCCGCTGGCAGACCCGCCGCAGCTGATACCCCACTTTTCCCTCGTGTCTCACGCGGATTAATTTTTGGAAGGGTCTCACGCAGATTACGCAGATACGCAGATTAATCGCGGATTATTTTAGAGATAATCAAGATTAAGCCGATTTTTGGGAAAGGTCTCGCAGATTACACAGATTACACAGATAGCCATCCGGGCGGAAATCCAACAATATTCCATCCGGATGGCTATCTGTGTAATCTGTGTAATCTGTGAGACCTTTCTTTATATCCGCGACAATCTGCGTATCTGCGTAATCTGCGTGAGACCCTTCCAAAAATTAATCTGCGTGAGCCCCCTGCCCCCTAAAAAAATTTAATCTGCGTGAGACCTATCCTCAAAACAAGTTATCGATTGGGTAAAAAAACAGCCGTCCCCCGTAGGGGGACGACCGCGAAATCTGTAAGTTGGCTGGCCGATAACGGGGGTCAGTTGGCGAAGTGGTCGAGGGGGTAGCCCAGACGCGCGGCGAGCTTGGAGAAAATCTCGGGGGTGTTGAGAAGCACCGGATAGCAGACGCCGTCGGCACAGTTCTCGCCGAGGTGGCGCAGCCCTTCGACATACGCGTCGAAATCAGAGATAGGCTTACGGGCTATTCCGGAGTCCATAGCGGCCTTTGCGACGGCGGGAGGCACAACTTCCAGCAGGCGCGGATCCATCGACTTAGGAAGGATGTAATTGCGTCCAAACGCCAAGTCTTCCTCGGAGTAAGCCTGGCGTATTGTATCAGGCACCGGCTGGTGGGCCAGCGAGGCGATGGCTTTGGCGGCGGCGAGCTTCATCTCCTCGTTTATTGAGGTGGCCCCGCAGTCGAGCGCGCCACGGAAGATGTAGGGGAAGCCGAGCACGTTGTTGATTTGGTTGGGGTAATCGCTGCGGCCGGTCGCGAAAATCAGGTCGTCGCGGGAGGCGATTGCCAGGTCGCGGCTGATTTCGGGGTCGGGGTTGGCCAGGGCGAAAACGATGGGTCGGGGAGCCATCGTTTTCAGCATCCCGGGGGTGACGACATCCTTGACCGAAAGGCCCAGGAAAAGGTCGGCGCCGACCATAGCCTCCTCAAGGGTGGACACCCCGGGCCGGTCTGTGGCGAACTCCTTCTTCTGGGAGTTCAGTCCGGGACGTTCCTTGCGTATCACCCCTTTCGAGTCAACCATAATGATGTTGTCGCGGCGCACGCCGAGGGCGTTGTAAAGGCGGGTGCAGGAGATGGCCGCCGCCCCCGCTCCGTTGACCACCATCTTTATGTCGCGGATATCCTTCCCCTGAATCTCAAGGGCGTTGAGCAGGGCGGCAGCCGAGATGATGGCGGTGCCGTGCTGGTCGTCGTGCATCACCGGAATGTCAAGCTCCTCCTTGAGCCGGGTCTCAATCTCGAAGCATTCGGGGGCCTTGATGTCCTCAAGGTTTATCCCCCCGAAAGTCGGGGCGAGGGCCTTGACTATGCTGATGAATTTCTCGGGATCCTTCTCGTCGATTTCGAGGTCATAGCCGTCGAGTCCGGCGAAAATCTTGAAGAGGAGCGCCTTCCCCTCCATCACAGGCTTCCCCGCCTCCGGGCCGATGTCGCCCAGGCCGAGCACGGCTGTTCCGTTAGAGATGACGGCGACGAGATTTCCACGGTTGGTGTATTCATACACCCGCGAGGTGTCATCCTTTATCTCAAGGCAGGGGTATGCCACCCCGGGGGAATATGCCAGCGAGAGGTCGCCGGGAGAGTTGTAAGGCTTTGTCGGTACAACCTCGAGTTTGCCCGGCTTTGGAGCGCGGTGATACTCGAGGGCCATCTTTCTTAGAATCTTATCCATATCGTATGTGGTCTTTGACTTTGGGCTTTTATCCTTAGGTATAACAAAAATGATGCCGCAATGTTGGCTGTCATCACGGCATCAGGTCTAAGGTAAAAAACACAACAAGTATCGAATCATGGGAAACGCGGGGCACCGGCATCGGCCCCCCTGCGGCAGTTCGCTCAATAAGTGATGAGCGAGGTCACCTCAGCGTCGGCGGGGAGGTTCTGGCGGCCATTGAGCGAAGAAAGCTCGATGATGAAGTTGATGTAGATTTTCTTGGGGTTCATCGACTTCACCAGCTCGTAGGCGGCGGCCATTGTTCCGCCGGTGGCGAGGACGTCATCGTGGAGGACAACGACGTCATCCTCGGTGATGGCGTCGCGGTGAATCTCGATGACATCGGTGCCATACTCCTTCTTGTATGACATCTGCAGGGTGTCGGCGGGGAGCTTGCCAGGTTTGCGCACCGGCACGAATCCCGCGCCAAGCTCGAAGGCGAGGATTGAGCCGCCGATGAAACCACGCGACTCGATGCCGACCACTTTCGTCACCCCTTTGTCGCGGTAAAGCTGGGAGAGGTCCCACCCGATGATGTGGAGGGCGCGGGGGTCTTTGAATACGGTGGTGAGGTCTTTGAACACGACACCCTTGGCGGGGAAATCGTAGACGTCACGGATTCTGGATTTGATGTATTCCATCGTTGAAAAATATTTGGTTGTTTTGTTTGGATTCGTTATAACAGACTGACGGGAGGAGGGTTGGGTTGTGATTGTTCCACGTGGAACAGCCGCGCCGCCTTTTCACCTCCCCGACAGCAGCAGAAGTATGTTGATGTCGGCGGGCGACACACCCGGGATGCGGGAAGCCTGCCCCACATTCTCCGGCCTGATACGCGAGAGTTTCTGTCGCGCCTCTATCGAGAGGGAGCCTATCGACTCATAGTCGAAACGGTCGCCGAGCGAGACCGCCTCAAGGCGTTTCAGCTTCTCGGCCAGCTGGGCCTCACGCTTGATGTAGCCGCCGTATTTCACCAGCACCTCCGCGGCCTCGATGATTTCCTCCCGGCGGTCGGCGGGGAGGGAAGCGAGATGGTCGGCAAGCGGCCTGATGACCGCCGCGAGGAGTTTCAAGGTCAAGGCCGGACGCAGGAGGAGGTTCACAAGCTTGCATCCCTCCTTTATCGGCGCGAGGGGGAAACCGTTGGGATGGGGGAACTCGACATTCGCCACCGGGCAACCGAGGGCCTCGAGCTGCTCCGGAGTCAACGCCTCGACGGATGCGTTGAGCACCGCCGGTTTCACGGAGAAAGACTCGACGAACTCTATCAGCGAGTCGCGCAGGGCGCGCTTCTCTCCGGCGAGGCGCATCCGCTCATCGTCGGCCAGACCTATCGCGTGGGAGCGGGCGGTGAGGCGCATGTCGGCGTCATCCTGACGCAGGAGTATGCGGTATTCGGCCCTGGAGGTGAACATGCGGTAAGGCTCGTCGACACCCTTCGTCACCAGGTCGTCGACCAGCACACCGATGTAAGCCTCGTCACGCGAGAGGGTGAATTCCCCCTCCCCGCGCGCCCTCAGGGCGGCGTTTATACCGGCGAGCAACCCCTGTCCGGCGGCTTCCTCATAGCCGGTGGTGCCGTTTATCTGCCCGGCGAAATATAGCCCCGACACCGGTTTTGTCTCAAGGGTGTGGCGCAGCTGCGTCGGGTCGAAAAAGTCATATTCTATGGCGTAGCCGGGGCGCAGAATCCTGACATCCTCGAACGCCGGGATGGTCTGCAACGCCTCAAGCTGGATGTCAATCGGAAGGGAGGATGAGAATCCGTTGAGGTAGAATTCGGTCGTGGTCTCCCCCTCCGGCTCAAGGAAGAGCTGATGCTCGGTCTTGTCTGGGAAGGTGACAATCTTGGTCTCGATGGAGGGGCAATAGCGGGGGCCGATGCTCTGTATCTGCCCGTTGTAAAGGGGGGAGTCAGGCAGACCGCGGCGAAGCACCTCGTGGGTCTTCTCGTTAGTGTAGACCATCATACACTCCCTCTTGCGGAGCGGACGGTCAACCTCCGGGAGATATGAGAACTTGTGGAAATCATCCTCAAGGGGCTGCGCAACTGTAAGCTCCCATTTGACCGAACGTCCGTCGATTCTGACGGGGGTTCCGGTCTTCATGCGGTCAACCCTGAAACCAAGGTCACGGAGCTGCCCCGAGAGGCCCGTACTTGCTGGCTCCGAGACACGTCCGCCGGGAATCTGCGTGCGGCCGATGTGCATCAGGCCGTTCAGGAATGTGCCGTTGGCCAGCACAACCGTCTTCCCCCTGAAGGTGACACCGAGGTTCGTCACAACCCCTGTTACCCTCCTTACGCCGTCGTCATCGGCCTCAGTCAGCAGCTCCCTGACATCATCCTGCCACATCGAGAGGTGGTCGGTCTGCTCCAGTATCCCGCGCCATTCGGCAGAGAATTTCATACGGTCACACTGCGCCCGGGGGCTCCACATGGCAGGCCCCTTCGAGCGGTTGAGCATCCTGAACTGTATGGAAGCACGGTCGGTGACGATACCCATACGACCGCCCAATGCGTCGATTTCACGCACAATCTGCCCCTTGGCGATACCACCCACGGCGGGGTTGCAGCTCATCTGGGCAATCTTGTTGAGGTCGATTGTTATGAGGAGGGTCTCCGCGCCGAGCCGGGCCGCCGCGGCGGCAGCCTCACACCCGGCGTGGCCGGCGCCGACCACTATGACGTCGAAATCGAAAATCATACGGCAGCCTCCTTTCCTGAATCGGCTGACGCCTCGGCAGAGACCTCAGCATCCACGGCAAGCATCGAGTCGAGCAACGCGAGGGCCGCATCCTCATGGGCCTCCATAATCTCACGCTCCCCCGGCCCCTTGTCATTGATGCCGCAAAGGTGGAGGATACCGTGGACTATGACGCGCAACAGCTCACGCTCGTAAGGAGCGCCGACAGCTTCGGCGTTTGTCGCCACGGTGTCGAGCGAAATCACCATGTCGCCCCGCAGGAGTTTCCCCCGGCAGTAATCGAAAGTAATGATGTCGGTATAATAGTCGTGCTGAAGAAACTCCCGGTTTACCTGGAGAATCTTCTCGTCGTCACAAAACAGATAGCTCAGCTCGCCGAGCATCCGGCCGTGGCTCTCCCCTACCCTACCGAGCCATCTCTCGAGAAAATCGAAAGTGCCGGGAGCGGGAAGATTCCGGAAACCGGGGAGACGGGTCTCGCCGTCGGCGAGCCATTGGATTTTCTTTGCCATAAAACAAGCGTATATTTCCGGCCCGCGACCCAGCGGGAATCAGAGGCCGAAAAAACAAAAAATACCTGCAAATATAGCAAATTTTCCGGCGAAAGTCAATAGCAGTCCCATTTGTTGCCAAAACATCCCCAAATCATTTTTTCCGACGAAAATACCCGTAACAGCAAAATCGCATTTATCCACCTGATTATCAGGTAAATAAATGCGATTTTAGTCCTTTTTAAGCGGTTTTGGCTTAAATATTTCAAGTCAATCGGGGAATCGTCCGCGATTTTTTCAAGGATTTTTCACCATTTCGGCCAATCAGGAGCGAACGTCAGCAAAGATTGACTCACCCCGCCACCATCGGCTCCCTCACTTCACCATCGACTGGAACGAGTTGGGAATCGGTGTGGAGAAATCCATCAGCTTCTTCGTGATGGGATGGACGAAACGGAGGGTCATCGCGTGTAGGGCAAGACGGTTGATGGGTGAAGACTTCGCCCCATACTTGCGGTCACCCGCGATCGGATGACCCAGCTCCTTCATATGAACGCGAATCTGGTTTTTGCGTCCCGTCTCCAGCTCGACGGAGAGGAGAGTGTATCCGTTGGATGATTTGATGGCCGAGTAGCGGGTCAGGGCCGGTTTTCCGATTTTGGGATCATCGGTGACGTAGACCATATGCTGGGAGTTCTCGGCAAGCAGGCCGCGCACCTCCCCTTCGGGGGGAGTCACCTTCCCTTCGACCACACAGACATACTGGCGGCGCAACACCATGTTGTTCCAGTTGTGTTGCAACGCCTCCTTGGCCTCTATCGACTTGGCGAAGACCATCAGGCCGGAAGTGTGCTGGTCGAGACGGTGGACGATGAAAAGCTTGTTGCGGGGGTCTTTGGTCTTGATGTACTCGCGGAGTATCGAGTATGCCGTCCCCTCCTTTATCTTGTCGTTTCCCATCGAGAGGATTCCGTATCCCTTGTTCACCACTATGATGTCGTCATCCTCGTAGACGAGCTTCAGTCGCCGGTTGTAGAAGACCACGAAGGGGCGGCTGAAGTTGACGCTCACCTTCATGCCGGGGGTAAGCGGGAAGTCAAACTGCGAGGTGACCTCCCCTCCGGCCATAACCTGGCCATATTTGAGGAGGCTCTTGACGGCGGTTTTCTTGCGGTCGGGCATCACCGAGTAGAGGAATTCGAGAAGCCCCGAGGGGGACTCGACTGTGAAATCCTGGATTGAGTCAGCCAGGAAACGGTTTCTTTCGGCGCCGGGCTTGGCGCCCTTGTATCTGTTTGTTTTCATTTTTCTCTGTTTGATATGAGGAGAGGGTTGGCGGGATTCAGGACATTCAGGTCGGTCGATGACGGTATGCCCGGTATGTCGCCCCGGTGGGAATATTGCCATACCGACCAGCGGATATGCTCCGGGTCGGTGTCAATCGGCGGGTCGGAGAATGAGGAAATCCAGAGAGGGAGGTCTTCGAAGTTACCCTTAATCAGACGGTGGTAACCGTCGAGATTCGTGTATATGAGCGGGGTGTAACCCTTGGCGGCCAGACAGTCGGTCATACGCCTTAGACGCTCCACGATAAGGGCTGTGGTGTGGCCGTCGGGGTTCCCCCAGTCCTCGACATCGATGGCCGGAGGGAGGGTGAAGCCGCGCCCTTTCAAGGCGTGGAGGAAGTTGAGGGCCTGCAGCTCGCCGTCGGTGTCGTAGCGGAAGAAATGGTATGCCCCGGTGGGGATTCCCGACGCCACAGAGAGCCTTGAGTTGCGCACGAAGGCGGGGTCTATGAAGTCAGTGCCCTCGGTCGCCTTGAGGTAGATGAAAGCCACGTCAGCGTCATCCGAAGAGAGGCGTGAGAAGTCTACCTCACCGTTATGGTGGGAGATGTCGATGCCCCGCAGAGGGTATCTCTCCCTGTCAGGCACGGCCCCTTCGGCAAACCAGCGGTCATAGGCCATCATCCCCAGCTCCACTATGAGCAGCGCCGAGATTGATATGATAGCTATTTTGATGCCGATACGTACCATATGCCTTATATCATTTTTGTGTCGCGGCTCATCTGCCGCCGCGCTGTTTCAGCAGCAGCCCGCGTGTAACCCTGGCCACGGCGAAAACCGCCGCCATGACCATCACTATCAACGCCGAGCATGGAACATCTATCACCGTGGCGAGGAACAGTCCGGCCAGACAGCAGGCCACCGATACTGCCACCGAAAGCACCATCATCCCGGAGAAGCGGCGGGCGAAGACTTCGGCGGTGAGCTGCGGCAGGGAGATGAGCGACATCAGGAGCATTATCCCCACCAGGCGGATGGTCAGCACTATGCAGAGGGCCACGGCGACGGTCATCGCCGTGTTGACAAACCTCACCGGAAGATGGCTGACGCGGGCGAAATCGGGGTCGAAGGCGCAGGCCACTATCTGACGGTATTTCCAGGCGAAAAAGCCCCCTAACAACGCCAGATAGGCCCCGAAAATCCACAGGTCGGCCACTGAAATCGTCAGTATGTTGCCGAAGAGGAATGAGTTCAGCTCGGGGACGAAACCGGGGGTTAGGAAGACGAACACCACCCCGACGGCCATTCCCACCGCCCAGACAACGGCGATGGCTGAATCCTCCCTCACCTTGTGGCGGTCAGAAAGCCATTCAACCCCGAGGGCGGAGGCTATCGCGAAGATTCCGGCTGTGACCATCGGATTGACCCCGAGGAAGCACCCCAGGCCGAGACCTCCGAAACACGCGTGGGTCACCCCTCCCGATATTGCCACCAGGCGGCGTGTGACGATGTATGTGCCGACCATCGCGGCGGCGGCGGAAATTAGCAGCACCCCTATGAGGGCGTTTATGAAAAACTGATATTCAAACAAAGCGGTAAGTGACAATTCAAATTGTTAGGGATGGTAGGCGGAGAGGGTCATTGCGCCTGCTCCCTGCGGGCCTCGGCCACTATCATCAGCAGCTCTTCGCGCACCTCGGCAGGGAGGGTGATGCCGCGCAGCTGCACCGACCGCGCCCAGGGGGCGATGTCGGCGGGGAGCAACGTCAGCAACACGTCGCGGAACTCCTCGATTTCCTCTGGGGTGTAGCCGTCGGCGTCGCGCCCCGCGAATCGGTCAAGCTCCTCATCGTCGAAATATTCTATCGTACTGCTCACATCGGCCAGCAGCGAATCCTTCTCGCAAGTCATGTGCATGCCGCAGCACACCTCGTCATCCTCCCCTGAGGGGAGCGTGTCATCTACGGCGCCTGGCTCATCACGCGTCGCGTCGGGGGCTTCCACGGCAACGTCGGCGTCATCCGTCCCCCCCTTACGGGCGGCACGGCGCTCGTCGGCACGATGGAGCAGGTAGAGCGGCAGACCCACCCCGACCAGCGCGGCCAGTATTATAAGAAAAACTATCATCCTGCAATATAAATAATGTCATTCCCTCTCCAGGGCAGACTCCGGAACGGGAGCGGAGGGGTCGAGGGTCTGGAATCCGAGCGAGCGCAAGGTGTCCCAATAACCGGGATAGGACTTGGCGACACAGCCGGCATCCTTCACCACTATGCCGGGCACATAAGCCGCCACCGGGGCGAAGGCCATAGCCAGGCGGTGGTCGCCACGGGAATCAAACTCCGGGAGGGCGGCCAGCGGATGGCGTTTCCCCTCCCACTCTATGCCGTAGTCCCTTATGCGCGACAACACGCATCCGACCTTGTCCATCTCCTCCACAAGGGCCTGCAGACGGTCTGACTCCTTTATGGCGAGGTTGCTTAGCCCCACGAAACGGAAAGGCACGCCGAGCATGCAGCATGTCACCGTCAGCGCGGGGGCCAGGTCGGGATAATCCTTCAGGTCGAGGTCAAGACGGCCGAAGACCTCCGGGGAGGGGGAGAGCGCAACCCCGCCGGGAATATCCTCCGACGCCTCGGTCAGCACACCAAGGCACTCGAAGAAGCGGGCTGCGGCGGCGTCACCCTGGATGGAGTCGCCCGGCATCGGGAAGGAGACATCCCCCTCACCTTTCAAGGTGACCCACCCGGCGGTCAAGGCAACCACCTCATACCAGAACGCGGCGGCAGACCAGTCGGCCTCCTGGTCAGAGACCGTGTCGGAGTAGACACCCGGCGCCACCTCGGCGGACAGCGGGGCCAGGTCGACATCCACCCCGCGGCGGCGCATCATCGCCGCCGTCATCTTTATATAAGGGAGCGAGACAGGCTCGCCGAGAAACCTTATCTTCAGGCCGCGCTTCATCAGGGGGGCGGCCATCATAAGCGAGGAGACAAACTGGGAGGAGACCGAGGGGTCAATCTCAACCTCTCCCCCATCAAGGGCCGCCCCGACGACGCGCAATGGGGCGTGGCCCTCCCCGGCGAGGTATTCTATTTCCGCGCCGCAGCTTCTCAGGGCATCCACAAGGTCACCCACAGGACGGCGAAGCAGACCCGGCTCCCCGGTGAGCACCACGTCGCAACCGGGCCTCACGGCCGCCAGCGAGCAGAGGAAACGCAAGGCGGTGGCCGACTCCCCGGCGTTTATCTCCACACGGCCACCCCCTGAAGAGAGGATGGCCCCGACGGCCGAACGCATCACCTTTATGTCGAGGCATTCATCGTCACGGGCCGGAGGCAACGGGGCGCCCGGAGTCAGGGCGGCCATAAGCAGGCGGCGGTTCATTATAGACTTGGAAGGGGGCAGAGCGGCCACCCCCTCCTCTATCAGTTCTTCGGGAGGCAATATCCTGTAATCCACAGCGGGAGTTTTTTCAAAATTCAAAGTTAAACCTGGGTGAAGGCCATCTCCCCGGCGGGTTCGCGGCAGGGGAGCGTGGCGACAGCCGCCTCAAGCCGTGAAAGGGCCTTGAGCAGGCAAGCGCGGGGTGTGGCGACATTGACGCGCATGAATCCGTGGCCCTCCGCCCCGAACATCTCGCCGTCGTTGAGGGCAAGGCGGGCGCGGTTGACCACCAGGTCGACCAGCTCGTCATGGCTCAGGCCGAGGCGGCGGAAGTCCATCCACACCAGGAATGAGGCCTGCGGCTCGATCATACCGACGCCTGGCACCCTCTCGGCGAGGAATTCCCTTACAAGGCGTATGTTCTCCTCTATATAAGCCATCGCCTCGGCGAGCCACGGGCGGCCGTTGCGGTAAGCGGCCTCAGTGCCGAGGGTGGAGACGAATGTCGGGGTCGAGAATTCGTTGACCTCCAGCCAGTGGTAGAAACCGTCGCGCAGGGCGGGGTTCTTCACCACACACCATGACGACACCAGTCCGGGGATGTTGAAGGTCTTGGAGGGGGCTCCGAAGGTGACGGCCACGGCGGCGCAGTCGTCGCTGCATGCGGCGAAGGGGTAATGCGGTTTGCCGTAAAGCACCAGGTCGCCGTGTATCTCGTCGGAGACGCAGACCACTCCCCCCTCGCGGCAGATGCGGCCCACTTCGGCCAGGGTCTCGCGCGACCACTGGATGCCGACCGGGTTGTGGGGGTTGCAGAGAATCATCATCGCCGGATGATGCTCCTTGACAAGGCGTTCCAGCTCCTGGAGGTTCATCTCATAGTTACCCTCGGGGGTAAGCACCAGGGGGTTGGGCAACACCTTGCGTCCGTTCCCCTCGATTACCCGGCGGAAGGGGTGGTAAACCGGGGGCTGTATGATGATTTCGTCACCCTTGCGGGTGAAGTGGTTGACGGCGTAGCCTATACCTTTGACCACACCGGGAACGAAGGCCAGCTCCTCGCGGGTCACACGGAACCCGTGGTGGTCGGCGAGCCACTCCATAATCGAGGCCCAGTAGCTGTCTGGGGCCACGGCGTAGCCATAGATTGGGTGGTCGATGCGCTTGCGCAACGCCCCCGTGATTTCGGGGCACACGGCGAAGTCCATGTCGGCAATCCACAGTGGCGTAAGGTCTGAACAGCCAAACATCTGCTGAAGCTCGGCCAGTTTGGCGCAGCCGGTTCCATGGCGGTCAATCACCAAGTCGAAGTCATACATAAGTGTCAGTCAGGTTACAGGTTAGACAGGTAATAAATTCAAGGTAATGTCAATATCTGAAAGATGAGCCGCCGAGGAACTCCCTGAGCAGCGACGTTGGGGGAATCGACTTCTCCCCTATCGGGAGGAAATACCCCAGGAAGCGGCGCAGGCGGTAGGCCTCGGCATACTCCGGGCAGTCGTTGGGGACATCGCGCAGAATCGCCTCCCCGTAGTCTTTCATCACCCCCAGCTCGAAAATCAGCGAGGAGTTGAAGGTTGAGTCGGCGTTCTCCTGGTATGGGAATATCCACCTCTCCTCACCACGGCGCACGCTCGGCCAGCGGCGCAGGGTCTCGATTGCCGAGGCGCCACGGTATTTGTGGTCGCGGATGATGCGCCTGAGCAGGCGGTTGTCGGTTGTCGGAATCCAGTTGTGGTCGTCGATAGACAATGTTGTCAGGGCCGAGACATAGACCCTGTATTTCATCCTCTCCTCAATCGAGGCGGTGAGCTCGGGGTTGAGCCCGTGGATACCCTCCAGGAGCAGTATGGTGTTGGGACCGATGCGCAGCTTCTCCCCCTTGTACTGCCGCTTGCCAAGCTCGAAGTTGTAAGTGGGAAGCTCCACCTCACGTCCGCTCAGCAGGGCCGACAGGTCGGCGTTGAACTGCTCCAGGTCGAGCGAGTAAAGCGACTCATAGTCATAGTCGCCAGTCTCGTCGCGGGGGGTGTTCTCCCTGTCGACGAAATAGTTGTCGAGGGAAATCATCTCGGGCTGGAGCAGGTTGGTCAGCAGGTAGATGGCCAGGCGTTTGGTGAAGGTGGTCTTTCCTGAGGATGAGGGGCCGGCAACCAGCACCACCCTCGCCCCACCCTCGTGGTAGCGGCGGGCTATCTCGTCGGCGATGGATGCTATCTTCTTGTCGTGGAGGGCCTCGGCCACATTGATGAGCTGGGCCGTGCGGTTGCTGATGACCGCCTTGTTGAGCTCGCCGACATTGTCGACGCCGATGATATGGTTGAAACGCAGGTTCTCGTTGAACGCCTCATACATCTTCTCCTGCGCCACCGGGACGGCCGGCTGGGCGGCATCCTTGCGGTTGACACCAAGTAGCAGGAATCCCTCCTTGTAGGATACCAGCGAGAATATGTCGATGACCCCGGTGGAGGGGGCAAGCGCGCCGTAATAGCTGTCGAGCACCCCGTCGAGGCGGTAGACTGTGGTGTAGAGGTCGTGGAGGGTGTCGAGCAGCTCCACCTTGTCGAAAAGCCCCTCGCCGAGGAATTTCTCACGGATGTCGCGGGTGAGCCGTTCCTTGCGGATGAAGGGGATGTCGCGGTCGCGAAGCGACTCCATCTCGGCCCGCAGGCGCGAGAGCTGGTTTTCATCAACCTCCACGGCCACCTCCGGCTTGCCGTCCTGTCCGGGGAGGAACAGACGGCAATACCATCCGTTGGAGATGGAATGGACGATGCGCAGCAATGCCCCGGGAAGCACTTCCCTTACGGCTCGGTAGAGCATCATGCAAAGCGAACGGGTGTAGACCCTGAAACCTGAAGCCGACTGCCTGTCGAGAAACCTCACCATCTTCGGGGCGAATACCTGGTACTGGAGAGGCTCGTTCTTGTTGTTTACCAACGCGCAGATTTCGGGAAAAGCCAGTCCAAGCCTTTCCCGTCCAATCCTTCCGGCGAGTTCCAGGAGGGTTTCACCTCCGTGGATATCGAGGTATTCCCCGGTGTTCTCACAAAAAATCTTCAGGCTGTCACTCATTTTTATTCAGGTTGTTCCTTAGATTACAAAGGTACAACTTTTTTCCGGGTAATCAAATCGGTTTCGGCTCTTCTTTTGGCAGGTTACCATTCGCCATAATCTCTCGCAGATTATTAATGTCTCACGCAGATTACGCAGATACGCAGATTACTCGCAGATTATTTTTAGAGATAAGGAGGATTAAGCGGATTTTCGGGAAAGGTCTCACAGATTACACAGATAGCCATCCGGGTGGAATGTTATTGGATTTCCATCCGGATGGCTATCTGTGTAATCTGTGAAATCTGTGAGACCCTCCTTTATATCTGCGAGAAATCTGCGTATCTGCGTAATCTGCGTGAGACCTTTTTCCAAAAATTAATCTGCGTGAGACCTTTTCCCGAATGACCTGCGTAATCTGCGTGACCATACGGGGAATCAGAAGGTGAGGATGCAGGAGAGACCGGCGGAGGTGGTGGAGGCGTAGGGGGTGGCGAAGCATTTCAGGCTACGGTCAGGAGCTTGCTGGAGGGGAGTGAAGGCCCCCTGGCCCTCGGGGTCGATGCGGCGCAGCAGTTCCTCGCGGTGGAGGGCGGCACGGCGGCGGAAAATCTTGGGGTAGAGCCAGTAGGCGAAGGCTGTCGACATGTAGCCGATGGCGGCTCCACCGACAACGTCGTTTATCCAGTGGCGGTTGTTGTAGACGCGCATGTAGGCGACAGCCACGGCACAGGCATACCCGGCAACACCTATCCATTTGTTGGTGTGCCAGTACTCGCGCCGCAGGAATTCGGCCCCGACAAAGGCGGTGCCGGTATGGCCGGAGGGGAATGAGTTGAGTGCGCCGGAGTTGGGACGCTGCTCGCTGAAAGCGAACTTCATCGTATGGTTGACCACGGCGAAGGTGGCGTAGCTCATCGCCAGGATGATTGTGCGGTCGAGCAGGTTGTGCTCACCCTTCACCCCGCAGAAATATATGGCGTATGATGCCAGCATAGGGGCATACTGTATGTAGTCGTCGACTTCGGTGCGGGGCTGTCCGGTCTTGTTGGCAAGCTGTGACTGCACCCATTCGCGGGCCTGGACGAGTTTGGGGGTCTTCACGAAGAGGGCCGACGCCGTTGCCAGCCCGGCGGGGATGGCGAACTGCTCCCAATGGAAGTCGTGGGTGTGGTCTTCGTGGATGAATGTTGTTGTCTCCCTCTGCGGTGAGATAATGACCACAGAGTCGTCATAGACCTCGTCGGGGGTCAATTGCGGGTCGATGATTACCGCCACTGTGTCAGGGTTCTGGATGAGGGAAGCGACATCCTGCGCGCCGAGGGTGTGTCCGCAGGCAGATATAGCCAATGTCGCGACAATCAAGAGTAAGGTTTTCACGGGATGAATTCAGCGATATGGGGATTTATTGGTCAAAAGCGCACAAAGTTACGAAAAAATATGGTGATTTTGACTAACTTTGCGCTGTTTTAACCAACCGACTTGCAGTGGCTCTCAATTACATCTGGATAGCGTTTTTCATAGTGGCGTTCATAGTGGCGCTCTACCGTTCGGTTTTCTGCGGAGAAATCGGCATATGGGGTGACATCATGGGCTCATCCTTCACCTCGGCGGCAACCGCCTTCGAGATTTCCCTGGGCCTGACCGGTATCCTGTCGTTATGGCTCGGCCTGATGAAAATAGGTGAACGTGCCGGGGTGATAGGTTTCTTCGGGAGGCTGATTTCGCCGCTGTTCTGCCGCCTCTTCCCCGGGGTGCCGAAAGGTCATCCGGCGATGGGTTCTGTCTTTATGAATGTGTCGGCCAACATGCTTGGCCTCGACAACGCCGCCACCCCCTTGGGGCTCAAGGCCATGCAGGAGCTGCAGACCCTCAACAAGGAGAAGGACACCGCCACCGACGCGATGATAATGTTTCTGATACTCAACGCGTCGGGACTTTGCTTCATACCGATTTCGATAATGATGTACCGCGCCCAGGCGGGGGCGGCCAACCCAACCGATGTTTTCCTGCCGATACTGATGGCAACCTTCATCTCCACACTTGTCGGCATCGTGGCCCTCTGCCTGAAACAGCGGATACGGCTGCTCGACCCGGTGCTGCTGATGTGGCTCGGGGGGATGATACTGCTGACAGGGGGCATGCTGTGGTTCTTCTCCGGAATGGAGGGGGAACAGGTGGAGCGTTACAGCACCCTGATAGCCAACGCGCTGCTGTTCGGCATAATAATCCTTTTCCTATGCGCCGGACTATGGCGCCGGATGAATGTCTACGAGGCGTTCATCGAGGGGGCCAAGGATGGCTTCAAGACCGCCGTCACCATAATACCCTACCTGGTGGCGATACTGGTGGCCATCGGCATGTTCCGCGCCTCGGGGGCGATGGACCTCCTGACGGAGTGGATGAGGATGGGAGTTGGAGCCTGCGGACTCGACACCCAGTGGGTGGAGGCGTTGCCCACGGCGATGATGAAACCGCTGAGCGGCAGCGGGTCGCGCGGACTGATGGTAGACCTGATGTCTACCTACGGGCCCGACGCCTTCGTGTCGCGGGTATCGGCGGCCATACAAGGCTCCACCGACACGATGTTCTACGTGCTGGCCGTCTACTTCGGGTCGGTCGGAATCAAGAAGACACGCTACGCCGTCCCGTATGCCCTGCTGGCCGACATAACCGGCTCGGTAGCCGGGATTTTCGCCGCCTATATCTTCTTCGGTTAGAAGCCTGGGGAATCAGGGGAGACCCAGCAGGTCGCGGTAGATGTCGAGGGCGGCGGTGATGTCGTCGTCGTTCACCGGCACCTTTATCTCCACCTCGCCGGGCGACTTGAGGAGGGTGAAGTTGACGAATTCGGCACAGTCGTTTTTCTTGTCGTGGTGCATGTAGCCGAGAAGCTTGCTGTAATCGTCACAGGAAATCTCGAACGCCCCGTAATGGCGGCGCACATACCCGACATAGGAGTTGAGGATGTCAGAGGGGAAGTTGAATTTCATACGCGAAAGCACCAGCGCGCCCACCATGCCGAAGGCTACGGCGTAGCCGTGGGGGAGGGGGGATTTGCGCTCAAGGGCAAGCGACTCGAAGGCGTGGCCGATGGTGTGGCCGAGATTCAGCGCGTGTCTGGCTCCCACATCCTCGTAATCGGCGGCGACATATTTCTGTTTCACCCCCACCGACTCCTCAAGGAGCTTGAGCAATGTGTCGGGATTGTAGTTGGTGACATCATATGCCAGGATTTTATTTGTAAGTTCTGTGGAGCATACCAGGGCGTGCTTCAGCATCTCGGCGTAGCCCGAAAGCAGCTCCTGGGAGGTGAGGGTGTTGAAATAGAGGGTGGAGATGATGGCCAGGTCGGCGTCGCGGAACATACCAACCTCATTCTTGAGGCCGTTGAAGTTGATGCCGGTCTTCCCCCCGACGCAGGCGTCGACCGCACACAGCAGAGTTGTCGGCACATTGATGAACCGTATGCCGCGCTTGAAGGTGGCGGCGGCGAACGCCCCCATGTCGGTAATCACCCCTCCGCCGAGATTTATCAGGAGCGAATTGCGGTTGGCGCTGCCGTCGCCGAGTTGCTTCCAGATGGAGGTCAGGGAGTCGAGATTCTTGAACATCTCGCCCGCCTTCACCTTGATTACGGAGGCTCCGGCCACCACCTTTGACTCAGCCTGGAGCAGGGGGAGGACAAACGCCTCGGTGTTGACATCGACAAGCACATGGACCGAAGAGGGGTTCATATCCCCCACCGCCCGGTCAATGGCGTCGGCGACATGGTTTGTGAATAGGATTTTGACTTCCGGCTTGTTTTTTTTAGCACTCATAGCAATTCGGTTTGGAAAGAGGTTGATATCTGTAAAGTTGAAACGCGTGGATACTCCCGGTAACCGCCGCGCGGTCATCACTCGCCGCCGAGAATGACCGGCAGCATGTCGGCGAGCTCCTCCATAGAGCCGAACACCAGGTCGGCGCCGGCCTCCGAGAGGGCTTCCGGGGGTACAGGCCCGGTGGTGACTGCCGTCACGAAGGCTCCAGAAGCCTTACCTGACTCCACTCCGAGGGGGGCATTCTCAATCACCAGCGACTCCACCGGCGAGACTCCGCCCAAGGCCATACCCTTGAGGTAAGGCTCGGGGTGGGGTTTGCCTTGGGAGACATCGGCGGCGGTGATGCGCAGGTCGTGGGGGAAAGCTCCCGGGAAATCGTCGTCGAGGCGGTCGAGGTTAGACAGCTGGCGCGAGCCTGTGACCAGCACCCTGGTCACTCCCCGCCCGATAAGCAGCCTCAACATCCGGGCTGCCCCGGGAATCACCCCGACCCTTGGCATCTCATTGAAATAACTCGCTTTGCGGGCATAAAGTTCATCACATTCGGCGTCGGAAGGCTCATACCCCCTGGCCCGTCGGTAAAGCAGACGTATGGTGGCGCGTCCGGTCATACCCTCGTAGAGGTAGAACTCCTCGCGGCTGGCCTCCATCCCCAGCTCATCGCTGAGACGCTTCCAGGCGGCCGTATGGTTTCTCATCGAGTCGATGAGCGTACCATCCATGTCAATCAGCGCGGCCTTAGGCCTCCACTCCCTGGGGTCAGTCCCCATACGGCGGCAATACTCCCCCACCGCAATCTCGATGTCGTCACGTGTCATAACTTGGTCTATACTTTTCAGCCCGCAAAAATACGCTTTTTTCCACACAAAAGCATATAAGTAACTGTTCAAAATTATTTTATACTAACCGGTCATCTTATTTCAATGTTTTTTCAAGTAAAATCTTCTAAAAATTTTACTCGAACAAACATTAAAATAATTTCGACCAGTTACTTATTCCCTCCCCGGTTTTAACCACAAAAGGGAATAAAACATTATATTGTGCAGAACAAAACGACAACCTTTTCCAAGCCAATGACGATTCTCGGCCCTGCCACCACCGACCAGAGGGAGCTGCTCAAACAGCTCATACGCAACGAGGGGGTGATGCGCAGCTGGCACTGGAACGGCGATGTGGAGAAAACCGAGTATCGCACCTCAACCATAGTGATTTTCAACCGTTAACCTGTCTCTGACAGACTGAAACCGGGGATGCGTAAGCTTTCAAATGCCGACGCATCCCCCTCATTGTTTCCAAAGCGCGGGTAAGCAGTATGGATGTTGAAAAACAGAAAATATAATTTGATGAAAATTTGGGGGAGAAAAAAAAGATTTTTAACTTTGGGGCAACTTGAACAAGACTCCACAGCGTTATGATTTACGCTTATTTACCTGACAACCCCGGCGGAAAACCGCGTCCGCTACCCTTTCATCTGGCGATGGAGGAGCATCTGGCGCGGAATTATCCCGACGGGGAGTATTTTTTCATGTGGCAGGTGGAGCCGACGGTGATTTTCGGAAGGTGTCAGAATCCTTTCGCCGAGGTCAACCTCGATTTCTGCCGCCGGGAAGGGATTCAGACTTACCGCCGCAAGAGTGGCGGGGGATGTGTCTACGCCGACATGAACAACATAATGTTCAGCCATATAACCTCCTCGGCCGAGGTAACAACCACCTTCTCGCGATATTGCCGGATGGTGGCCGACACCCTGCGGCAACTCGGGCTGGACGCCGACACCACCGGCCGCAACGATGTGGTCATCGGTGACCGGAAGGTGAGCGGCAACGCTTTCTACCATCTCCACGGACGCAGCATAGTACACGGCACTATGCTCTATGACGCCGACCTGCCGAGGATGTCGCAGGCCATCACCCCCTCCCAGGCCAAGCTGCGCGCCAAGGGGGTAAGCTCGGTGCGCAGCCATGTGACCACCATCCGCGAACACCTGCCCCAGCTCTCCATCGGGGATTTCAAGAAATTCTGCCGGGAGCGGCTCTGCGACTCGGTGCAGGAGATGACCCCCGACGACATCAGCGAGATCAGCCGAATCGCCCGGGAGTATTTCACCGATGAATGGATATGGGGCCGTTACGGCGACCGGGAGCAGAGCGAGCGCCGCCGCATCGACGGGGTCGGGGAGTTCAGCGTCTCAACCGACCTTCTGCCTCCTCCCGAACCCGGCATGCCACCGACAATCGAGAAAATCAACCTCCAGGGGGATTTCTTCCTGCTGAGCGACCTCGACGAGGGTCTGCTCGACAGGCTCCGGGGGGCGGATTTCACCCGCGAGGGGATAATGGACGCCCTCGCCACCGCCTCCCCCGGCGATGTGATAGCCGGGCTGACAGCCGGCGACTTCGCCGACCTGCTGCTCGGGGCCTCAAGACATCCCGCCACCTGAACCGACAAAACAAATACCTCAAGACCATGGATAACTGCGAAAACCTCAAACTCACCTGCCTGCACGACCTGCATCTTGCCCTCGGGGCGAAGATGAGTCCGTTCGCAGGCTACGACATGCCCATTGAATACTCGCTGGGCATCATCGGGGAACACAACGCCGTGCGCAACGCCTGCGGCGTGTTCGATGTCTCCCATATGGGTGAAATCGGTATCACCGGCGAAGACGCCGAGTTCTTCGTCAACCGGGTGTTCTCAAACGACGTGACCAATGCCCCCGACGGGCAATGCTTCTACGGCATGATGCTCCGTCCCGACGGAGGTGTGGTCGACGACCTTCTTGTCTACAAGCGCGGCCACAACGACTTCCTTTTCGTGGTCAACGCCTCAAACATCACCAAGGATGAGCAGTGGATTCTCCGCCAGGCCGAGGGTTACCGCCTATGCCTGGAGTTCATGAGCGAGGAGATGGCCGAACTGGCCGTGCAAGGCCCCGAGGCTGAAAAGGTAATGGAGGAGGTGGTGGAGATTCCATGCCGCGACCTCACCTTCTACACCTTCAAGGAGCTCGACCGCGACGGGGAGACCGTCATCGTCTCCCGCACCGGCTACACCGGTGAGGATGGTTTCGAGATTTACGGCCCCCACGGGTTCATACGCGAGGTCTGGCAGGCCCTGATGGAGTCGGGCAAGGCTGTGCCCTGCGGACTCGGATGCCGCGACACCCTCCGCTTCGAGGTTGGCCTCCCCCTCTACGGCAATGAGCTTGACGACGACATCACCCCCCTTGAGGCGGGTCTCGGCATGTTCGTGAAACTCGACAAACCCGACCTGATTGGTGGGGAGACACTCCGCAAACAGAAGGAGGAAGGCCCGAAGCGCAAGGTAGTCGGACTGGAAATACAGGACCGCGCCATCGCCCGCCACGGCTGCGACGTCCTTTCCCCCGAAGGGGAGGTAATCGGAAAGGTCACCACCGGATACCGGGGCATATCGACCGACCGCTCGATATGCATGGCCCTCATCGACGCCCGCTACGCCAAGACCGGCACCGAGGTAAGGGTACAGGTGAGGAAGAAGAGCTTCCCCGCCACCGTAGTCCCAAAGAAATTCTTCAAAAAATCATACAAAGCTTAAAACCTGAATTACAATGATACGTTACTGCAAGACCCACGAATACATCCGCGTTGAGGGTGAAAAAGGTTACATCGGCATCTCCGACTATGCCCAGAAACAGCTCGGAAATGTCGTCTATGTCGACATGCCCGACCTGGGCGACGAACTGGAGAAGGGTGAGGACTTCGGCGCGATAGAGAGCGTCAAGGCCGCGTCAGACCTCATCGCCCCCGTTTCCGGGGAGGTCGTGGAGGTCAACGAGGCCCTTTCTGAGAATCCCCGCCTGATCAACGCCGACGCCATGGCCAACTGGATCATCGCCGTCAACATATCTGACCCCGCCGACCTCGACGACCTGATGGACCAGGCCGCATACGACGAGTTCTGCGCCGCCGGTCACTGACCCCGGTTTCCCGGCATATCGCGAAGCCACCATACCGGAGGCACCGTCCGCGCCGGGGGGTGGTTTCGCGACATACACACCCGGAGGGGGCATTTCCCCCTCCTCCCTTTTCACCTTAAATCCAGACCTGACAATGCACAGATATTTCCCCCATACGCCGGCCGACATCAAAGAGATGCTCGACCGGTGTGGTGTGTCGTCGCTTGACGACCTTTATGGCGATGTCGACTCCTCGCTGCGCCTGAAACAACCATACAACCTGCCGCAGGGGATGGACGAGACTGCCGTCAGACGGTATTTCGACCATCTCGCAAAGAAAAACGTGACGATTGACGTTTGTTTCGCCGGCGGAGGTTTCTATGACCACGGTTGCCCGGCGGCGGTAAAGTCAATCGCCTCCCGCTCCGAATTCCTGACGGCATACACCCCCTACCAGCCTGAAATATCGCAGGGCACACTCCAGTATATCTTCGAGTACCAGACGATGATGAGCCGCCTGACAGGGATGGACATCTCCAACGCGTCGATGTATGACGGGGCGACAGCCACAGCCGAGGCTGTGCTGATGGCCGTGGCCTCGCAGCGCAAACGCAACCTCGTGCTGGTTTCGGCCACACTTTCACCGGATGTCCGCCGCGTGGTCGACACATATGCGAATTACCACGGAGTGGAGCTTGCCACCATACCCGCCGAGGATGGGGAGACATCGCGCGCTGAGCTTGCCCGCATGCTGGATGAGAGAGGGAAAGAGGTGGCCGGAGTGGTCGTCCCCTCCCCCAACTATTACGGCATAATCGAGAACCATGAGGGGCTGGCCGACCTCTGCCATTCCCACAAGGCTCTGCTGATTGTCAACTGCGTGGCCTCCACACTGGCTGTGCTGAAGACTCCCGGCGAACTTGGCGCGGACATCGCCTGCGGCGACGCGCAGTCGCTCGGCATACCCCTGAGTTTCGGCGGCCCGTATCTCGGTTTCCTCTGCGCCACGAAGGCGCTGATGCGCAAGATGCCCGGACGCATCGTCGGCGCGACAACCGACTCAGAGGGACGCCGCTGCTTCGTACTGACCCTCCAGGCCCGCGAACAGCATATCCGCCGCGAGAAGGCGACATCCAACATCTGCTCCAACCAGGGGCTGATGACCCTCTGGGTGTCGGCCTACATGTCGCTGGTCGGTGCCGGGGGGCTGAGGGAAATCAACGAGGCTTCAAGCCTGATGGCCCGTTACCTGCTTGAGAAGATGACATCTGACGGACGCGCCCGTCTGCGTTACCCCTCGAAACCGTTCCTCAACGAGTTCCTGCTCGAGACCGACTACTCGGTCGACTCGCTGATTGCAGCCGCCATCCGCAAGGGGGGCATCCTGCCGGGCATAAAGGTTGATGACCACACAATCCTTATGGCCGCGACCGAGATGCAGACCCGCCATGACGCAGACCACCTTTTCGAGATTGCCAAAACCTGTGTCTGACCCTCTAAACCTTTGAAAACATGAACAGAAAAGTTTACGGAAAACTGATTTTCGAACTGTCGCGCGAGGGTCGTCGCGGTTATGCGGTGCCGCGCAGCGGACTGACCGCAGACGATGTCGAGAACAAGCCGACTCTGCCCGAAGGTATGCGCCGCTCCGCGCCCCTCAACCTCCCCGAGGTTGATGAGCCGACAGCGGTCAGGCATTACAACAACATGTCGACCAACAACTTCGGCGTTGACACCGGGTTTTATCCCCTGGGGTCATGCACGATGAAATACAATCCGAAAATCAATGAGGAGATGGCCGCCCACAGCTGTTTCGCCGGGCTGCATCCCTCCACACCGGCTTTCGCCGCGCAGGGTGCGCTGGAGCTTTACTGGACCCTCCAGAAATCGCTGTGTGAGATCGGCGGCATGGAGGAGTTCACCCTCAACCCCTTCGCCGGGGCGCAGGGTGAGCTTACCGGACTGATGGTGATTCGTGCCTACCACGCCTCAAGGGGTGAGGGTGAGAAACGCCGCAAGGTGATTGTGCCTGATTCGGCCCACGGCACCAACCCCGCTTCGGCTGCTGTCTGCGGCCTTGAGGTGGTGGAGGTTAAGAGCCGCGAGGATGGCACCGTGGATGTCGCCGACCTTGAGCCGCTGCTCGACGATTCCGTGGCGGCCATTATGCTGACCAACCCCAACACCCTCGGCATATTCGAGAAAGACATTCCCCGCATCGCCTCGCTCGTCCACCAGGCGGGTGCGCTGATGTATTACGACGGGGCCAACCTCAACCCCCTGTTGGGTGTGGCGCGTCCCGGCGACATGGGCTTCGACGTCATGCACGTCAATCTCCACAAGACATTCTCCACCCCCCACGGCGGTGGAGGTCCCGGCTCAGGGCCGGTCGGTGTGCGCAAAGGATTGGAGAAGTTCCTCCCCAACCCGAGAGTTGTGCGCCGCACCGAGACTCCTGAAGGTTTCCCGGTGAAAGATACCGACCGCTACGCCATAGAGTACTCCCCCATCTCCCTCGGCTCGGTTTCGGCGACCCTTGGCAACTTCGCAGTCCAGGCCCGCGCGCTGGCTTACATACTGACCCTCGGAAGCGACGGGCTGATGGATGCCGGGAAACTCGCCACCCTCAACGCCACCTACATCAAGGAGTCGCTCAAAGACTGCTACCTGCTGCCCATCGAAGGTCTGTCGAAACATGAGTTCGTGTTTGACGGCCTGCGCGACAAGTCGACAGGTGTCACCACCCTCAACATCGCCAAACGTCTGCTCGACCACGGCTACCACGCCCCGACGATATATTTCCCGCTGCTCTTCCACGAGTCGCTGATGATAGAGCCGACCGAGACCGAGTCGCGCGAGACCCTCGACGAGTTCATAGCCGCCATGCGCGACATCGCCCGCGAGGCCGCCGAGGATCCGGAGACCGTTAAGACCGCTCCTCACCTGACCCCGGTGACGCGTCCAGACGACACCACTGCCGCCCTCAACCCGATACTCACCTTCGACAATCTCTGAACCATGAATTATGATCTCATAGTCATAGGCGCGGGCCCTGCCGGATACCCGGCAGCCGCCTGCGGTGTCAGGCAGGGGTTGAAAACCCTGTTGATAGAGGCGGGTGAACTTGGAGGCGCGTGCCTCAACCGCGGCTGCATACCCACCAAGACCTTCTGCCGTTCGGCCGAGACAGCCCTGGAAATCGACAGGGCTTCCGAATTCGGAATCAACCTTCCGGAGGGGAAACCTACGGTAGACATGGCCCGGATAGTGGAACGCAAGAACGGCATCGTCATGCAGCTCCGCGAAGCTGTATCGGCTGTTGTCAACGGAGCCGACGTAAAGCTCGGCAAAGCCCGATTCATATCCTCCGATGAGGTGGAGGTGGCCGGTGAGGTGTTCACAGCCCCCAGGATAATAGTCGCCACAGGTGCCACCCCAGTCATCCTCCCGATTCCCGGCGCGGAACTATGCGTCACCTCCGACCAGCTGCTCGACACCACTACCCTTCCCGCCTCGATGGCCGTAATCGGCGGAGGTGTGATAGGTATGGAATTCGCGTCGGTCTACGCCTCCTTCGGCTGCGAGGTTACAGTGATTGAATACTGCAAGGAGATACTTCCCGGCTTCGACCGCGACATAGCCAAACGCCTCCGCTCATCATTGTCGAAACGCGGCGTGAAGTTCATTCTCAACGCTGCCGCCACGGCTGTGGAGAAAACTGCCGACGGCAGGCTGAAAGTGAAATATGAGGCGAAGAACAAACCGGGAGAGACAGAAGTCGAGAAGGTGCTGATGGCAGTCGGCCGCAAGGCGGTAATCCCCGAAGGACTCGAAGCGGCGGGAGCTGAAATCACCCGCAAAGGGATAACCGTCGACAAGGATTTCCAGACCACCATCCCCGGAGTATATGCCATCGGCGACTGCAACGGAATCTGCCAGCTCGCCCACGCCGCGACGGCCCAGGCACGCCGCGTGATGGGGGTAGACACAGACCTCTCCCCCATTCCGGCGGCTGTGTTCACGGTGCCGGAGGCAGCCTCTGCCGGACTCACCGAGGAGCAGGCCGAAGCAGAGGGAATCACCCCTCTGAAAACAGTCAAACTACCCTTCCGAGCCAACGGCAAGGCCCTCACCCAAGGTGAGGCCGACGGACTCGTGAAGATGCTGGTATCGGATGACCGGATTGTCGGTTGCCACATCCTGGGCCCCCACGCCTCAGACCTGATAATGGAGGTGTCGCTGGCCATCTCGGCCGGACTCCCCGCATCCGCCGTCACACGCGCCATCCACCCCCATCCCACCCTCTGCGAACTCATCCCCTCCGCCCTCTCACAGACCCTGTAACAGCTCGACTGTAATAATCCCCATATGGTCATCCGGCAAGAGATTTGCCGGATGACCAGTTTTTTATCCCACCTCTCGCGGATTATTTTTAGGAAGGGTCTCACGCAGATTACGCGGATACGCAGATTTCTCGCAGATTATTTTAGAGATAATCAAGATTAAGCCGATTTTTGAGGAAGGTCTCACAGATTACACAGATTACACAGATTGCCATCCGGATGGAACGTTGTT
>CAMWVQ010000025.1 GCA_947177635.1 uncultured Porphyromonadaceae bacterium | reverse complement strand
GCTGCAGCTCAAGGATATCACCGCCCCGGTGCTTCTGCGCTTCCCCGACATCCTCGACAACCGCGTCGAGAAGATTTCAAACTGTTTCAAACAGGCTGCCAAGGAGTATGACTACCAAGGGCAGAACTACGTCATATATCCCATCAAGGTCAACCAGATGCGCCCCGTTGTCGAGGAAATCGTCAGCCACGGCAAGAAGTTCAACATCGGCCTCGAAGCCGGCTCCAAGCCCGAGCTCCACGCCGTGCTGGCCACCAACATCGACGAGAACGCCCTGATAATCTGCAACGGCTACAAGGATGAGGATTACATCGAGCTGGCCCTGCTGGCCCACAAGATGGGACGCCGCATCGTCCTGGTGGTGGAGAAACTCAACGAGCTCAGGCTCATCCTCAACATCGCCCGCCGCCTGAAAATCACCCCCTCTGTGGGCATACGCATCAAGCTATCCAACTCCGGCTCGGGCAAATGGGAAGAGTCTGGCGGAGATGAGTCGAAGTTCGGCCTCAACTCCTCGGAGCTGCTCCAGGCTGTCGATTTCTTCAAGAAAAACGACATAATGGACTGGCTCCAGCTCATCCATTTCCATATCGGCAGCCAGATCACCAAGATACGCCGTATCAAGAACGCCCTGCGCGAGGCGATGCAGTTCTACGTCCAGCTCTCCAAGCTGGGCTTCGGTGTGAAGTTCGTCGACATCGGCGGAGGCCTTGGCGTCGACTACGACGGCACCCGCTCCTCCGCCTCTGAAAGCTCGATGAACTATTCCATCCAAGAGTATGCCAACGACGCCATCTATTCCATCGTGGATGCCTGCGGCAAGAACGGTCTCCCCCAGCCAGACATCATCACCGAGAGCGGCCGCTCCCTGGCCGCCCACCATTCGGTGCTGATAATCGAGGCCCTGGAGGCCACAAGCCTCCCCCGCTGGCGCGAGAATGAGGAGCTGCGTGGCGACGAGCACGAGCTTGTCAAGGAGCTTTACAACATCTGGGACAAAATCAACCAGCAGAACCTCTTCGAGTCGTGGCATGACGCGCTGCAGTGTCGCGAGGAGGCCCTCGACCTCTTCTCCATAGGAATCGTCGACCTGCGCAACCGTGCCCTTGCCGAGAAACTCTTCTGGGAAATCGCCCGGGAAGTGGCCAACGTAACCTCCTCGATGAAGCACCCCCCCGAGGAGCTGCGCAAGGTGGCCCGTATGCTCCCCGACAAATATTACTGCAACTTCTCCCTCTTCCAGTCGCTTCCCGACTCCTGGGCCATCGACCAGGTGTTCCCCATCGTGCCGATTTCACGTCTCGACGAGAAACCCTCCCGCATGGCCACCCTCCAGGACATGACCTGCGACTCCGACGGCAAAATCGCCACCTTCATCTCCCCCCAGGGCATCACCAAGGCCCTCCCCGTCCATCCCCTCAAGCCGGGCGAACCATATTACCTCGGTGTGTTCCTTGTCGGGGCATATCAGGAAATCCTCGGCGACATGCACAACCTCTTCGGCGACACCAACGCCGTGCATATCACCTGCTACAAAGACCATTACGAGATAGACAAGGTGATAGACGGCGAGACCGTGGCCGAAGTGCTCGACTATGTGCAGTACGACCCCAAGCGTCTCGTCCGCAATGTCGAGACATGGGTCACCAAGGCGATGAAGGCCGGCAAGATTACCCCCGAGGAGGGACGCGAGTTCCTCTCCAACTACCGCTCGGGTCTCTATGGATACACCTACCTCGAGAATGACTGACACCAAGCGATACTTTATGCGGCTGGCCTACAACGGCCTGCCGTTCCACGGCTGGCAGCGGCAACCCAACGCCCTCTCTGTCCAGCAGGCGATAGAGGAGGCGATGGCCACCGTCCTGCGCCTCCCCTCGGTGGCGATAACCGGGGCGGGGCGTACCGACGCCGGGGTCAGCGCCGCCCGAATGGTCGCCCATTTCGACCTCCCCTCAGATGTGGCTGTGGCCGGTGAGGCGGAAGCAGGGGTGCTGCGCGCCCTCAATTCCCTCCTCGCCCCCGACATCGTCATCTACAAGATATGGGAGGTGGCGCCTGACGCCCACGCCAGGTTCGACGCCGTGAGCCGCACCTACCGTTATTTCGCCCACACTGTCCGCAGCCCCTTCACCGGGGGGATGTCGTGGCTCGCCCCCGCAAGCCTCGATTTCGAGGCGATGAACCGCGCGGCCGCGATTCTCCTTGAGACAGAAGACTTCACCTCCTTCTCCAAGCTCCATACCGATGTCAAGACCAACATCTGCCATGTGACCCACGCCGCCTGGCGCGCGCAGGGGGGCGGAGACTGTGAATGCGAGTGTGAGTGTGAATGCGAATGCGAGGTGGCCGCCGGAGGGGTGAAGGGAAAACCCACCCTCTGGGTGTTTGAAATCACAGCCGACAGGTTCCTGCGCAACATGGTCAGGGCTGTGGTCGGAACACTCGTGGAGGTGGGCCGCGGAAAGCTCTCCATCGAAGGGTTCCGTGAGGTCATCGAACGCCGCGACCGTTGTGCCGCGGGAACTTCCATGCCTGCCGGGCCGTTATTCCTTCACGACATCAAATATCCCTACTGATGACTGCCCGTATGATTCCCCGTGACCCTCTGACAAACCGCCCCGACAGTTTCGGGGAGATTGACAACATCTTCACCGCCCGGTATTTCCTCACCCCGGGGGAATGTAACCCCCAGCAGCGTATGCCGCTGACCCTGCTGATAAACCGGCTGATAGAGGTCGCCACGCTGCATGCCAACCAGATAGGCATCGGCTATTCCTTTCTCGTCAGGGAACACCAGACCTGGGTGCTGTCGAGGGTGGCGGTGGAGATGAGGCGTTACCCCGGAGTCAACGAGAATTACACCATATCCACTTGGATATCATCGGTTTCGCGTCTGTTCTCCGAACGTGATTTCGAGATATGCGGCGAAGGGGGAGAGGTCATCGGCCACGCCCGCACCGTCTGGGCTGTCATAGACACGCGTACCCGTCAGGTGGGGGATATTTCCCGCATATCCTGGGTGAAAGAAATAATCCCGGCCAGGGAGACACCGGTCGAGAAGCCGTCACGCCTACGCCCGATACAGCCCCCTGTCGAGGGTGGGGAAATCCCCTATGGGTTCCGTGAGACGAAATACAGGTTTCAGTACACCGACATCGACTTCAACCGCCACGTCAATTCCTCGCGCTATATCGAGCTGCTGTTGAACCAGTGGAGTCTTGACTTTCACGATGCCAACCGCCTGACCCGTTTCGAGATAGCATACATCCACGAGGCCCGCTATGACATGGAGGCCACCCTTTTGCTCCAGACCGACGGCTCTCAGACCAGGGCCGAACTGCTCGGCCCCGACAGACAGCCGATTCTCCGCTCCCTCCTCCGCTTCTCCCCACGCTGACTCCTGTTGTCTTTCTCCTCATAATTTAGTAACTTTGCAGTAGCGATGAAAACTGAAAACGAGAAAAAGAAAGATGAAACGACTGACGGCAGCCGCCGTCGTCCCGGTTGCCTGAAAGCATGGATAGAGGCGATGAGGCTCAGGACATTGCCCGCCTCTGCTTCCGGAGTGCTTGCCGGAGTGGCGGTCGCGGTGCAGAGAGGCCATTTCGACTGGCTCCCCGCCCTCCTTTGCCTCCTTTTCGCGCTTGCCGCACAGATAGGGAGCAACTTCGCAAACGAATATTACGATTACCGCGACGGTCTCGACAAGCCGGGCCGGGAAGGATTCCGCCGCGGGGTCACCGAAGGTGACATCACCCCCTTGGCGATGCACCGCGCCACTGCGATAGCCTTCGGCATCGCGGCCCTCATCGGATGCTCCCTGATTTACTGGGGTGGCTGGTGGCTCGTGCTGGCCGGAATATTCATCCTCATCGGAGCCCTCAGCTACTCAGCCGGGCCTTTCCCCCTGTCGCGCAATGCCTTGGGAGAAATCGCCGTCGTGGTGTTCTACGGGCTTATCCCCGTGGGCTTCACCTTCTATCTCCAGACCGGATATTTCTCATATGACGACTTCGCCGCCGGACTGGCCGTGGGGCTGATGTCGGCCAACATATTGATTGTCAATAATTACCGCGACCACGACGATGACCTGGCGGTAAACAAGCTGACCACCGCCGTCGTTTTCGGCCGCAATGCCGTCGCCTGGGCTTACCTCCTTGACGGTTTCATAGCCGTCGCCCTGACATTGGGTATGTGGCTCTCAGCCGGAACCGTGACTTTGGTTTTCCCTGCGCTTTACCTTATTGCCCATGTCTGCCTCTGGCGTCATCTGCGGGCAAACGAGGGACGCCGCCTGAATCCTGTTCTCGGCATGACGGCAATGCTGATGCTGCTGTTCGTTGTCGCCCTGCTCATTGCCAGTGTGATTGACTTCACCCCCGCTGTCAGCTGACATCATTATCTCCGGCTTAATCATATAAACCTGTATTTCCCGTGCTGCTCAACAGATTAGCGATAACAAACTTCAAAAACATCCCCGAGGCGCGCCTGGAGTTCTCTCCGAAGGTCAACTGCTTCCTGGGGGATAACGGCATGGGGAAAAGCAACCTCCTCGATGCGATATACTACCTGAGCTTCTGTAAAAGCTTCTCAGGTCTTGCCGACATGCAGCTGGTCAGGAGAGGGGAGGGGTTCGCCACCCTCAGGGGCTGTTACCTGAGGCGCGGTCTCGACGAGGAGCTGACCCTCGGGCTGCAGCCCGGGAAAAGGAAGAGCTTCAAACGTTCGGGCAAGGAGTATGAACGCCTCAGCACCCATATCGGCGCTTTCCCGCTGGTCATCGCCTCCCCATCCGACAGCGACCTGGTCACAGGCACCGGGGAGGAACGCCGCCGCCTGATGGATATGGTGATTTCCCAGGCCGATCCGGTCTACCTCGACCACCTTATACGATACACCCGCGCCCTGCAGCAGCGCAACAAGCTGTTGCGCGACCATTGCGCCGACCCCGCGCTCTACCTCTCGGTGGAGATGGCCATGGAGCGCGCCGCCATATACATAACCGCCGCCCGCGGTAAATGGGTGGCAGAACTGACCGGCATCTTCGCGAGCCGCTACGGCGCGATTGCCGCCGACGGGGAGGAGCCGGCCGTGGCATTGCGGAGCCATCTTGCCGCCGAACCGCGTGGATTCGGGGTGATGCTCGACTCGGCGCGGCGACATGACGAGATGGTGGGCCATACCTCCGTCGGGCCCCACCGCGACGACCTTGAACTGTCGCTCAACGGCATGCCTGTTCGACGTGTCGCCTCTCAGGGGCAATGCAAGACCTACACCCTCGCCCTGCGCCTGGCCCAGTACAGTTTCCTCGAGAAGGCGTCGGGCATGAAGCCCCTGATGCTGCTCGACGATGTCTTCGACCGTCTCGACGCCGGAAGGGTGGAGCGGCTCGTTGAGGTTGTCTCCGGCGACGGCTTCGGCCAGATTTTCATCACCGACACCAACCGCGGGCATCTTGACAACATCATGTCGCGCACAGGGGCCGGCGACCACCGCTCCTGGCTCGTTGAAAACGGAAATTTCAAACCTCTCGACACCCCGGCTGCCCTATGAAAAGAACCGAACCGATGTCGCTGCGCGAGATAATAGACCGGGTGATGGACTCCTCGGCCCGCAAGGATGACATGCTCGCGATGAGGGCGGCATCGCTGTGGGCGGATGTCGTCGGCCCCGGTGTCAACCGCTACACCATCCGCCGCTATGTCTCCGGCGGGGTGCTGCATGTCCATCTCTCCTCAGGCCCGCTCAAAAGCGAGCTGTCATTCCGCCGCGAGGCCATCGCCAAATCAATCAACGACATCCTCGGACGTGAAGTGATAAAGTCGATACGTTTTTATTGAATCATTATATTGACGATTGAATATGAATCAGATAGAGATTCCAGCCTGCCCGAACCCGAAAGTGCCGCAACCGGCAGCCCCCTTCCACCACGCGCTGGAGGCGCAGCTGCGTTTCAATGATGTGGATGTCTTCGGCCATGTCAACAACTCTGTCTACCTCCAGCTCCTCGACCTGGCCAAGGTCAGGTATTTCGAGGCTGTCCTGGGGGGGGCGGTCGACTGGCATGACGCCACTGTGGTGGTGGTCAACATCAACGCCAGCTTCTTCTCTCCGGCCTATTTCGAGGAGCCGCTGACAGTGGCCACCGCTGTCGGGAAGATGTCGGTTCACAGCTTCATACTGGAGCAGCGCATCTACAATCTGCAGACAGGCGACGTGAAGTGCGTGGCCCAGACCGTCATGGCCGGATTCGACCCCCGCACCGCCACAGGCATCCCCGTGCCTGACAAATGGGTAAAGGCGCTTTTAAATTTTGAAAATCGACAGGAATAAGTTAACTTTGTATTCAGAAGCCACGGGCCATCCGGTGGCTTGCAATACCTGTTTTTCCCAGACGATGGATATAAAAGAATCGATGCGCGGGATTTTGCTCGCAGAGAGCCGCGCCATAGAGAACATACCGGTCACGGACGACTATCCCCGCGCCGTCCGGCTTATTGTCGACCATGTGGCCCGCAAGGGGGGCAAGCTCGTCACCTCAGGCATGGGGAAGGCCGGGCAGATAGCGATGAACATCGCGACCACCTTCTGCTCGACAGGCATCCCCGCCGTCAACCTCCACCCCGCAGAAGCGCAGCACGGTGACCTCGGAATCCTGCAGGCCAACGACGTGATGCTGCTGATTTCCAATTCAGGAAAGACCCGCGAGATTGTGGAGCTGGTCGACCTCGCCCGCAGGCTGATTCCGGAAATACCCATCATCGTGATTACCGGCAACGCCGACAGCCCACTGGCCGAGATGGCCGACGCGACCCTCTTCACCGGAGGCGCGCCTGAGGTCTGTCCCCTCGGCCTGACCCCCACCACCTCCACCACCATGATGACCGTCATCGGCGACGTGCTGGTGGTGAACGTCATGAAAGAGACCGGATTCACCGTGCAGCAGTATGCCCTGCGCCATCACGGCGGTTACCTGGGCCACGCCGCCCGTTCCCAAGGGAAATGACCCGCTCCTCCTCTCCATACCTGAAACTCTTAAAACAACAGACTATGTCAACATCCCTGGCCGGAGCCGCCCCCAAGGGTGCGCTCCCCAAAGTAGACAATATGCGCGTGGCCATTGTGGCCGCGGAATGGAACGGCCACATCACTTCGCGCCTCACCCGTGGGGCGATGGAGGTTTTCAAGGCAGAAGGCTTCGCCGACGACCAGGTGGACTGCTACGCCGTCCCCGGAGCTGTCGAGCTGACATTCGCCGCCTCTCAGCTCATCGAGTCATCGCTCTATGACGCGGTGATTGTCTTCGGCTGCGTGATACGCGGCGGCACCCCCCACTTCGATTACGTCTGCCAGAGCGTCACCCAAGGTGTGACCGCCCTCAACGCCGACTGTGACATCCCCGTAATCTTCGGGGTGCTGACCGTCGACAACGAGCAGGACGCCCTCGACCGTGCCGGAGGCCCGCTGGGCGACAAAGGAGCCGAAGCAGCCGAAGCCGCCATCAAGATGCACGCTTTCGCCCAACACGTCAAGTCGCTCTGATGGTCACCCCCGCGCTCTATCTGTTTCCCGTGCCGCTCGACAACGACGCCCCCGTAGGGCGGTCGTTGCCCCCTTATAACATCGGGCCGCTGAGGGAAATCCGTCATTTCGTGGTGGAGAATGTGCGTTCGGCGCGCCGATTCCTCAAGAAGTGTGACCGCGACATCGACATAGACCTCATCGAGTTCACGGTTCTCGACGAACACACCGCTCCCGAGGATGTGCCGGCCATGCTGCGCCCCCTTGAGCAGGGGATGCCGATGGGTGTCATATCCGAAGCCGGATGCCCTGCCGTCGCCGACCCGGGGGCCGACCTCGTGGCCGTTGCCCAGCGCCGCGGACTCAAGGTGGTGCCGCTTGTCGGCCCGTCGAGCATCCTGCTGGCCCTGATGGGTTCGGGATTCAACGGCCAGAGCTTCGCCTTCAACGGCTACCTGCCGATTCATCAGCCCCAGCGCGGCGCGAAACTCAAGGAGATGGAGCGCCGAATCGTCAAAGAGCGCCAGACCCAGATATTCATCGAGACCCCTTACCGCAACAATCGCCTTATCGCCGAACTTGCGGCCACCCTCCCCGGCGACAGGCTGCTCTGTGTGGCCTCAGACCTCACTGGGGAGAAAGAGAGGATTGTGACCAAGCCCCTGTCGCGTTGGAGCAAGGAGACCCTCGATTTCGACAAGATACCAGCCATATTCCTCCTGTTTTAACCTGACTGTAACCATGGCCCGCTACAAGAAACGCCCCGGATGCAGCGACTCCCTCCCCGGATTGTTCGACGACCTGGAAAGCCCGGTGCTTTTCCCCGGCGTCGAGCCGTTGCCTACCCACCCGGTGATTGAGCGGGCTGTGCGCCGTGAGGCGAACCTGCGGGCGAAGACCCACGGCGAACGCCGCCGCCTCGACGACATGTTCGGCGCCGATGATTTCTCCCCCCTTGAAGTTGCCTCGACAATCGACCGTCTCAACTTCATATCGTTCGGCTCGGGCAGTTCGGGCAACTGTGCCTACATAGGCGACGGAGAGGAGGGCTTCCTCATCGACGCCGGTGTTGACGACACCACCGTCATCACCGAACTGCGCCGCCACGGCATAAAGATGGAGTCGATAAAAGGCATAGTCCTGACCCACGACCACTCCGACCATGTGAGATTCGTCTACAAGCTGATACGCAAGCGCACCCATATGGCCGTCTACTGCACTCCACGCACGCTTAACGGCATGCTGCGCCGCCACAACATCTCCAACCGCATCAAAGACTACCACCGTCCCATCTACAAGGAGCATCCCTTCCAGATCGGGAATTTCACCGTCACGGCTTTTGAGGTGATGCACGACGGCACCGACAACTGCGGTTTCTTCATAACCCGTGGTTTCCACAAAATGGCGGTAGCCACAGACCTTGGATGTATCTCTGAACGCGCCGACTATTATATGCGTCAGGCCAACTACCTGATGATAGAAGCCAACTACGACGAAGCGATGCTCGCCGCAGGCAGCTATCCCGAATATCTCAAAGGACGCATCCGTTCGGTCACAGGCCATCTCGACAACGCAGTGACAGCCCGTTACCTCAAGGAAATCTACACACCCTCCTTGCGCAACATCTTCCTCTGCCATCTGAGCAAAGACAACAACACCCCTGAAATCGCCCTCGCTGCCGTCGAAGAAGCCCTCACCTCGGCAGGAGCCACAGTCGGCGACGGCTCAAACTCCCCCTACGCCCGCATCGCCACTGTGCAGCTGATGGCCCTTCCCCGCTACGACTCCACCCACTTCATCCCCCTCACCCTCCGCTGATCCCCGGCCTCTCACGCGCCCGTCTCACGCAGATTACGCAGATACGCAGATTTACCGCAGATAAAAAGGAATAAAACAGATTCCACGCAGAGACTTTCTGATTTCGCCGATTAAAGCAGATAAAACGGAAAAAACGGATTAAACAGATTAAATAGATTAAACAGATTTCACGCGGATAAAAGTAGATAAAAAGAGCAAACAAATTAACGAGATTGGAGAATTCAATTCCTCTATAAAGTATCAAAGGGGTCTCACAGATTCCACAGATTCACACAGATGCCATCCGGAACGAACTTCCATCCGGATGGCATCTGTGTGAATCTGTGGAATCTGTGAGACCTTCTTTTTAATCGGCGGCATCTGGAAGCATCCGCGTGAAATCCGTTTAATCTATTTAATCTATTTAATCCGTTTTATCTGCTTTAATCGGCGAAATCAGAAAGTCTCTGCGTGGAATCTGTTTTATTCCTTTTTATCTGCGGTAAATCTGCGTATCTGCGGAATCTGCGTGAGCCTTTTTCGTGACGAATGGGGGAAAATCCGCGGAATCTGCATAAAAACAGCAACGGCAACCGAGTGAAACTCGGTCGCCGTTGTCGTGTAGCCCATAGGAGAATCGAACTCCTCTTTCAAGAATGAAAATCT
Source organism: uncultured Porphyromonadaceae bacterium (assembly GCA_947177635.1). Classification (GTDB taxonomy): domain Bacteria; phylum Bacteroidota; class Bacteroidia; order Bacteroidales; family Muribaculaceae; genus UBA7173. The sequence goes on along the minus strand of CAMWVQ010000025.1, from coordinate 21,176 downwards.
TGCGTCCTAGCCGATAGACGAATGGGCCCCGGTAAACTCTCCTGCTTTCGCAAGCCGGAGAATCTGGTACTAATTACGAGAATATATGTTGACGTGGCCTTTCGGCCTTGGTCTCTGTCTGGTGGAATGCTACGCGGAGAGGCTCCGCTGCATTCGTCGGTCAACAGCCCGATTAGCCGAGCTTGTTGATGTGGAGCGCCAGCTTGCTCTTGAGGTTGGAAGCCTTGTTCTTCGAGATGGTCTTTTTGGAGGCCATACGGTCAAGCATGGCGACAATCTTGGGATAAGCTTCCTGAGCGGCAGCCTTGTCGGTCATAGCGCGAAGACGACGCACGGCGTTGCGGGCGGTCTTTGCGTAGTAACGGTTGCGAAGGCGACGGCTCTCGGTCTGGCGAATACGTTTTAAAGCAGATTTATGGTTTGCCATTTTTTGTTATGCTTTTTCTTCTTTGTTTTCTTGTTATTAGTAGCCCATAGGAGAATCGAACTCCTCTTTCAAGAATGAAAATCTTGCGTCCTAGCCGATAGACGAATGGGCCGGCCTGTGCAACTGCCCGGGTAGAGTCCGGAGGCATTTTGCGACTGCAAAGTTAATCTCTTTTTCTGAAGTGACCAAATTTTCAGGCAAAAAAGTTCGCGTTTAAGGTTTTTTAGTTAAATTTGCGGCGTTTTACGAACCATCCGCCCCCGGTTTAATTTATATTAAGGTGTACAAACCCCTCGACTGCATAGCCCTGCGCACTGTCCGTTACTCCGACCGCAACTCAATACTGACGGCCTACACCCGCCAGGGCGGACGCCTGTCGTTCCTTGTCCCGGCGGGAACAGGACGTGCGGCCGCCCGTCTGAGGGCATTGCTGATGCCGATGGGGCGGTTTGAGTGTGTGGCCGACCTCCGTCCCGGGCGCGACATCCACTCCATGCGGGATGTGAAGGCGGTAATCTTCCCCCCCGTGGCCGACCCGCTGCGCTCCACGATTGCACTTTTCATCGCTGACTTCCTGTCGTCACTGCTCAAGGAGCCGATGTCTGACCCCCTGCTCTTTGACTTCATCGACGATGCGCTCGTGAGGCTCTCCGACACCCGAAAGGGTATGGCCCTCGCCGGTGACGGGCTGCTCAACTTCCATATCTGCTTCCTGTTGCGTCTCACGCGCTTCCTGGGGATAGAGCCTGACTGGCCCACATACCTCCCCGGGGGGGTGCTTGACCTCGCCGACGGGATATTCAGGCGTTTGCCCCCCACCCACCGCAATTTCCTCCCCCCGGGGGAATCGGAGGCGGCAAGCCGCCTGGGGCGTATGAGTTTCCGCAACCTCGGGCGTTACAGGCTGACCCGTTTCGAGCGCAACACCATCCTCGACCGCATCCTCCTCTACTACCAGACCCATTACCCGTCGATCGGGGAGCCTCCCTCCCTCGCCATCCTCCGTATGATGGCCGACTGAAAAAAAGTGTGTGTAAAATTTTGAAATATGAATGAAAAATTTGTATATTTGTGCCAGAGGGTGTCAAATATATGAATCAGGCAATCACATACCCAGCTCCAACGACAATTTCGTTCATTGTAACGAACAAGTGTACTGCGGCTTGTCCTAATTGTTGTTTTGAATGTAATCCACGAAATGATTGTTGGCTTTCTAGTGAAATAATAAAACGCCATATCGTTTCTGCTGTTACGCAATGGCCTTCAATTAGACTAGTCATATTTACGGGAGGGGAATGTTTTATGAACATACCAAAAATGTTAGAATTGTGTGATTTTGCGAAACAAATGCATCTCGCCGTTAGAATAGTTACAAATTGCTTTTGGGCAACTTCTTTGAGACAGGCGACTCTTATACTTAAAAAATTTAAAGAAGTAGGATTGGATGAAATAAATTATAGTACTGGAGATGAACACTTACAATATGTTCCATTGAAAAATATAGTAACGGCAATAAAAACATCTCTCTTGTTTTCAATAAAAACTGCGATTAACGTAGAAACTCATCCTGATGCAGAGTTTAAAATATCAGAAATATTTGAAAATCCAGAAATTGCTAGACTGATACACAATAACCCGAATTTTTCCATAATTCAAGGTGTTTGGATGCCTTTTACGGAGGAGGGAATTTCCTGTATTCCGCCGTTGCCAAGTAGATTTCCGATAAACCTGTTTGATAGATGTACAAATTTATTCGCTGGTCCGGTGGTGTCTCCAGAAAACAATCTTATGTCATGCTGTGGATTACCTGTGAAATATATACCACAGATGAATTTGGGAAATTTGTCAAATTGTGAAATTACCACTCTTTATAGTAAAAACTTAAAAAACTTCTTAAGGATTTGGCTATTTGTGGATGGACCATATAAGATATTGTTGTTTATCCAATCTAAAATTAATAAAAAAATTCCGGAGCTATATTTATTTTCGCACAATTGTTTTTATTGTGCGTGTATATATACAAATCCAAATTATTATTCTATTCTTGAGTCATATTATAGAGAAGTGGTTGCCTCTGTGTTGTTTAGGTATAATTGTTTGATTGAAACCAATAAACGTATGCTATTATGAAAGAGCCAGGAAGAAAATTTACTCGAATTGTGAATTGGACGGTAAGTGGAAATTTGCTTTTTGCGTCCTGCCATTCTGATTGGCCTTTAGATAGTAGCATAGAAGTGGATAAAAGTCATAACTATGCATTAAACATTTGTGAAGGCCAAGTAGGATTTGATTTGACATTAGAGGATGAGGCTTATTTAATATATCTTTCGAAGTTGGCAGAGCGGATGATGTCAGATAGATTGTTTGCAAAAAAAGTAGCTGCGACTCCAGATATATATATCCAGAGGCCAACCATCTCGCAAGATATAACTTTGCCCCAAGCAGAATTGAAATTAATAATTGAGGCGTTAGCTGATGATGATATAGCAGATGCATTAAATAGAAAGGATGTTAGGGGATATATGAAATTGATGTCAGATAAGGGGCTTATGCCGACATATGATACCGGTCATTTTGAGTTGCTTTCTGGAAATGAGAAACAGTTGGTTTTACAATCAGTCGGATTGATAGATGTGCCAGATGCTATAGCTCCCCAACTCGTTCTAGCTGCAGTAATTGCAGGTATATATGTGGCTGTGGTGGGAATATCTTTTGTAAGCGTGGCCTATACTGTCTTAGCAAGTGTAAATGTGCTTGTAAGTATGACAGTTGGAGCCTGGGCATTTCTTGCCGTCAATACAAAAGTTAGCTCCGGAGGTGAAGATGATGGAGGGCAAGGAGGTGGGGGCGGTGGAAATAACCCAGACGAGACCCAGCTTACTCACCATGTGGATATCTATATTCCCAAGAACTATTCTATTGATGATCCAAATTTTCAGATAGAGGATGATGAATTGGATGGAATAGTGCAAGATGGAATAGATGAATTGTGTAAAATGTATTCGCAGCAATTGACAAAAATGAATAGAATTGAATTTGAAAGGCTGGTAGTGCTAAATGTCAATAAAGCCATAGAGGAAAAGGGAAACAAGAAGTCGGATGATTAAGTTTCGTTCTAAAATAGATTGGTGGCTACCATCGTTGGCGGTAACGGTCGGTTTGTTACCCGTGGTTTTGGGTGTTGTTTATGACGATACTTCTTGGATTGTCGGGTTAGTGTTGGGAATTCTGATAGTGGCATCTATACTGCCTTTATTTTCGATAACTTATCAAATCGCAGACACTGTCCTGACGGTGCGTTGTTGCTTTATTCTCAAGCAAGAATACCCACTTGACAGGTTGAGGACAATTGCTAAGACTCATTCTGCAATTGCTGCTCCGGCAGCTTCGCTGAACCGACTATTGCTGACATTCGAAGGAGGAAATTCAGTTGTGATTTCCCCGGTCAGACAGGATGCATTTGTCAAGGTTGTGACGAAAATAAATCCTACAGTGAAGATTTTGTGAGAGAGCCTGATGTGGTATTGTGTGCGCAGAAATTCAATAAAATAATGTGATTTATTTTGGTGATTTTGATAGTTGATAGTATCTTTGCAACGTAAGATTAAGAATAAATCTACCATATGATAAAGAAGGAATCACCGATAGGGTTTAGCGTAAGGATTATTTCCTTGGCACTTCTTTTCCCGCTGATGTCACTGCTGGCTGCTTGCGGCGGACTGAGCGAGCAGGAGGAGAAGATGGTCGGCAAGTATTACATTCCGGCGCTTTCCGACACGAACCCGCTGATAGAGCTGAACGCCGACCGGACGTCGGTGCTGAGGGCCATACGTCCCGGCGACATCACTTACAGCGTCACCGGGGTGTGGAAGGTCGAAAGCGACTCCCTCATCATAGAGAGCGATTCCACCTCCATCACCATCGAGGATGGCGATCCCGGCCTTGTGGGGCATGTTGCCCGGAGGGTGGCTTATCCGATCAAAGACTTCAACGAGTCGACCCTCTCGATACAACGGCAAGGAATAACATATGACTACCACAGGCGTATGGACTGATTCCGCTTGCCCCCTTTCCTGTCTACTACCTTTGTTTCCGCAATCCCTCGCTTATGACTTCTGTTTTCACAAAAAGATTATTATTGCCGCTTGCCGTCCTGGTGATGTCGCTGTCTCTCGCCGCGTGTGGAGGCCGTGACTCCTCGGAAAACCTGGAAGCCTCGGTCGCCGAGGCCGAACAGGCGCTTGCCCAAGGTGAACCCGACCGCGCGGCCTCGATATGCACGGCCCTGATGGCCGAGGATTTCGACAAACTCGACGAGCGGCAGCTCGGGAGGATGGCTGTGGTGCTGATGAAACTCCCCGAGGGGGAGAAGACCGACGAGAACATCGCCGACGCAACCCAGTGTGTGCGCCAGGCGTGGAAATTGTCTGCCGACTCCCTGAGAGGCTTCATCTCCACCCTCTCGCCCGAGGATGTGCCGCATTTCGTGATGCTGACCCGCATCAGCGGGTCGATAGACTTCCCCCCTGACCTCTCAGCCGAGGGGTCGGCCGAGGATTCGATTCACAACAACTTCCAACCTTGACCTGACTATGGACTGGATGTCATCACTTGAGGCCCTGAAGGCCAACCTCCCCCAGGGGGAGGAGACTCCGGAGGCTGTCGCCGACGCCACCCCCGCCGCCCCGGTGGAGAAGGCCCGTCTCGACATTCTCCTTGACAAGAAAGGGCGAAAAGGGAAGGCGGCCACAATCGTGGCAGGCTTCACCGTCGGCGACGAGCAGGTTGAGGATATCGCCCGGCGGCTCAGGCAACGCCTCGGCACCGGAGGCTCATCCCGTGGCGGCGAAATTCTCATCCAGGGGGACAAACGCCGGGAGGTGGCCGCCGAGCTGACCGCCATGGGGCTGAAATGCCGCGTCATCTGACTCCCCCTCCACCTACGAACCGACAACACCGATTCCCGCCATGAAAACCTACAAGATGTATGCCTCCAGCATCAACGACCGGTATGTGGAGGAGATTGTGGAGATGCTGCGCCGAGGTGCGGTCATCATCTATCCCACCGACACCCTCTATGCCGTCGGATGCGACGCGCTAAACAACCGCGCCGTCGAGCGGGTCTGCCGTCTCAAGGGCATCAATCCCGACAAGCAGCGTCTCGCGATAGTCTGTTCCGACATATCCCAGGCGAGCGAGTACGCCCGTATCGACAATGAGGCGTTCCGGCTGATGAAAGCCAACCTCCCAGGGCCTTTCACCTTCATCCTTCCCGCCTCCTCCCGCCTGTCCAAGGCCTTCAAGGGGCGCAAGGAGGTTGGTGTGCGTGTCCCCGACAACGATATCGCCCGACACCTGGCCGACGCGCTTGGCAACCCGTTGCTGACCACCACCATCGATTGGGAGGACGCCGACCCGGAAGACCTCTGCCAGCCCTCCGCCATCAGCCTCCATTACACCGGGGCGGTAGACGCCATCGTCGACGGCGGGGAGGGGAATTCCGCCCCATCGGCCGTGGTCTCGCTCCTTGAATCCTCATCACCGGAGATACTGCGCGAAGGGCCGGTGGAGCCAATCCTCTGACCCTGCCGCGCGACTGTTCACGACAACGAACCCAAACCTGTAATATGGACAACTTCACCTATTGCGCCCCGACGCGCTACATTTTCGGCCGCGACACCGAGAAGGAGACCGGCAAGATGATGGCAGCAACCGGCTGCCGGAAAGTGCTGGTGGTCAGCGGCGGTTCCTCCGCCCGGAAAAGCGGCCTCCTCGGCCGGGTTTTCGACTCCCTCGCCCAAGCCGGCGTGGACTATCTCGAGCTGACCGGCATAAAGCCCAACCCCACCGACGACCGCGTCTACGAGGGTATCACCCTCGCGCGTGAAAACGGTGTCGACGGCATCCTCGCTGTCGGAGGCGGCTCTGTCATCGACACAGCCAAGGCCATCGCCGGAGGCGCGTGCTATGACGGCGACTTCTGGGACTTCTGGGCCGGAAAGGCTGTGATGGAGAAGGCCCTCCCCGTGGGGGTGGTGCTGACTATCCCCGCCGCCGGAAGCGAGGGGAGCGGCAACTCGGTCATCACCAAGATTGACGGCCTGCGCAAAATCAGCCTCCGCACCGACTTCGCCCTCCGTCCGAAGTTCGCCATACTCAATCCTGAGCTTACATTCACCCTTCCCCCCGAACAGACCGCAGCCGGGGTGGCCGATATGATGGCCCACATACTTGAGCGGTATTTCTCCCCGACCGAGGAGGTCGAGACCACCGACCGTGTGGCCGAGGGTGTGCTGATGGCAATCATAAACGAGGCCCCCAAGGTGATGGCCAGGCCCGACGACTACCAGGCCAGGGCCAACATAATGTGGGCCGGAACATTGGCCCACAACGGCGTCTGCGGGTGCGGGCGGCGCGAGGACTGGACTTCCCACGGACTTGAGCACGAGCTGTCGGCCCTCTACGGGGTCACCCATGGCTCCGGCCTCGCCGTGGTGTTCCCCGCCTGGATGACATTCATGGCTTCCCACCGCCCGGAGAAGGTGGCCCAGCTCGGCCGCCGCGTGTTCGGGGTGGTCGAGGATGACGACAAGGCTGCCGCGCTCAAGGCTGTCGACGCCCTGCGCGCATTCTTCAAGTCGATAGGATTGCCGCTCACGCTCGGTGAACTCGGAATCCCCGACCCGGACTTCGCCACCCTCACGCGCAAGTTCCATGAGAACAAGGGGACACCCTTCGGCCCCTACTATCCCCTCCAGCCGGTCGACACGATGGCGGTCTACAGGCTGATGCTCTGACAGGCCGGTGAGACGGAAAAACAAACAGCGGCGGCGCGACGGATGAAACCATCGCGCCGCCGCTGTTGTTTCTATAGTAGAAAAGAGGGATGAAAGATATGGAAAAGACCACACTCCGGCGCGCCCCCCGTCACAGGCTGTCACCCCACGCGCGAAAAATCATACTCGATGTGTTCCACGCCGTCATACTGATATTGTCGGTGGCTCTCATCGCGTTCATATCATACGACACCTTCAACAACATCCCCTTCCTCGACAACAACGTCTACATGACATTCCAGCTGTTTGTCTGTGTGGTCTTCATCGCCGACTTCTTCGTCGAGCTGTGGCTGACCCCTAAAGGGAGCCGCGGCAGCTACTTCAGGTCGCGGTGGTTCTTCCTGCTGATGTCGATACCCTTTCTCAACATCATCGACGCCTACCAGATACAGCTTACCCCCGACGCCCTCTACTTCGCCCGCTTCCTCCCGCTGGCGCGCGGCGCCCTCGCCCTCGCCATCGTCCTCAACTACATAGCCTCCAACCGGATAACCGGCATCTTTGTCAGCTACCTGTCGATAATGCTGCTGACGGTGTATTTCGCCGGACTGATATTCTACGAGCGGGAACAGCCGGTCAACCCCGGGGTCACCAGCTACTGGGACGCCTTCTGGTGGTGCAGCCTCGAAGCCACGACCCTCGGTAGCTCGCTCAACCCCGTCACCCTCGCCGGGAAACTGCTCGCGGTGGTGCTGTCGCTGATGGGCATTGTGATGTTCCCTCTCTTCACGGTCTACCTCTCCAGCCTCATATTGAAAAGCCGAAGTGTGTTAAATATGCTTAATATTGATAGGCATAACGTTAAAACTGACGCATCTTCGGCCACAGCCGACACATCGGGCGGGAAAAAAGTTGGAGAAACGCCCGAGAATGCGTAACTTTGCAGATGGTTATCGGAGGAGGCCCGCGGGCTTCCTCCATTTCGTTTTGCGCCAGGCTGAAAAATAAAACAACAACCGATGATTGACAGACAGACAGTAGTTTCCGCAGTGGAAGAGGCCATCAAAGACACCGGCCTGTTCATCGTAGATGTCACCGTGTCGGCAGACAAGTCGATAGCCGTCGAGATAGATTCCCCCGGAAACCTCGACATAGACACCTGCTCGGCCCTCACCCGCAAGATCGAGGAACTGCTCCCGGCAGAGCTTGAAGACTACGACCTCGAAGTCGGTTCGGCCGGCCTGACAGCCCCCTTCAAAGTCAGGGGGCAGTGGGAGAAGAACCTCGGCAACGAGATAGAGCTGCTGACCAACGACGGCCGCAAGCTCGCCGCCACCCTCGCCGCCCTCGCCGACGAAAGCTTCACCATCGAGTACCAGGTCAAGGAGAAGCTCCCCGGGGAGAAACGCCCCAAGCTCGTCGACAAGCGTGAGGAGATACCCTTCGCCAATGTCAAGAAGGCCAACTACCTGCTGCGCTTCAAATAAGAGTAACATCCCGGAACCCCTCCCGCAGGAGGATTTCCGGGTTCACAACATATTCCGAATAACAACATAATACTGATATAACTGTCCCATTATGGCCAAAAAAGAGGAAACACCAAACATGGTGGAGAGCTTTGCCGAGTTTAAGGAACTGAAGAACATCGACAAGACAACCATGATAAGCGTGCTGGAGGAATCATTCCGCAACGTGCTTGCGAAAATGTTCGGCACCGACGAGAACCTCGACGTCATCATGAACCCCGACAAGGGGGATGTCCAGATCTTCCAGAACCTCGAAGTCGTACCCGACGGGGAGGTCTCAAACCCCAACCTCCAGATTTCCCTCACCGAAGCACGCGCCGACAACGACCCCGAGGTGGAAATCGGCGAGGAGCACACCAAGGAAATCATCTTCGCCGACTTCGGCCGCCGCGCCATCCTCACCCTCCGTCAGACCCTCCAGTCCAAGATTCTCGAACTCCAGAAGGAGGCCATCTACGAGAAGTTCAAAGACCTCGAAGGGGAGCTCGTAACCGGCGAGGTCTACCAGACATGGTCGCGCGAGACCCTGCTGCTCGACGACGAGAAGAATGAGCTGCTCCTGCCCAAGAACCAGGCCATCCCCGGCGACTTCTTCCGCAAGGGTGAGACCATCCGCGCCGTCATCGCCAACGTGGACAACAACAACAACAACCCCAAAATCACCGTCTCCCGTACCAACGAGAACTTCCTGCGTCGTCTCTTCGAGCTGGAAGTGCCCGAAATCCATGACGGCCTGATCAGCATACGCGCCGTTGCCCGCATCCCGGGTGAACGCGCCAAAATCGCCGTCGAGAGCTTCGACGACCGTATCGACCCGGTCGGCGCATGTGTCGGCGTGAAGGGCTCGCGTATCCACGGCATCGTCCGCGAGCTGCGCAACGAGAACATCGACGTCATCCCCTTCACCACCAACCCCTCGCTCTTCATCCAGCGCGCCCTCTCACCCGCCAAGGTGTCTTCGATACGCCTCGACGAGGAGGAGAAGAAGGCCGAGGTATTCCTCAAGCCCGACCAGGTGTCGCTCGCTATCGGAAAGCAGGGCCTCAACATCAAGCTGGCCTCCATGCTTACCGGTTTCGTCATCGACGTTTACCGCGACACCGACGAAGTCTACGAGGAGGACATCTACCTCGACGAGTTCAAGGATGAGATTGACGAATGGGTAATCGACGCCCTCAAGGATATGGGCTGCGTGACCGCCAAGAGCGTCCTCAACACACCCCGCGAGGACCTTATCCGCCGCGCCGACCTTGAAGAGGAGACCGTCGACAATGTGCTCGACATCCTCAGGGCAGAGTTTGAGGAAGACTCCGCCGACGCCGCAGCCGAGGCTGCAGACGCCGCTCCCGCAGGAGAGGCCGCTGCCGAAGAGGCAACATGCGCCGAGGAACATCCCGCCGAAGACCTGGCCGAGGCTGCCGACGCCGCCCCGGCCCAGGATGAGGCCGACACCCCCTCAGACGAGGAAACCAAGTGAGCCGGGCTTGGTCCCTGCGGGGACATAGACCCACTCATCTCTCTTCCGTCGGCCAATCTCTCCAAATCCAACAGATTAGATAATTTAAACCCACTCAATGGCGAGAACTAAGATAAGCAAAGTAGCGAAAGACCTCAACGTGGCCCTCCCCACGGTGGTGGATTTTCTGCGCGGTAAGAACATCACCATAGACGACAACCCCAACGCCCGTATCGAGGATGAAGTCGTCGACCTTTTAGTGAAGGAATTCAAAAACGACAAAGACCAGAAGACAAAGTCGGAGCAGTTCTCGTCAGAGAGGATGCAGCAGCGCGAGAAGACAAAGCCTGCCGCCAGGCCCGTTGATGAAATCAAGCTCTCGTCTGAGATAAACAAGCCGAAAATCCTCGGCAAAATCGAACTCGACAAGCACGGAAATCCCATAAGGCATTCCGAGCCGGCCGCCCCCGTGGCCCAGGAGGAACCCAAAGCTCCCGCCACCGTAGAGGCTCCCGTTGAGAAGACCCCCGAAGTGAAAGCCGCCGGGAAGGAGGCTGTGACCCCCGTGGCTCCCGAAGCCGTCGAGGAGGTGAAAGCCCCCGTCGAGGTGAAGGCCGAGGCCCCCGCGCCTGAAAAGGCAGAGGTGAAAGCCGAGGTGTCGCCGGCTCCGGCTCCTGCGGCCCCCGCAAAAACAGTTGAAAAGAAAGAGGAACCTGCAATGAAGCAATCCCCCGCTCCTGCCCCCCAGGAGAAGAAAGCAGCCGAAGCCCCCAAGGCTCCCGCCGCTCCAGTGGCCGAAACTCCGGCTCAGACTGAAAAGAAAGAAGACAAGGAGGAAATCTTCACCGTAGGACTTCCCCAGAACCGTCCGACAATCAATGTCGTGGGCAAAATCGACCTGTCGGCCATCAACCAGTCTACACGTCCCCGCAAGAAAAGCAAGGAGGAGCGCCGCAACGAGCGCATCGCCAAGCAGCAGGGCGCGCAGGGTGGCGGCGCAGGTGCTGACGGCGACCGCAAGAAGCGCAAGCGCATCGGCACCAAGGAGAAAATCGACATCGAGAAGCAGGGCAACCAGCCCGGCGGCAACGGCGGCAATGGCGGCAACGGCGGCGGTGGACGCGGCCGTGGAGGAGACTCCCGCCGCAACGACCGTGGCGGCAAGCCCGGCAACCCCAAACGCGGACCCCACACCGAAGTCAACGAGGAGGATGTTCAGAAGCAGGTCAAGGAGGTACTGGCCCGCCTGACCTCCAAGGACAAGGGGCAGAAGAAGGGTGTGAAGTGGCGCAAGGAGAAGCGCGAGGCCATCGCCGAGCGTGACGCCGCAGCCGCTGCAGCCGCTGCAGCCGAGTCGAAGACCCTGAAGCTCACCGAGTTCGTGACCGCGAATGACCTCGCGTCGATGATGGATGTGCCTATCACCAAGGTAATCGGCACATGTATGAACATCGGTGTGATGGTCTCCATCAACCAGCGTCTCGACGCCGAGACAATCAACATCGTGGCCGAGGAGTTCGGCTTCAAGACCGAATTCGTGTCAGCCGAGGTTGTCGAGGCCATCTCGCAGGTTGAGGACAACGAGGAGGACCTCGTTGCCCGTCCCCCGATTGTGACCGTCATGGGTCACGTCGACCACGGTAAGACATCTCTGCTCGACTATATCCGAAAGGCAAACGTTATCGCCGGTGAGGCCGGAGGTATCACACAGCACATCGGTGCTTACAACGTGAAGCTCTCCGACGGCCGTCACATCACCTTCCTCGACACCCCCGGTCACGAGGCGTTCACCGCCATGCGTGCCCGCGGTGCGAAGGTGACCGACCTCTGTATCATCATCGTCGCCGCCGATGACGACGTGATGCCCCAGACCGTCGAGGCAATCAACCACGCCTCAGCCGCCGGTGTGCCCATCGTGTTTGCCATCAACAAGATAGACAAGCCCGCAGCCAACCCCGACAAAATCAAGGAGGAGCTGGCCGGCATGAACTACCTCGTCGAGGAATGGGGTGGAAAATACCAGAGCCAGGACATCTCCGCCAAGAAGGGTCTCGGCGTTGAGGAACTGCTTGAGAAGGTGCTTCTCGAGGCCGAGATGCTCGACCTCAAGGCCAACCCCGACCGCAACGCGACCGGTTCGATCATCGAGTCATCGCTCGACAAGGGCCGCGGCTATGTGGCCACGGTGCTGGTGCAGAACGGTACCCTCCGTGTCGGTGACATCATCCTCGCCGGAACCCACTTCGGTAAGGTGAAGGCGATGTTCAACGAGCGCAACCAGCGCATAAAGGAGGCCGGCCCCGCCGAGCCCGCCCTGATTCTCGGTCTGAACGGCGCCCCCACCGCAGGCGACACATTCACCGTGATGGACTCCGAGCAGGAGGCCCGCGAAATCGCGACCAAGCGCCAGCAGCTCCAGCGTGAGCTCTCGACCCGCACCTCCAAGCGACTCACCCTCGACGAGGTTGCCCGCCGTCAGGCTCTCGGTTCCTTCCAGGAGCTCAACGTCATCGTCAAGGGTGACGTGGACGGCTCCATCGAGGCCCTCAGCGACTCGCTCATCAAGCTCTCCACTCCCGAAATCCAGGTCAACGTCATCCACAAGGCTGTCGGCGAGATTTCCGAGAGCGACGTTTCCCTGGCCGCCGCCTCCGAAGCCATCATCATCGGCTTCCAGGTGCGTCCCTCCCAGGCCGCCCGCCGCGAGGCAGAGCGCGAAGGTGTGGAAATCCGCCTCTACTCGGTCATCTACCAGGCAATCGAGGAGGTCAAGGACGCCATGGCCGGTATGCTTGCTCCCGAGCTGAAAGAGGAAATCACCGGTACCGCCGAGGTTCTGGAAACCTACAAGATTTCCAAGGTCGGCACCATCGCCGGAGCCCTCGTCCGCGAAGGAAAAATCAAGCGCACCAACAAGGTGCGTGTCATCCGCGACGGTATCGTGCGCTACACCGGTGCCCTCGGCTCGCTCAAGCGATTCAAGGATGACGCCAAGGAGGTTGTCGCAGGTCTCGAATGCGGTCTCTCCATCCAGGGTTACAACGACATCCAGGCCGGCGACATCATCGAAGGCTTCGAGGAAATCGAAGTGGCCCGCGCTCTCTGACAGCCACCAGACAGCATATCAACTGTCATCCGCAGATGCTCGCCCATATCAACATAGGCTCAAATATCGGCGACAGCCGCTCGGCAATCGAGCGGGCTGTCGCCGCTGTTTTCGCGCTTTCCGAGGGGGACGCGCGCCGTTCCTCCATAGTCGTCAGTGAGCCGTGGGGTTTCGAATCACCCAACAGGTTTCTCAACGTCGGGGTCGAGATAGAGACCTCGCTTCCCCCCGAAGAACTGCTGGGGAGGCTGCAGGATGTCGAAAGGGGGATTTCCCCAGCTTCACACCGCAACCCCGACGGCAGTTACCGCGACCGGCTGATTGACATAGACCTGATTTTCATGGCCCGGCGGAACGACACCCCCGATGGGTGGGAGACGGTCATCAATGACTCCCCCCTGCTGACTTTGCCCCATCCCCGCGCGTCGGAACGTCCGTTTGTGGTAGCTCCCGTAAAGGAGCTTCATCCCGCCCTCATCCGGCCCGAGGCCCTTTTTCTGAAGCGTCCCTGAGTCCGGCTGCAGAAAAGGAGCCGGTGTGTCAGAGTCTGTGTGTCAGAATGAACAGCACCCCAAAAGTCCGTTAAAAACTTTTGGGGTGCTTTTTATGAAGTGTAGTTATGAACAGTGACCTGGTCTGTTGTCAGGCCTGACGGCCCGTAGATGGTTAGAGAACCACTTTGACGGTCTCGTTTCCGGACACAATCACATAGAATCCGCAGGGGAGGCTGACGGTGCCGGGCGCGCCCGAATATACCTTCACGCCTGCTGCGTCAAAGATTTCCACAGCCTTGTCGGAAACTACTTCGACGCCACCTTCTGCAACGGTCACGCTGAATGCGGGCTGGCGCCAGATTTCATCCACCCCTGAGCCGAGGCCGATGATGTTGTTGAACTCCTTCCAGCCGTCAGCCGCCTTGTAGGCGTCGATGGCGGCGTTGGGGACATACAGTATGGCGTTCTCATACACTTCGCTCTCGAACGCGGCTCCGGCAGGGGGAACAGGGTTGAGGCTTGTCACGCTCGTCAGGGCCTTGTCACCGGTAAACACCTTGTTGCCGATTGTGGCGACATTCTCACCGAAGGTGATTTTTTCCAGGGCGAAGCACCAGTAGAAGGCTTCCTGCTCGATTTCGGTCACACTGTTGGAAATCTCGAACTCCTTGAGGCTGGCGCAGCACTGGTACATGCCGTCGGGGATGACGGTGATGGTTTCCGGCAGGGATGCCTCTTCAATGCCACTCTGATAGAAGACGCCGTGGCCGACAGTGGTGACGGTCTCGGGCAAGGGGAGGAGTTTCAGTTCGGGAGTGTAGGCGAAGGCGAAGCGGCCGATTTCGGTGACGCCGGCCGGGAGGGCGGCATCTTCGAGCGCGGCGCATTCCGAGAAGGCGAATTCACCGATTTTGGTGACGGTAGCGGGGATTGTGATACCGGCGAGAGAGGTGCAGCCCGACACCATATGGGCCGGAATGGCGGTGAGGTTGTTGTTGAGTGTCACAGATTCCAGCGAAGCGCAGAGGCTGAAAACATCGTTGCCGAGCGAGGTGACGCTTTCAGGTATTACAATCTCGGTGAGGTTGGTGTTCTCAAACGCGCTCTCACCTATGGTGGTCACGGAGGAGGGGATTGTGATTTCCGAGAGGGAGCTTTCCCAGAATGCCGCGCCCGCGATGGAGGTGACGGTCTCCGGGATAGTGATGGAGGTGATGCCTTTCACTTCTGAGAATGACAGGTAACCGACCTCGACCACGGTGTATTGTTCCCCTTCATATTCAACGTGGGCGGGGATGGCGGTCACGCCGCTGTATTCACTCTCCTTGTCGGGGAAAGTGACGGAAAGGGTACGGTCTACACCCGACACAACCTTGTAGGTGAGCGGCTCTACCTTGATTTTGGTGCCGTCGGCAAGAGGCCCTTTCACGGTGTATTTGAGTGAGAACTCATAATTGTAACGGCTGTCGAAGGTGGCCACGCTCAGCGAGAGGGCGCGGGCGGGGACATAAATCTCATACTCTCCGCTTTCAGTCAGGGGAGGAGTGAGGGTGAGGCCGATTTCCCCGGTGTCCATCGTCGAGGAATTGAGATAGAAAGAGGCCTTGATGTCTGTCGGGTTTCCGTCGCGGGTCACGGTCACATTCTCTTTGGCCGGGCCGCTGGCGTAGACCTCCGCAATGTTGGGGAAGAAGAGGATGATGTCGCCGAGCGAAGTCACAGCCGACCCGGATTCGGGATATGCCGACACTGTCTCCTGGGGATCTTCCGGGGTCACCCCGCCGTCGATCACATAGCGGAAGCTGGCCGCCGGCCAGTCTACGTCGTCATAGCCGCAGATTCCGGTGTCGGGGATGTTGACCAGGTATTGCCCCGGCACAGTGTAAGGCTCGGGGAGGGTGAGGATGACGTCGCGCATTCCTCCCCCCTCCTCGACGGAGAATGTTGCCACGGTCTGGCCTGTCTCCTCATTGACGAGCACCGGCTTGTTTGAGCCGTAGCCCTCGGGGAAGAGCGCCGACCGCTCGTATTCCACGGTTAATTCGTGGATTTTGCCGACCACTCCCTGTTCGGGGGAGATGGTGTAATATGGATTCTCGATGGGGGTGAACTCTCCCGGTTCCGGGCCCGGGGGCTCATCCCCCCCTCCGATTGTCAGGGTGAAGGAAATTTCGGGATTGGGGTCACCCTCATCCGTCATCCAGTTATAGTTATAGTCGAAAGTCCCCTTGGGGATGACGACATTGTAGGTGCCTGCGGCCGTTATGGCATCCTGCTGGAGGGTGATGGTGTTGGTGTCATCATACGTCCCGGTGACCTTCTGGGTGATGGCATAGTCTGTGCCGTTGATGACGACCTTCCGGTTGACATAAGTGTCGAATTTCCCGGTGGTGTGCTTGACCACGAATGTCTTGATTTCCTCGACGTTGTCGCCGTCATTCGGTTGCACGCTCCAGCCTTCCGGCACTGCGCCGTGGGCGAACACTGACGCTGATAGAGCCAGCATAGCACTGATAAGAATTCTTGTACTCATAGCGATAAGCAGAATTGGTTGATAATTTAGGTAGTTATGTGATGGTGAGAAATTGTGAGGTATAGTTGCCGTGGGGGGAAGCACTCAATGAAAAATACTGTCGATATTCCAATGGAAAGTATTGCCACCTCGAGACAAATCCAAAATTAATAAAAATTTTTTAAAACCGGCTGTTCTGGTCTGATTTTTATTGAGACAAAACAGAGACCGTCCGGAACCAGGCCGGGCGGTCTCTGTCTTATCGGGTCTTTCCCGCATCCCCTTCAAGGGGATTCATAAGGGAAAATCGGGTCAGGTTTACTTGACGGTCACCTTGCGGGCCGAACCGTCGGAGTAGCGGCGGATATAGATGCCGGGGGCGGGATTGTTGTCAACCTTGACCCCTGAGAGGGTGTATGTGGCGACAATCACGAGCGAGCTGTCATCGCTGATATTGCGCAGGCCGCTCTGTGTGGCGATGGCGTCGTTGGAGAACATCGACTCCCCACGGCCGGTGTATATCGCCGTCACGTTGTAGACAGCGTTCTTGTCTGAGGCCTCCTGATCGGCATAGCTGGTTGAAGTGACAGGGGCTTCATTGATCTTGACGCCGTTGCGGTAGACATTGTATCCGCTTAGGTCGAGGCTTGCGGCATTGTCGGCGGGGGTGAAGTTGACATCGTCGACCATCAGGATATAGCCGTCGCGGGTCACGCAGCGCAGGGCGAAATGCTTGGCTCCGGCGGGTATGTCGAAGTAATACTGCTTCCATTCCCAGGGCACATTGTCGAATGTGGCCACGGATGTGAAGTCGTCAAGGTCGGTGCCGGAGGTGGAGTAGAGAACCTCGATGGTCTCCAGGGCATCGGCGAGCATTGACTTCGCCCAGAAAGATATGGTCTGGGCCTTTCCGTTCAGCTGGGGAGAGATGGCCCAGTCGTCGCTGCGTTTCTGGGTGAAGTCGCTGTCGGTGACGGCCATCGATACGAGATACTGGTGGCCGGAGTGGGCGGTGTAGAAGCGGGGATCGCTGAAATGGTTGGCCATCGGAGCGTGGTTGTCGGGGAGTACCCACCACGACTGGGCGGACATGGGCTGCGGAGCGTAAGCCGGCACTTCGAAGAAGTTGAAGCCATAGATGCCGTAACCGTCATTGTCGATGAATGTCCATCCGTCCAGGCCTTCGCTTGTCCAGGCTGAAGCCCTTTCGAAGTCTTCGGTGATGTCGTCGTCGAAAGAGGCCTCCATGTCGGGCTGGCTCCAGGTGAGGTTGATGACGGTGCCGTCCTCGGAGGGATATGTGGCGGTGAGGTCATCCACGGTGGGGTAGTTGGGGTAGATGGTTATCACGGGGACTTCTTCCGACGCGTTGTTGGCGGGCTGCATGTCGCCGTCGGTTGTGATGCGGGCCTGGTAAGTCACCTCGGCGGGTGATGTCACGCCGTGGGTTACCTCGAAGAACACTGTTCCGCGGATGTCGGTTTTCATTGCTCCGAGAGCCTTCTGGTCAATCTTCTCCCCGTCGGCATACAGCTCGACAGTGGCGGCGGAAACATCATTGAGGCCGAAATTGGCGTAGCCGACCTCGATGGAAGTGGCGTTTCCGGCCTTCACGCGTTCGGGAGCGGTCAGGGAAGTCACGGCAACGTCAGAGTCGACACGGTCGCGAATCTGGATGTTGTCGAGCTGGATATACTGGAAGTGCTTGATGGTTCCGATGAACATCACCTGTACTGACTGCCCCTTCCACTGCTCGAGGGACATTTCGGCGCGGTGCCATCCCTCGGTCTGGAAGTCGCTGAGGGTGTAGGTGCGGATGAGGCTGAAATCCTTCTCGCTCGATCCCTTGATGTAGACATCGACGGTGTTGTCGTCGAGGTGAGAGGGGTCGACAAGGTTGAAGAGGTAGAAGGTGAGCATCGGGGTGGTCAGGCCGTCGAGGCTGATCTTGGCCGAATAGAGATGGCCCTGGCTGCCGATGTAGTTGCCGAACATGGCTACCATTCCGTTGTCGTCATCCTGCGGGGTTACCTCCTCGAAAGTGGTGGCCGAGGCGAAATCCCAGTAGGTGAGGTTGTCTGAGCCGCCACGAACCCATACATGCTCGGTGGAGAGGTTGGGGAATGATTCCTCGAAGGGAGCGGCATAGGGGAGTCCGGCCGGAATCTGGTCGGCCATCGCTGCCTGCATGTTCTCGCCGGCCTCGGTGGATGCGGTCACGCCGAAGCTCCAGAAAAGCTGGGGCTCGTCGGGGAGCATTATCTGGAAGGTGGCGGAGGTGCCGGTCAGGTCTTGCAGTATCTTGGTGTCAACACCGTTGATGTTGGTCCACACGCTGTAGGTGACATTCTCGGGATTGAGCGGCGAGCCGTCGATGTAGGTGGTCACGGGTTCCCATTCCACGGTCACTTCGCCGATGTTCTGGGTCTCGTAGGCGAACGCCGACGCGGGGGCTGCCGGGAGGTTGATGCCGACGAAGGTCTTGGCCTCAGCCTCCAGTCCCTCGCCGCTCCAGTTTGTGGCTACGGCGGTGTAGACGTGGTCACCCTTCTCGGTGAGGATGTCGGTGAACGGCTCGGTCATCTGGCCGGGCGCGGGATTCTCGATGGTCTTGATGGAAACGCCGTCGCGGAAGAATTCGATTTTCTCGAGCGCGCCGATAGAGTTCCCCTCCAGGGTCTTGTCGGGGGCCACGCAGCTCAGGGTCACGGAGAGGGCGCCGTTGGCGTCGGGAATGACTGTGAACTCGGTCGGGGCCTGGGGCACGGTGCTTTCGTAGGGAGCGGAGACACGCAGGTTGGTGGCGAACATCCACCAGTTGCCTGCTTCGGTGAGGGCGTGTACACCCACGTGGCCCTTACCCTCGTAACCGTCAACACGGATGATGCCGGAGTAGGTGGTGTAGCCGCCATTGTCGATTTTAACCTCTGAAGGCTCTATGACGGTCTGGGTCATACCCTCCGGAGTGGGGGAGGAGCCGAACTTCACCTCGAATTTGCCGGGGGCCTCGCTGCTGCGGGCGCGCATGTCGACTGAAATCTTGTAGTAGTTGCCGTAGCGCATGTTGATGGGGGGAGTGATCAGCCAGTCGTCGGCGTCAGTCTCGCTGCTCGCCTCGGAGGCCATGTCGCCGCTGTAGAATGTCCAGCTCTTCCCGTCGTTGTTGGCGTCGATGATGGTGTAAAGGTAGGTGACGCTCTCGTCGGTGAAGTCTTCAACGTAGGGCACATTGGCCAGACCTACCACCACGATGGGGGAGTAGCCCTCCTCTGAGGGGGTGTTCCTGGCTGTGGCGGTGACGCCATACTGGTAGGCGTGCTGTCCGGCCTCCGGGCTCCAGTCATATAGGGAGGTCGAGGTGGTCGACTCCTCGATGACTTTCTCGTCGGGATAGCGGACAACCCTGTATGTGACCTCGGTGTCGCCGAGGTCGGCGCCGTCGGCGGTCTTGGTGACGGGTTTCCAGGAGATGCTCACATATGAGCTGTATGCTGAGGAGGTTGCTTCAGCCGTGACCTCGGGGGCTGCGGGGGCTGCCAGGCCGACACCACGGGTCATCTTGGCGGCAGGGCCTTCACCCGAGGCATTGGCGCAAATCACCTTGAACACATAGTTTCCGGCTTCAGGAACCGTCACAGGCACAGTGCGGGTGGCCTTGGCATATACACGGTCTGCGGCAATCTCGACATCGTTGGCCAGCACGCGGAAAGTCAGGTCTTCCTCCAGGTTGTCACCGGCGACGGTGGTGCCGGGGGCCTTGAACTCGAGCAGTCCCGAGAGGGAAGTGCCCTCGAAGGTGAGCGAGAGGTTGGTGGCCGCCGAGGGGGCGCCGGGAGCAGCCTCAGGTTCGGCGATATACAGCCCGGTCACCTCGATGCCCGCGTCGAAGTCGCGGATTTTCGACACGGAGGCGTCGGTCAGGTTCACCTCGTAAATGGAGCATATGTTGGAGGGGGAGGTGACGCTCCAGTACATCTTCCCGGAGTTGTCGTCGATGACGGCCGAGGAGTGGATATAGTCGACATACGCGCCGTCGGTCTTGGCGGTCACCGAGGTGGAGCCTACCGCTGTGGTGGCTCCTGAAGTCTTGTCGACCTTGTAGAGGGTACCCCCCTGGTCGATGCCGTAAAGCTGGCCGGTCTTGTCGAAGGCCAGCGCGCCGAGGTGGCAGGATATGGAGCCGATTACCTCCCTGTTGGAGTTGGTCGACTGTATGTCGAAAACATATGTGTTAAGCTCGTAACCGTCAAGGTCATGGTCCGCGATGTGGGCACATCCGAAGATTCGGTTTGTGATCGGTTCGACCGCGTAGTCTGATGCCATGAACACCGGGGCGGGGGAGCCTCCGATGTAAACAGAGTTGAGCTGTGACCAGGATTCTGCATCATAAGCGAATGTCTGAGCGTTGCCGTAATAGGCCACGGAGTTGTTGAGCACGTGGACGTAGTAGGTGTCGTCACACATCACGCCTCCTCCGGTAGCTTTCTCGGTCTTGCCGAGCAACTTGAATGTGCCGTTTTCAGACAGCGGAATCTGGTAGACGCCCGGTTCCATGCCTGACGATGAGACGACACTGCCACATAGATTTGGTGTTGTCTGCGCGGCCGCTGCCATGGCAGCCGTCAGACCGATTAATGATAGGTAATGTCTCATATATCTGTTAATAACGATTGGTTTGATTTCGGTTCTCAGATAACAGGTGAATCTGCAAGCCAATATGACGGCGGTTGGGGATGGAGGCAGACCGGCGAGGGGTATGTCGCGCATATGGCCTCACTCCCAAGGCAAATATAGCTATTGCCCCGGGAAAACACATTAATCTAAATTAATAAGTAACTGTTCAAAATTATTTTATATTAACCGGTCATCTTATTTCAAT
>CAMWVQ010000024.1 GCA_947177635.1 uncultured Porphyromonadaceae bacterium | reverse complement strand
TGACCGGTTAATATAAAATAATTTTGAACAGTTACTTATGACATTCCTGACAAACAAGATATTTCTCATCGCCCTCACATTCGTAGTGTATTTAGGGGCGCAGCTTCTCCAGCGTAAGACAGGATTGAAGATTCTCAATCCGATTCTTGTCTCGATTCTTTGTCTGATATGCATCCTTTGTGTCTGCGGCATTGATTACCAGACCTACCAGGAGGGAGGAGCATTTATAGACGCGTGGTTAAAACCCGCTGTAGTGGCGCTCGGAGTGCCGCTTTACCGCCAGCTTGAGAATATCCGCAAGCAGCTGATGCCACTGTTGGTGGCCGAGTTGGCCGGTTGTGTCGCCGGGATACTCTCGGTTGTGTTCCTTGCCGAACTGTTCGGGGCAAGCCGTGAGATTGTGTTGTCGCTCGCTCCTAAGGCGGTTACCACACCTATCGCTATGGAAATTTCAGAAACGGTCGGAGGGCTGTCACCCGTGACTGCCGCTGTAGTGGTGGCCACCGGGATATTCGGCGGAATGGCCGGGTTCAGAATAGTCAAGTTCGCCCATGTCAGCAGTCCGATAGCCTCAGGGTTGTCTGTAGGGACGGCCGCCCACGCCGTCGGAACGTCGGCGGCTATGGAGCGCGGTGAGCGTTACGGGGCATTCTCTTCGGTGGGGCTGACCATAAACGGTCTGCTGACTGCTTTGCTGGCCCCGTTCATCCTGCAGCTGCTCGGTTACCAGGTCTGACTCTCAGACGTCGGGGGGACAGGGGTACGAATTGTGATAAAAAACAAGGTGTCGCGATGCCGGGATTATCTATCCGGTCTCGCGACACCCTGTTTTTATCTGTCAGAGACTGTTACTTCTTGCCGAAGAAACGCTCGTAGAGTCCGGCGAAGCCACGGCCGTGACGGGCCTCATCCTTTGCCATCTCATGGACGGTGTCGTGGATGGCGTCGAGGTTGGCCTTCTTGGCGTTGGCGGCGATACGCATCTTGTCGGCGTTGGCGCCGGCTTCGGCGTGCATGCGCTTCTCAAGGTTGGTCTTGGTGTCCCACACGCAGTCGCCGAGGAGTTCGGCGAACTTGGATGCATGTTCGGCCTCTTCCCACGCGTAGCGCTTGAAAGCCTCGGCGATTTCGGGATAACCCTCGCGGTCGGCCTGGCGAGACATGGCGAGATACATGCCGACCTCAGTGCATTCACCCATGAAATGGGCGTTGAGGTCTTTGATCATCTCCTCGTCGAGGCCCTTGGCCACGCCGATTTCATGCTCTGTCACGAACTGGAGGCAGGCCTCGGGCTTCATTTCCTCGAACTTGCTGCGGGGCGCGCCGCAGAGGGGGCACTTTTCGGGAGCCTCTTCACCTTCGTGGACATATCCACACACGGTGCAGATGAATTTCTTCTTCATAGCGAAACGTAATTATAATGATAAATAATATGTGTTGTTTTGGACCGGTTAAACGGTGTCGGTGTCCTTATATGGCAGCCGACTTACAAAGATACTAAAAACTTTTGACTCCGCAAACAAAAATGGCCGACGCAATCCGTGTGGACTGGCGTCGGCCATTCAGTATCAGGATTGCCCTCGGAAGGGCTTGTTTTTATTCAATTCCTATAAGCCACTCGGAGTCAAGGTAGGTGAATTCGCCGACACCGGTCACTTCATACCTGGCCACGCAGGGGAGGGTGCGGTAGTTGCCCGCAGGGGTCAGCGCGTAGGCGTAGAAGTTGATGGTGTAGATTACCTGCAGACCCGCGATGGGCTTGGCGTCGGGGTAGAATTGCGAAAGGACGGCGGGGAACACCTCGCGGTCGCAACGCTCCTCCATTGTGGCGACGATTTCCTCGTCGGTGTAGCCCTCCCATCCGGCGCTGTACTGGGCGCGGGCCGATGCTGCGCGAAGGTCTACATTGTTCTGGTATGAGGAGGTTCCGCAATAGTAGTCGTTGTTGCCGTAGGAGGTAACCCAGAATTTGCCCGACTTGATGGAGGTGTCGCCAAGGGGCACACACTTGTTCTCATAAACCCAGTCGACGCAAGCCTGGTAGAAGGGAGCCGAGGCGGTCTGCCCCTTGCCGTAGGGGAGGTTGATGGTCACGTTGGGGTCGAACATCCATTTTCCTCCGGCACGCACAAACTGCGAGGTCTCGGTCTCGATGCCGGTGAAGCGGTTCCATTCCGAGCCGTCGAAGATGTATTCGGCGCAGGCATAGCCTGAGTTGTAATAGAGCACATACTTGACATCGTCGGCCTTGGCGTAGGGATATTTCTGTTTCAGGAAGATGGGGAGGTAGCTGTCGGGCTGTGTCATCGAGCCGTTGAGACCCATTTCGGTGTAGTCGCCGGGATTTAGGACGACGAAGTTCTCAGGCACGATCCAGTTGGTGCCGTCGTAACGGTATATGGCGTTCTTCTCGACGGTCTGCACCGGAGCTGCGACTCCACGGCTGGAGATGGCGAGACCACCCTTGGCCGGAGCGTTGGTCTGGAACTCGAGGTTGTTGACCACGAAGTTGCAGTAGCGCGAGCCGGAGATGCTGATGAACCAGCCGGTGACTTTGACAACGGCTCCATCAGTCAGCGCTTCGCGCTGGGCGTCTGAAGCGTAGTAAATCGAGCCTTTGGCGGTCTCCGCGCCGTCGACCTCGATGTTGATGTTGTTGCCTGAGACAACCACCTTGCCGGAAATCGATGCGTAGACGGCAAGCTGGTCGGCAGGACGTGTCAGCGCCGCGTCGAGGGCCGCGCCGTCGTAGATGACCGGTGAGGGGAATGCGTATTCCTGGGTTCCGACCTTGTCGATGACGGCTCCCTGGGCTATCTGGAGGTTGTTTTTGAAGGAGGTAGCCTCACCTTCGAGATGGAGCTGTGTGCCCACGGGGTAAGTCGCCGGGTCGTACCCACCTCCCATATACACGAATATGGAGCCGCTGAGGTCGGTCAGCACGAAGCCTGCGCCGCACACGCCGCCAACCACACCGTCGACTGTCACGCCGTCGCCGGCTGCGATGTCTGCCAGCACGTCTGACATTGTGAAGCCGGCCGGAGGCTCGTCGCCACCGCCGACATTGCCGAAGATGGGATTCTGGTCAGCCTCAAGGTAGGAGATGATGGCGTACTGCCCCTTCAGGGCGTTATCGCCGAGGGTCTCCTTGATGGCGGTGGCCAGGTAGC
This sequence comes from uncultured Porphyromonadaceae bacterium, assembly GCA_947177635.1. Classification (GTDB taxonomy): domain Bacteria; phylum Bacteroidota; class Bacteroidia; order Bacteroidales; family Muribaculaceae; genus UBA7173. Next base: position 29,729 of record CAMWVQ010000024.1, on the reverse strand, counting down.
GTGAGGCGGGTTTCTCCGGGGCGAAGCCGACGATGTAGTTCTCGTCGCTTTCCCAGACTTTCGTTTGGTAGAATTCCTTGCTCACCGAGAGGTTCCACGCTCCGGCCGATTCGGTGACCTCTTCGGGAAGGCCGACCGAGATGTTGTAGGTCAGGCGTATTGATGAGCCGTCGGTGTACATCATATAAGGGGCTGTCGAGCCAAGGAAGGCGGGGACATATTCGGCGGCCGAGATTTTCTCGGTGAAATATTTGTTGCCTGAAAGGGCTGCCAGGGCCTGCGCCGCGTCATTTTTCTCGGCGAGAGCCTTGTTCTCCTTGTTGGAGGCGATGGCTGCGTAGTCGGCGTCGGTCAGGGTGTATTCGATGGTCTTCACCTCAGTGGGGTTGAAGGAGGCGTCGAAACCATCGAGATGGTCGTTCCAAGCGTTCTCATCGCAACCGGTGAGCGCGGCCATCGCTCCGATGGCCAGCAGCGGAAGATATATTGTTTTTTTCATCTCTGTTCTGTTGATTAGAAGTTAAGACGGAGCTTCAGGGCGTATGTGCGTCCGAAGGAATAGAACACGCGGAACACGTTGTCCCAGGCGCCGGGTTGCTCAAGCTTGCCCCATGCGGTGGTCACATAGTGGTAGTCGCAGAGGTTGTAGACATTTCCGCTGAGACGCGCGTTTATGCCGCCGATTTCAAAGCTGTAGCTGGCCGAAAGGTCGAGCTGGTTGCCCCAGGGGATTCTCCAGGGATCGGGCACGTAGAGGTCTGTGCCGGGGTTGAAGTTGGAGGCGGTGACCTGGTAGTCGGAGTAGTTGCGGGCATGGAAAGTCCAGTCAGCCCCGATGCGCCACCCCTTGAAGGGGCGGAATGTGGCCGAGATGGCTCCGGTTGTCATCGCGGAACCGCCGACCTTCACACCCTTCTGGTTGAGTTTGGCCGAGAGGTGGTCACCCGACATGATGCCGGTGGCGGGGGTGCCGTTGAGGGATGAGATGGGGAAACCGCCGGGGCCGTAGAAGTATCCGGTCGGGTTGGAGTCCCAGATATAGTCGGCCAGGGAGAGCATACCCTCGAGGGTGAACCAGGTTGTGGGCTGGAAAGTGGCAGCGATTTCGACACCCATGTGGCGGGCGTTTACCCCCTGCATGTTGAAGGAGCCATACTGGCCGCTCATCTCGCCGAGCATCTGCACGGGGCGGGATGTGGTCTTGTCCATCCACTTGGTGAAGTAGCCGTTGACATCGACGCTGAAGATGGGTGAGTGGTATCCGTATCCGACCTCGAACGAGACAATCTTCTCGTTGAGGGGATTGGGATTGAGTATGTTGGAGTTCTGTGACGACAGGAATACCCCGTAGCTGAAGAAAGGCACGCGGCTGATGTAACCGACATTGAAGAACACGTTGTTGTGACGGTCGATGTTGTAGTTGGAGCCGAGTTTAACGGTGCCGCCGATGAAATTCTGCCAGTCGCTCTTGGAGTGGGCTTCGTCGGCGTAGAAATGCTCGATACGCTGGTAGCCGGTGTTGTTGAGAGACCCGGAGAGGACGATGTTGAGGGCCTTGTCGAACATCGAGTACTCACCCTGGAGGAAAAGCCCCTCATTGTGTGACACGCCGTCGAAGTTGCGGTAGACGACATCTCCCACGCCGAGTTTCTGGTTCACCCATTCGGTGTTGTTCTTGTTGAACACGGCGGAATTCTCGGGCTGCACCCTCGAGCGGTAGTGGTCGTCGATGTAATATTCGCCGTCGAAGAGGTCGACGATGGTGGCCTTGTGGAACGCCTTGTAATATCGCATGTCGATACCGGCGGTCAGGTTGAGCCTGTTCTCGAGTAGGGAGTGCTTGTAGGTCGACACCAGGCCATACCAGTTGTGGGAGTTCACGTTGTCGGCCAGCACCATGTTGGAGCCGGTCTCGGAGTTGCGGTTCATCAGCTGAATCTGGTCGTAAGCGAATGTCCCGTCAGGATTGCGGAATGTGGTGTTGATGTTTCCGTCAGAGCAGCCAAACCAGGAATCGCCGCTGAGAAGTGTGCCGTTGTATGTGACCGAGCGGCCCATGCCCTTGTAGCCGCCTCCGTTTGCGAATGAGGCATACAGCACGGTGGCCAGGGAGGAGTGGTCGTTGATTTCCCAGATATGGTTGAGCGAGAGCTGGGGCTTGTGGTAATGGTTGTAGTTGGCGCCGGTGGATTTCTGTCCGTTGAGGAGGTAACCAAACGACGCGTTGTAGCGGTACTGGCTTTCGCCATCCATGTATTGCTTGGCGGTTGTGGCCCAGCCCTCGATTGTCAGGCCGTCGAAAGATGACCGCTGTGCGTGGGTCTGGGGCGCGCCGAAGGCTGTGAACGAAATCTGGTGGGCATCGTTGATGCGCTTCGACACATTCAGGAAGTAGTTGTAGGAGTTGTACCAGGTGCCTTGCACGTAGTTGTCGTCGCTCCATCGGCGTGAGCCCAGGAGGGTTACGGCCCAGCCGTTTTTCATCAGGCCGGTTGAGAGCTTGAGCCCGATCTGGTTCATCCCGTCGTTACCCATTCCATACCATACCGAGCCACCTTTCTTGGCGTCGAGGCTCTGGGTGGTGATATTGATGGTTCCTCCGACGGAGGGGGCGGAGAGGAGTCCGGCTCCCAGGCCGCGCTGGGTCTGGATGGAGGTGGCCACGTCGCTCAGACCGGCCCAGTTGCTCCAGTAGACGCCGCCCCACTCCATGTCGTTGATGGGGATACCGTTGATTACCACGGCGACATTCTCGCTCTTGAAACCGCGCATGTTGGTCTTGGCGTCGCCGAAGCCGCCGCCCTCTTTGGTTGTCCACACGCCGGGGGTGGTTTTCAGTACCTCTGGAAACTCCTGGTTGCCGAGCTTGAAGTCAATCTCGGCGGCGTTGATTTGCGAGAGCGCGACAGGGGTTTCGCGGGTGCGGGCCAGAGACTGGGTGACAACCACGTCGGCGAGCATCTGTGATTCGATTTCCATGGCGACTGTGCCTACATTCTGCGTGGCCGAGAGAGTCAGCGGCTTGTAGCCGATGAATGTCACAGTGAGGTTGTCTGTGCCGTCGGGCACCTGCACTTTGAACTTGCCGTCGATGTCGGTCACGCCGAGCGCTTTCCCTCCGGCGGTGGAGACCGTGGCGCCGGTGACCGGCTCGTTGGATTCATCGACGACAATTCCCACTGACGTGAACGCGTCAGGCGAGGCTATGGCCACAATATTGACCATCCCCAGCGCGAACGCTGTAGAAAGTAGTTTTCTCATTGCGTTGTGAAATGATGGATTGGTTAGATAATGATGTTGTTGACAGAATCGTGGCGGAATGAGAGTATTTGTAGTTTTTAGCACTACCGTTAAAAACTGTTGCAAAATTACACAATCATTCCTGTCCGTACAATAGCTGTACAACATAAATCTCGCATAAACCCATCAAAAGTCGTCAAGAATCAGTCCGCGCCGTCATTGAATGGCATCTCCGACATGTCTTTTATCTCCTGCACCTCGCGGAGCCGTTGCGATGGAGTCTCGTCGTCGTTGCGCATTATCACATACTGCTCGTAATAGGAGAGGAGCAGGGTAGTGAGGGGGAGGGCGATAATCATGCCGATCAGTCCGAACAGCGACCCCCAGATAGAGAGGCTCAGAAGGATGATGGCTGGGTTTAGGCCCATGGCTTTACCCATAATTCGCGGGGTCAGTATCAGGTCGGCCACAATCTGGACCACCAGGAACACTCCCATGCACTCCCACCACTGGGTCCAGAAGTGGTTGCCGCTGTTGGCCGAATCGACCAGGCAGAGCAGTGTCACGGGGATAATCGACAGGTACTGGCAGTAGGGTATCATGAACAACACCGCTGTGCCGAGTCCGAGAACTATAGCGAGGGGCAGTCCGAATATCGAGAACCCCACGCAGTATATCACCGCCACCACGCAGGCTATCAGGGCCTGCCCGCGGAAATAGTGGTTCATAGATTCCTTGATGTCATTGCCGACCTTGTAGGCCACCGGGCGGAAGCGGGGAGGCACCAGCAGCTTGAACCCTCTCATCAGCCTGTCGTAGTCGAGCATTATGAAGATGACATAAAGGAAGACAATCAGCCAGGCCACCACTCCGAGTATGACATGCACCCCGCCGTGGATGACCGTCATGCCCTTGTCTATGATGCTGTGCATGTCTTGCTGCATCAGGGTGTGGGCCAGGTCCTCGAAGTCGATGTTGCGGCGCAGGATGTCGTGGATTTCAGGTGGCAGATACTGGATGGAGACTTCTGAGTTGGCGTAATTGCGCAGCAGGTCGGCCATCTGGTGCATCTCGTTTATTATCGACGGCACGCAGAAGTAGGCGAGGATGCCGAAGAACACCATAGCCTCGAAAAGAGTGACGAAAATCGCTGTTATTCTGCCTTTAAGCCGCAGCAGCGAGCGGTTGAACTGCACGAACGGCTCGAAGAGATAGGCTATCAGGCATGCCACGCAGAATGGCAGCAGGACATCTTTCAGGAGGTCGAGCAGCCAGATGACAAAAGCGAATATGGCGCAGCCGATAAGCAGCCTGACCACGCGGTCGAAAGTGTACGGACGTGACTGAGGTGACATTTTGCGTCAGGTATGATGATAATTGAGGTTTGCGCAAAGTTAGCAATTTATTAACAATTTTAACCGGGGTTTTGTATGTACAACAAAAAAAATTACTACTTTTGCCAACGTAACAGGCTAAATCAGCCTGTCCGCTCCAATAAAACTTACAAGAAAAACGAACAAGAAGTTAGACTCGCAAATCCTTAGACAATATGATGGGAAACATTAAGATCAGGCTCTCGGCGCTCAATTTCCTTGAGTTTGCCGTCTGGGGCGCTTACTTGACCTGTATGGGCAATTATCTCGGCCGGGCCGGGATGGGGGAGGAAATCTCCTGGTTCTATGCCATCCAAGGGATAGTCTCCATATTCATGCCCACCCTTATGGGTATCGTGGCCGACAAGCTTATCCAGCCTCAGAGGCTGCTCGGCCTGTGTCATCTTGTCGCCGGCCTGGCTATGATTCTTCTCTGCTGGCTCGGGATACAGAGCGAGATGCCCGACAAGACCCTGTTCATGGCGGTCTATACTGTCAGTGTGGCGTTCTACATGCCTACCCTCGCATTGTCTAACACTGCGGCGTTCACCATTCTCAAAGACCACGGGCTTGACACGGTGAAGGATTTCCCCCCGATCCGTGTGCTTGGCACAGTCGGTTTCATCGTCACCATGTGGTTTGTCAACTGCGCTACTTGGGAGGATGGCTCGCTGGGCTTCACTTTCGCCCAGAGCGACGCGAAGTTCCAATACACATATATGCAGTTCCTTGTGTCGGGTGTGCTGAGCCTCCTGCTCTTCGCCTACTGTTTCACGCTTCCCCAGTGCAAGCTTGTGAGCAAGCCGAAGCAGTCGCTGACCGAGCAGCTCGGCCTGAGCGCGTTCAAACTGTTCAAACAGCGCAAGATGGCCCTGTTCTTCATCTTCTCGATGCTTCTTGGAATGTCGCTGCAGGTGACCAACGGTTTCGCCGGCCCCTTCCTGACCAGCTTCAAGAGCAGCCCGGTGGCTGAAATCGCCAACAGTTTCGCCGCCAACAATGCCACGATGCTTGTCTCCGTTTCGCAGGTGAGCGAGGCGCTGTGTATCCTGCTCATACCGTTCTTCCTGAAGCGGTTCGGAATCAAGACGGTCATGCTGATGGCTATGACCGCCTGGGTGTTGCGTTTCGGCTTCTTCGGTGTCGGCAGTCCGACATTCCCCGGCGTGATACTGTTTTTCCTCTCCTGTGTTGTCTATGGAGTCGCGTTTGACTTCTTCAACGTGTCGGGCGGCCTTTATGTCGACAATGAGTGCGACCCCTCTAACAAGGCTTCCGCCCAGGGGCTGTTCATGTTGATGACAAATGGCCTCGGAGCCACAATCGGCACACTTTCGGCCGGAGCGGTGGTCAACCACTACTGCCACTGGTCTGACGGGGTGCTTGTCGGAGACTGGGACACCACTTGGCTGATATTCGCCGGTTATGCCCTGGTAGTGGCCGTGCTGTTCTTCCTCGTGTTCAAGAATCCCGAGAAGAAAGCCAAGAACGGCATCTCGCTCGCCAAAGCTGTCGATGAGGACTCTCTCCCCGATGGTTTCGTGAACGACAAACAATGAGTACACTCAATTGATGATACGCTTTTATTGTCCTGAGATAGAAGAAAATCCTTTGATGCCCGAAGTTGAGTCGGGCCACTGCGTGAGGGTCTTGCGCCATCAGCCCGGTGACCTTTTCGAGGTCGTTGACGGGAAAGGATGGTTATACACGGTGCGTCTTGTCGACGCCCACCCCAAACGCGCTATGGTGGAGATAGTCGAGCGGCGCGAGCTGCCATCCTACTGGGAGGGGAAGCTTGTGCTCGCCGTCGCCCCCACAAAAAACATGGATCGCATGGAGTGGCTTGTGGAGAAAGCCACCGAGGTGGGGATGGATGGCTTCGTGCCGCTGCATTGCCGCTTCTCTGAAAGGAAGGAAATCAAGCGTGAGCGTCTGGAGAAGACCGCCGTGTCTGCGATGAAGCAGAGCCTCAAGGCTTCACTTCCGGAAATCTCCGAGATGACCCCATTCTCACGTTTCATTGAACGCTACAGGGACTTTCCCGGAAAGTTCATCGCCCATTGCGTGGATGACGGGCAGCGACGTCTGCTGGCCCGGGAGTACCGTCCGGGTGAAGACTCCGTGATTCTCATCGGCCCGGAGGGGGATTTCTCCCAGGAAGAAATCAGCATGGCGCTTGAGGCGGGATTCCGCCCGGTCTCTCTCGGGGATGCGCGGCTGCGCACCGAGACTGCCGCCCTGACCGCGCTGGAGACTTTCCATATCGCCGGACAACTTAAATCATCGGCTGATTAAGTCATCGGCTGACTGAACAATTTAGAAACTCATTACATTATGACATACGACAAGAATACTCCTCTCCCCGAATATCTGGCCTCGTCGGCCACCGGCAATTTCTTCCTGCTTGCCGGCCCCTGTGTGATCGAGGGGGAGAAGATGGCTATGGAGATTGCCGAGAAGGTTGCCGGGATTGCTTCGCGTCTCGACATCCCCTATGTATTCAAAGGGAGCTACCGCAAGGCCAACCGCTCGCGCATCGACTCATTCACAGGCATCGGAGACCTGGAGGCGCTGAGAATCCTCCGCAAGGTGGGGGAGACTTTCGGTATCCCTACCGTCACCGACATCCATACCGAGCCTGAGGCGGCGATTGCTGCCGAATATGTCGATATGCTCCAGATTCCGGCGTTTCTCTGCCGTCAGACGACACTGCTTGTGGCGGCCGCGGAGACCGGGAAGATGGTCAACATAAAGAAGGGGCAGTTCCTGTCGCCCGGTGCGATGGAGCATGCCGTCCGCAAGGTTAGAGACGCCGGGAATCCCGCGGTGGCAGTCACCGAGCGCGGCACCACCTTCGGCTACCAGGACCTGATAGTCGACTACAGGGGTATCCCGGAGATGCGCCGCAACGGCTGTCCGGTGATTCTCGATGTCACCCACTCCCTGCAGCAGCCAAACCAGACTGCCGGAGTGACCGGCGGCCGTCCCGACATGATCGAGACTGTGGCCAGGGGGGGAATCGCCGTCGGCTGTGACGGTATCTTCATCGAGACCCACCAGAATCCGGCGGAAGCCAAGAGCGACGGCGCCAATATGCTCCGTCTCGACCTGCTCCCCGACCTGCTGGAAAAGCTGACCGTGCTTCGTATGGCTGTCAATGCCATAGACCGGTGATAAATGACAAAGAAAAAACGAACTACTACATAATGAAGAAATTTCTGACGGCTGCTTTCGCGGCCGCTTCCATAGCATCGATTTCGGCCCAGGGCCAGCAGTCGATTGACAATCCTATGACTCAGGCGATGCTTGACGTCTACGCCAAGGAGCTTGAGGCCAACCCTAAGGATGCCGACATATATTTCAGGCGCGCCAATGAGTATTACAAGTTCAACCAGTACCTGCGTGCTTTGGCCGATGTCGACAAGACCCTTGAGCATGCTCCCTCGGCCAACCGCGATTTGCGCTTCCAGGCGTATATGCTCCGGGCAGACATCTACCAGATGCTCAACAAGCACCGCGAGGCGCTCGCCGACTTCTCGGAGGCCCTGAAACTCGACCCTGCTTCATTCATGGCCCTTTACCAGAAGGCCAACGAGGAGTATGAGCTTGGTGATTATTCCGCCGCCAAGTCAGACTATACCCGTCTGCGGGCCGCAAATCCCCGCAGTGTCGAGGCTCTGACCGGACTGGCCCGTGTGGCTGTCAAGGAGAACAATCTCGGGCTTGCGTCGGAATACATGGACGGCGCGGTGGAGATGATGTCGGCCGACAGCGACATCTATATCCGCCGAGCGTCGGTGCGCCGCATGCAGGGCAACAACACCGGGGCTGTGGAGGATTTGCTGATGGCTATTTCCATCGACAACAACACCCGTGCTTTCCAGGAGCTTATCGACATCGCCAATGTCGATTACCCCGCCGTGATAACCGGCCTCAGCACTTCCATATCGTATGCCCCTCAGCAGGGGATGCTTTATTATATCCGCGCTTTCATCGCCCAGGCCCATGACCATTATGCCGCCGCATTGGCCGATTACCGCAAGCTCATAGACCAGAACATGTATGAGTATGCAGGGCTTTACAATTCGATGGCCCAGTGTCAGCTTGCTCTCTGCCGCTATCCCCAGGCTCTCGACAATGTTGACCACGCCATAACGATGGACGGGGGAGCGAACGGAGAGTTCTTTGCCACGAAGGCGCGCATACTTTACGCCCAGGGAAAGAATGAGGAGGCCCTCAAGGCGTTGAAGGATGCATCGTCAAGAGGTTATTCCGCAGCCTCCATCCACGAAATAGAAGCTCTTGTCGATTATGCGGCGGGGCAATTCGAGCAGGCCAATGACATCTATGCCTCGATGATCATCGACCAGCCGGATGTGATGCGCAATTACATATATCGCGCGTGGGTGGTTGCCGACGGTCTCAGGCAACAGGCCAATGCACAGACGATTTACAACCGCGTGGTGTCTATGACTGCCGCCGATGAGAACACCGATGGCGGTAACGACACAGCGAAATCAGCGCTCGCGGCAATCCAGAGTTACCGGGGCTTCGCCCTCCTGTTCTCAGGCGACCGCGAGGGGGCGCTCGCCTGGGCTTCCGCCCTCCGGCGCGATTACCGCGACACCGACGGCTATCTCAACTTTGTCATCGCCTGCCTTTACGCCCAGGCGACTGTTGCCGACCCCTCGATTTCGGCGTCGGAGAAGTCTGACCTCACGGCCCAGGCGATAAAGTCTCTCGAACGCGCCCTGCAGCTCGGTTACGGCAATCTGTATGAGATTTCCAAAGCTGATACCGGCCGTGTGTCGCTTGCCCCCATCCGTAACGATTCACATTTCAACGCCCTCCTGGTCCGCTACTCACATCTCTTCGAGTAACATAAGGTTTCCGGGGCGGAAGAGACGTCGGCAGTTATGCTTGAAAGATTGACTCTTTGGGTTTCAATTTGTCTGGTGGCGGTCATTGCGTTGACCGGCTGCGGTCGCAGCGCGTCCAACAGGATTGCCGATGCCGCCCGGGTGGTGGAGCAGCGGCCTGACAGTGCGCTGGTGATTCTAAGCCAGGTGAGTTATGCCGACATAAGCGACGATGAGGAGCTGATGGCACGCTTCGCGCTTGTCAGGGGGCTGGCCAACAACCGTCTTGACAAGTCGCTCGTCACTGACACGCTGTTGCCCTATGCTGTCAGGTATTATTCCGGAATCAATGACACGCTGAGATGGGCGTTGTCATCGCGTATGCTCGCTCAGCATTATTATGCCACCGGACGCACCGGTGAGGCGGTGGAGTGTGTCGACCGCTTGCTCGACAATATCGACTCTCAGGATTTGTGCTGGGACATACATATCAACCGGGCGCAGCTTGCTTTCATCGAACGGGATTATGAGACGGCAGCGCGTGATGCACGCTGGCTTGTCGACCACACGTCGCTCCCTGAAGACCAGTTGAAATATTCCGATATGCTGATGGTCTCGTTGAGTTTCTCTGGACGGCATGCCGAGGCGTTGGCTGTGGGTGACTTGGTGATTCACAGCGACTCCATGCCCCAGAAGTACTCTGTGTTGTGGGGCGATTTCATGAACGATTACGCATATATGCTCCAGGGGGCCGGACGTCAGGCAGACGCGGTGGCGGCTATGGAGGATATGATGGCAAACACCCCTTTGCCTTTTCCAGAGGAGGCGCTAAGCCGCAACCTGTCGATGGCGGAGTTCCAGCTAAACGCGGGAAATATCGCCAAGGCCAGTCATTGCCTGTCGCTGATTGATGATGACAGCATATCGCCCTATGCCGAAGCTTATATAAAGAAAGCGTTGATGCTCAGTGTCATCGAGTATAATCAGAATGGCAGGATTCCGGCCACGGTAATGCAGGATATTCCCAAACGGATGGATATGGCGCTGCGCATGGCTGTCAACGGCCGGGAGACGGCGATAGAGAATGTATATCTGCTTGACCGAGACAAGGCTGCTATGACCATCGAGCGTCAGCGTATGTGGATCGTCATTCTGTCTCTTGTCGCAGTCCTTGTTCTGGTGACGTCGGTGTCGGTTTATCTGATATACCGTAGGAGGGAGAGGCTCGCGGCCGCAGAGGAGAAGGCCGAGACTTTGGCCGAGATGCTCGCCTCCGTCAGGAATGACAGCCGGGAGGAGTCGAAAGATGTAATGCTGCGCAAGCTGGTGCTTCAGCAACTGGGCATATTGAAGACATTCGCCGGGGCGCCTACCGCCCAGAACCAGGACGCTTTGCGGAAAATTTCATCCCTCGCGTCAGGGGATGCAGACAGCGGTTCACTTGTTGACTGGGGAAGCCTCTTCCAGCTCGTCGACGAGCTGTATGACGGGTTCCATTCCCATCTTACGCGTGAGTTCCCCGGACTGTTCTCCGAGAAGGAGATTCAGATTATAGTATTGATAAAAGCGGGATTCTCGACAAAGGAAATCGGGGTATTGACCGAGCAGTCCTCGGCCACTATTTATGTGCGCAAGACTGCCATTCGCAAGAAACTCAACACCCCCGCGAACGGCGATTTCATGCTCCAGATCGAGGGTAAAACTGCCTCTTGAAACATCGTTAAGACCCCGCAGGGGGAGATTAAGATATTTACAGGGATTGTATGTTGGCAATCAGTGTGTTAGGTGTTTGTTATTAAGACAATTTTGTTGGCGGTTAAGTAGGCTGAAACCGATTTTCAACCCTAATTTTGCAGTGTCGGAACCGATATGTTCCGCATCAAAGTTGAACATCAGTTTTCAAAAAAATCTCAGATTATGAAAATCTTAATGACTCTTATGCTCGCCGTTGTCTCAGCCGTTTCGCTGATGGCGCAGACTGAAAACATTGACAGCATCACTTATACCCTCGGGGAGGTTGTAGTGAAAGCAAACCCGCGTGTGACCTCGCTAAAGGGTGACGCTCTGCGCACGCGTGTCGTGGGAACCCAGCTTGAGCACGCCGGCACAGCCAACGATGTGCTCAAGCAGGTGCCGATGGTGCTCGGCTCCGACGGGAACTTCGAGGTGTTCGGAAAAGGCACCCCCGCCATTTATGTCAACGGAAGGCTGCTGCAGGATTTGTCAGAGCTGGCCCGGATAAGTTCCGCGAACATCAAGACCGTGGAGGTGGTGACAAACCCGGGGGCGAAATATGACGCCTCCGTGAAGTCGGTGATAAACATTACCCTGAAAGCGCCGCAGGGCGACGGGTTCAGCGGCCTTCTCCGCGCGCAGGGGTCGTTGCAGAAATATTTCCGCACTATGGATCAGCTCAATCTCAAATACCGCACAGGCGGTCTGGAGGTGTTCGGTAATTTCGGCTACTTCGGGGGCAAGATGGAGGACGCGAAGTCCATCGGGATGCTGACCCGTTCGTCTGTACTCTGGAATCAGCTGATGGAGCTTGACGGATATGGCAAGGTCAACGATTTTTATGGCAAAGCCGGATTCTCATACCTTTTCAATCAGAATCACTCGATTGGCGCATATTACACAAACGGTTTCAAGAACTCAGACCTCATCCAGCGGGGTGGCAGCAGGGTCACGGCTGACGGCGTGGCTTATGATGAATTGTTTGTGGATGTCCGCGAGAAATCGAAGACAATGCCTAAACATCACGCCAACCTGTATTATTCAGGTCAGGCCGGGAAACTCGGGATTGATTTCAACATGGATTTCATGTGGCAGAAAAGCACTTCCGATCTGCTGAACAATGAGTCGAGCGGAAACTTCGAGGACGCCAAGGTCTCGTCGGCGACAACAAACCACAGTCGTCTTTTTGCAGAGAAACTTGTGTTGAGCTATCCGGTATGGAAAGGGGGGATAGAGTTCGGCCAGGAATACACGTCGTCACGTTTCGCCACCGATTACACCACTGACGCGTCCATGCTGGCAAGTGCGGCCTCCAGGGTAGATGAGAGCAACATCGCCGGGTTCGTGGAGCTTTCCCAGCAGTTCGGAATGTGGAATGTCGCAGCCGGACTGAGGTATGAGCATGTCGCTTTCAGGTATCTCGAAAACGGCCGCAGGCGCGACGATATGGACCGCACATATGACAATATTTTCCCCTCCTTGTCGGTGGCGACAAGGGTTGGCGACGCGCAGCTGGCTCTGAGCTACACCCATAAGACCCAGCGCCCGAGCTATTCCGACCTTGACGGGACTATAGACTATGTCAACCGATTTACTTTCGAGGGTGGCAACCCCTACCTGAAACCGGAGAAAATCCACAATGTGCAGCTTTCCGGGGCCTGGAGCTATTTCTTCGGACAGCTTTCCTACTCTTACAAGAAAGACCCTGTCCTTTCAACTACCGTGCCTTACGGCGAGGATGGAGAGGTAAAGCTCATAACGAGTGAGAACTTTCCGAAGATACAGAAGCTTGAGGCATTCGTCGGCGGCCAGTTCAGGGTTGGCGTATGGCAGCCCAAAGTGAATGCCGGAATCATCAAGCAGTGGCTTTCCATCGATTATGACGGAGGACGCATGCGTATTGACAATCCGATAGGGCTTGTCCAGCTGCAGAACGCCGTTCACCTCCCCGGGGATGTATGGCTGAATGTAGACCTGCAATGGATGAGCGGCGGCAACGGGGAGAACTGCAAGATTTCCTCCACCTCATATGTTAACGCGAAACTCTACAAGGCTTTCTTCAACAACAGTTTCAGTGTGACCGTCGAGGCCAACGACATATTCAACAAAAACATAAGTGATGTTGTCCTCTATAACAAGGATGTCACCCTGTTCAAGTTGACCCAAACCACAAGCCGCACATTCCAGCTGACGTTGCAATACACCTTCAATGTGACCCGCGACCGCTACAAGGGGCGTGGGGCAGGGCAGACCGAGATTGACCGCTTCTGATTGAAGAGGCCGAGGGAACAATGTTTTTTCAGGTAGCCGGCCCGGCGTTGGAAAATCCATCGCCGGGTCGACTTGCTGAATGCGGCTTACTGCGGATTGCGTTCAAGCCAGAGTGTGCGGGTCTTGTCAGGCAGATGCGTTACCTTGAAACCGGTGAAACAGGCTTTGAACCCATCCCCGTCGGGAGACGCGCCAAACAGGCCGATTTTCACAGGACGGTTGGCTTCCATCCAGGCGTTGCGCATCATCACATATTCCTTGTCGTCGAACGAATAGAAAATCTCGACAGCGTCGAGACGGCGTACGGCTTTTATCCATATCGCGTCAACCGTATGGTCGAGCGGTATCACGCTCCAGTCAGAAGTGTGGTGGGTTACGACTACGCTTAGATTGTACTTGCCGTCCACAAATTCGATGCCGGCCTTGATATAGTTCTCGTGGTCGGCTCTGACCATCAGCCCGGCCTGGTCGAATCGAGCTTTGTAGTCAGCCGAGATTCTTGCTTTGGCTTCGAATTCCCCTCCGTTTTCAGAATAGTAGAAAGGTGCGTCATCGACGGTGAAACCGTAATGGGAAACACGCCAGTAATCGCTTTTCGGGGTCACATCCATAGTCAGTGTGTCTCCGGATATTTCCCAATTCGTCGGTTCATTGAACCAGTTCATCTTTTCAAGGGTCTGTGAGGGTGCAGTAAGGCATCCGAAGAGCGCCAATGCGGTAATTAAGGTAGGTTTCATATGAGAATTGATTGTCGGATTTATTAACTTTGCAAAGTTAACGGCATCGACGTTGATGCGCAATGACTATAAATAACCATTTCCAACCATTATTATGGACTCCACTTTCCGAAAACTCGACCGTATTCTCAGGCAGCAGGCTTCGGATGAGGTTACCCGGCAGATGGGCGACCCGTATCTTTATGCCAGATGTATGGCAGAGGTAGAGAATGTCGTGGCCGTGGTCAGTGACTTGTCGCGTCCGTCGTGCCGGATATTTGCCGGAGCGTTTGCCAAGCGTCTTGGCCTTGACAGCAACAGCGATGAGAATTCAATCTGGGAGAGGGAAATTCTGTCGCGTATGGAGCCTGAAGAGAGGAATGAGAAGTTTCTGGCCGAGTTGCGTTTCCTTCACTTTCTCCGAGGTCTGTCTCGTGTGAGACGCGGACGTTATTATCTTGCTTCCCGGTTGAGATTCATCTGCGGCGACGGGGCGCGCATCGATGTGCTTCACCGGTTATACTATCTCCATAATCCGGGCAGTGACTCGATTCGTTATGCGTTGTGTCTTTACGGCCCGCTGGCATTTGACTTCCCTTGGAGGAGTGTCGCGGTGGATTCTACTGAGGGTACTGTCGAGGAGCTTACGCCGGCCGTTGACGGGGAAATGCTAAGCCGTAGGGAAAAGCAGGTGTTGTCGCTCATCAAAGATGGTAAAACCAGCCGGGAGATTGCATCGGCCCTTAACATCAGCCCGCATACGGTCAGCCGTCATCGCCAGTCGATACTCTCCCGATTGCAGGTCAGGAACTCCGTGGAGGCCTGTCGGCTCGCGAGCAGCCTTTCAATCATCTGATTGGGGCATCCAGTAGTAGAAGGGCTTCTGCCGGCGCGAGGCCACCCACCGGCGTAGTTCGTCAACGGTCTCAACATTGCTGTCAATCACAGCCTCGTAGATTTCCACCCCGTGGATTGGCTCAGAGGCGGCGGCGCAGTCGTTGGCGTGGTTCGCTTCTGATTCGAACTTGAGCCGCAGTATGGTTTCCCGCTGCTGCGGCGTGGCGTTGCTTACAATCCGGTCTGCCATAAGCTCGAAGTATCCGTCATAGCGGCTTCCCTCTATGATATGGATTATATCGAACTGCCATGGAAGTCCATCCTTAGCCTCGTATGTGATATGCCAGGCTACGCAGCGTTCATCTGTCGCAAGGCCGTTGATACATTTGATTTCTTTCACACGGGGATTTTTCGCGATTCTCGCGGCTATGGCGAAACTGCTCTCCTCGGTAACCTGGGGGGAATACACATGCAGGTCAATATCACGGTGGGATGCCATCAGTCTCATCCTCATGGAACCGACAATCTCGACCCTGCATCCGGCTTCCTTCCATACTTCACCAATTCCGGATTCCTCCAGCACTTTCCCGGCCTTCGCCTGGAATTCCTCAGACAGCTTGACCGCATCCTGGCATTTCAGGGCTTCCGGGGAGCCGACAGCCATTTCAGAATCATTATTCATACGTCGCTAAACGATTTGAGATTAAACAAATCCGCAAAGATACAATTTTTTTGCCCAATTCTCTTATGTGGGGCGGTTCGGTTTATACGTAATATCAACGTATAAACGAATACGGTATCAAAAGAAGGCCATAAGCCATAAGTTAATCAATTTGGAATATTGAGAAAACAGCTCACAAATAGTGGTTTATCAGAAAATATTATTATCTTTGCAGTGTCCTTGGAGAAGGATGTACATAGTGATAGGAAGCGTTTAGCTTATTCCTTGTCAATGAATCTGGACAATTCAACTGCACTTAGGAATAATGATAGACTGCTCCCCTTGGTCTGCATATATACACTGATGTGTCAATATACGGCCATGGGCGTGAGTTGTTTTCATTTTCAGTGCAGAGGTAGTCCAGAACCCATTGACAGAATTTGATAACAGTCTTGCGCCTCTTTTTTTATTTATGAATGTCCTTTTGAGACTGGTGGACGCCGAAAACATGTTAAAGGCATGAAATTCTTAAAGTTTTTGGTAGTGCTGACAATCGGCATTACCTGTTGCATGAATCTCACGTCATGCAGCAGTGAAGACGAACCCAAACCCAACATCGAGGTGGGTAATGGAACTGTGAATCCTGCTACAGTGTTCGCCAATGGTATCCCGCAGAAAGTTGGTGGAATGAACATCTCTGTGAATAGTGACGGTCTTGTGTCTGCGCTGACTGATGGCTCTGTAAAGATTACGTTTGAGTACCCTTGCATGAGCCGAGCTACAGAGGCCGATGTCATCATGAATGTTAAAGATGGTGATGACGATGACTTTGTAGTGTATGTTACTCTGAATGGGCTGGGGTATTCGAGCTACTGGAAGATTGTTTATGACCAGGAGGATGTTGAAGAGTATTGGTTTGAGTACAATACTGCCGAGCAACTGAAGAAAATAAAAGTCAAAAACGATGAGACAAATGCCACAGTTGAATATTCTTATGAAAACGGTAATATTGTCAGCGCTACTCTCTTTCCTATTGAGGATGAGTTCTCATTGAAAATATCTTATGGCACTACTCTAATAAAAAATAATGGTGGAGTAATGATATGGGATATGTATGGATTTGAATGGGGAGAGGAAATGCAATATGCCTATTACGCAGGAATACTGGGTAAAGCTACGGCATCGTTGCCTGAGAAACAAGAGGTATATGCTGAAGGAGAATTGGATATTGAAATTTATACCTGGAGCATTAATGACAAGGGACTTCCGACCAAGGTGACAAGAAAGTATTCTGATTCAGATTATACTGAAGATATGCTCTTTGTGTGGTAAACAAAAAACGGCAAGAATAGCAACTGGTTTCACAATAGGGTGAAATCGCCATTCGGCTGATATGTAAAACCGGCCTCATCCATGTTTGGATGAGGCCGGTTGCTATGGATTGCGGGATACGCTCATCTTTGGGGGCGCATCTTGAAGAGGGTTATTTGTATTCGTCCCAGGACTTGATCTGGATGTCGTCAGGGGAGAGGGTTGTGAAGGCATCAATGAAGGCCGAGGCCAGGCGGGCGTTGGTCAGCAGGGGGATGTTGAGGTCGATGGCCGCACGGCGCACTTTGTAGCCGTTGGAGAGTTCTGCCGAGGAGAGGTTCTTGGGGAGGTTGACCACGAGGTCGATTTTCTTATCGTGGAGCAGCTGGAGAACCTGCGGCTGGCTTTCAGGCTGGGTGGGCCAGTATGCGCGGATGGCCGGTATGCCGTTTTCGTTGAGGAAGCGGCAGGTGCCTTCGGTGGCGTAGATTGTGAAGCCGTGGTTGTGGAGGCGGTGTGCGGCGTCGAGCATGTCGGCCTTCTGGCGTGGAGTGCCGGTGGAGAGAAGCACTGTCTTGCGGGGTACTTTGTAGCCTACGGAGAGCATTGCCTTGAGGACGGCTTCCGAGGTGTCGTCGCCGATACAGCCTACTTCGCCGGTCGAGGCCATGTCCACACCAAGCACGGGGTCTGCCCCCTGGAGACGTGAGAAGCTGAACTGTGACGCCTTGATGCCCACATAGTCGAGGTCGAAGAGGCTCTTGTTGGGCTTTTCGACGGGGAGGCCGAGCATCACCTTGGTGGCCAGGTCGATGAAGTTGAGCTTGATGACCTTTGACACGAAGGGGAAGCTGCGCGAGGCGCGGAGGTTACACTCGATTACCTTGATGTCGTTGTTCTTGGCCAGGAACTGGATGTTGAAGGGGCCTGAGATGTCGAGGGCCTTGGCTATCTTGGTAGAGATTTTCTTGATGCGGCGCATTGTCTCGACGTAGAGTTTCTGGGGCGGGAACTGTATGGTGGCGTCTCCGGAGTGGACTCCGGCGTATTCGATATGTTCAGAGATGGCGTATGCCTTGATTTCTCCGTTCTGGGCCACGGCGTCCATCTCGATTTCCTTGGCGTTCTGGATGAATTCGGAGACCACCACGGGATGGAGCTTGGATACATTCGCGGCGAGTTTCAGGAAGCGGTGAAGCTCCTCCTCGTTGGAGCAGACATTCATGGCGGCTCCGGAGAGTACGTAGCTGGGGCGGACAAGCACCGGGAAGCCTACCTCCTTGATGAACTCGTCGATGTCGGCGAAGCTTGTAAGCTCGCGCCAGCGGGGCTGGTCTACGCCGATGCGGTCGAGCATGGCCGAGAATTTGTGGCGGTCTTCGGCGTTGTCGATAGATGATGCGCGTGTGCCGAGGATGTTTACCCCTTCGTCATCGAGGCGTGTGGCGAGGTTGTTGGGAATCTGGCCGCCTACCGAGAGGATGACGCCGTGGGGTGATTCCAGTTCGAGGATATCCATCACGCGCTCGAATGTCAACTCGTCGAAGTAGAGGCGGTCACACATGTCGTAGTCTGTGGAGACGGTCTCGGGGTTGTAGTTGATCATCACCGAGCGCCATCCCTGCTTCTTGACAGTCATCAGGGCGTTGACCGAACACCAGTCGAACTCAACGGAGCTTCCGATGCGGTATGCTCCTGATCCGAGCACTACCACCGAGCGTTTGTCGCCAAGATAGTTGACGTCGTTTGTCGAGCCGTTGTAGGTCAGGTAGAGGTAGTTGGTCTGGGCGGGATATTCGGCGGCAAGGGTGTCGATCTGCTTCACCACGGGAAGGATTCCAAGTTCCTTGCGTACCTTGCGCACCTTCTGGTTGTCGGCGCCGGTAACGTCGAGGTCTTCCTTCTTGACCGCGCGGGCAATCTGGAAGTCGCTGAAGCCCTGCTCCTTGGCAGTGCGGAGAAGTCCGGCGGGGAGCTTGCTGATTTCGTCGAACTCGCGCAGCTCGTTGTCGGTGACAATGATGTTGTGGAGCTTTTCGAGGAACCAGCGGTCAATCTTGGTGAGCTCGTGGATGCGGTCCACGGTGTAACCCTGCTGGAAAGCTTTTGCCACCACGAAAATACGTTTGTCGGTAGGTTCGGATAGGGCCTGGTCGATATCCTCGATTTTAAGCTCACGGTTCTCGACAAAACCGTGCATGCCCTGGCCTATCATACGGAGACCTTTCTGGATTACCTCCTCGAAAGTGCGGCCGATAGCCATCACCTCGCCGACAGATTTCATCGATGAGCCGATTTCGCGGCGCACACCGTGGAATTTGCCGAGGTCCCAGCGGGGAATCTTGCAGACGATGTAGTCGAGGGCGGGTTCGAAGAACGCCGAGGTCTCGCGGGTCACGGAGTTCTTCAGGTCGAAGAGGCCGTAGCCAAGGCCGAGCTTGGCGGCCACGAACGCCAGGGGATAACCGGTGGCTTTCGACGCGAGGGCCGATGAACGGCTCAGGCGGGCGTTTACCTCGATTACGCGGTAGTCCATCGAATCGGGGTCGTATGCGTACTGCACATTGCACTCACCGACGATACCGACGTGGCGGATAATCTTGATGGCGAGCTGGCGCAGATAATGGTAGTCGTCGTTGGAGAGTGTCTGCGAGGGAGCCACGACAATCGACTCACCGGTATGGATACCCAGCGGGTCGAAGTTCTCCATGTTGCAGACCGTTATGCAGTTGTCGAAGCGGTCACGCACAACCTCGTATTCGACCTCTTTCCACCCCTTGAGTGATTTCTCGACGAGCACCTGGGGGGAGAATGAGAAGGCCTTTTCGGTCAGGGCCACAAGCTGCTCGGGGTTGTCGCAGAATCCGCTGCCGAGTCCGCCGAGGGCGTAGGCGGCGCGCACGATTACCGGATAGCCGAGTTTCTCGGCTGCGGCGAGGGCTGCGGCGGTGGTCTCAACGGCCTGGCTCTTTATTGTCTTGACGTCGATTTCGTCGAGTTTCTTCACGAAAAGCTCGCGGTCTTCGGTGTCCTTGATGGCCTGGACGGGGGTGCCGAGCACCTCCACGCCGTATTTCTCCAGCACTCCTGAGTCATACAGCTCCACGCCGCAGTTGAGGGCGGTCTGGCCGCCGAAGCTGAGCAGGATGCCGTCGGGACGCTCCTTCTCGATGACGCGCTCCACGAAGTAGGGGGTCACGGGGAGGAAATAGATTTTGTCGGCGAAGCCTTCTGAGGTCTGCACGGTGGCGATGTTGGGGTTTATAAGCACCGTGGAGATGCCCTCCTCCTTCATTGCCTTGAGGGCCTGGGAGCCGGAATAGTCGAACTCGCCCGCCTCGCCGATCTTGAGGGCGCCGGAACCGAGGAGGAGCACTTTCTTTATATTGGACTGCTGGGAATTCATCATTGGGTTTGAAACAGGGTGGGGGATGGGGATGGTTGGTCTCAGAGCATTTCGATGAACTTGTCGAAAATGAACTCGGTGTCGCGCGGGCCGGAGGATGCTTCCGGATGGAACTGCGCCGAGAAGTAAGGCTTCTCCTTGTGGCGGATGCCCTCGTTGGTGCCGTCGTTCATGTTGGTGAACATCGGTTCCCAGTCGGCGGGGAGGGTCGACTGGTCTACGGCGTAGCCGTGGTTCTGCGATGTCACGTAGCAGGTGTTGGTGCCTTCGAGACGCACCGGCTGGTTGTGGCTGCGGTGGCCGTATTTGAGCTTGTAGGTCTTGGCGCCGGCGGCTTTTGCCAGGAGCTGGTTACCCATGCATATTCCGCAGATGGGCTTCCCGGTCTCCATCGCCTTGCGGATGTTCTCGACGGTCTCGCCGGCGAAGTCGGGATTGCCGGGGCCGTTGGAAATGAACAGGCCGTCGTAGGGGATGGTGGAGAAATCGTAGTTCCAGGGGACACGCACGACTTTCACCCCGCGCCTTGTCAGGCAACGGATGATGTTGTATTTTGTGCCGCAGTCGACCAGCACCACTGTCTTCTCTCCCTGGCCGTGTATCTCCACGTCGGGGCAGCTCACCTTGGCGATGAGATTCTCCACGTTGGGGTCAGAGAACTCAATCTCGTCGGGGTTGTCGAAGTAAATCTTCCCGAGCATAGAGCCTTTCTCGCGCAGGTGTTTGGTCAGCGCGCGGGTGTCGATTCCGTAGATTCCGGGGATTTTCTCGTCGCGGAGCCATTGGTCGAGCGAACGGGTGGAGAGCCAATGGCTCGGTTCCCAGCTGTAATCCTGGGCTATGATGCCGCGGCAATGGATTTTTGAGCTTTCAAGAAATTCACTGACGGCGTCCTTCTCCCTTTCGGGGGGGACGCCGTAATTGCCGAGAATCGGATAAGTGGTGACGAGGATTTGCCCCTCGTAGGAGGGGTCGGTCAGACTCTCGGGATAACCGGTCATAGCGGTGTTGAACACCACTTCTCCTGCTGCGGGAGATTCATAACCGAAAGATTTGCCCTCGAAAAGAGTGCCGTCTTCAAGAAGCAGATAAGCTTTGCGTGGACTGCGCATAAGTCGGTAAGTCTATAATGTGTTGAAAACCGTCTGCAAAGTTACTAATTTTTTCCGGACTTCCCTCCCGGCGGGGTGAAAAACTTTTCGTACCTTTGCCGGGGTGGAGGGATATGCCTCCGCCATAGCAATATAGCCTGATGGAAAGCATAAGAGAAGAAAAGGCCGCAACAGGGCCTTCATTGGTTTTCAACCGTACGGAAAGGCTCGTGGGGGAGTCGGGAATGGAGGCCCTGTCTCGTGCGCGCGTGATAATATTCGGAGTCGGCGGGGTCGGCAGCTGGACTGCCGAGGCTTTGGCCCGCACCGGAATCGGCCATATCACCATTGTTGACGCCGACAAGGTGTCGCCCACCAATATCAACCGCCAGGCGGAAGCCGACCTCACCACCGTGGGGCAGGTCAAGGTTGAGGCTATGAGGCGTCAGCTCCTTTCCGTCGCTCCCGGAATCGAGGTCGAAGCCCTTGAGATGGAATACAACTCCCAGACCGCCGACAGTTTTGATTTCGAGGAATACGATTTCGTTATTGACGCCATAGACTCCCTGGCAGCCAAGGCCCTCCTTATCCGCAACGCGACGGCGGCGCGCCGCCCGGTGGTCTACTCCTCCATGGGAGCGGCGCTCAAACTCGACCCCACAAAGATTGCTGTCGCCGAGTTCTGGAAAGTCCAGGGGTGTCCGCTTGCGGCGGCTCTGAGACGGAAATTCAAGAAGTCAGGAGAGTTCCCCAGGAGGAAATTCCGCTGTGTCTATTCGCCGGAATTGCTTGACAACCGGGGCGCGGCCTCCGCAGAAGACCCCTCGATGGGCTTTAACAAGGTGGCTGTCAACGGGTCGCTGTGTCATATTACCGCCATATTCGGGATGATGCTGGCCGGAATGGTTGTCGAGCGCATAGTGGAGGATGGTGTCAAATAGGAGTCAAAAGAGGCGTTTTGATGCGTCTGGGAATGTTAAAAGATGTTTTTGAGCAGATTTTTGCGATTTTTTTCCTTGAAAATTTTGGCAAGACAAAAATTGTTTGTAATTTTGCTTTCGAAAAGCGTCCGAGGCTTGCCAAAGGAGCTTTCAGCATAGGCTGAGGCCCTTTCAGGTTGGGAAATCGCCGCCGTGAGGTTCCGGATACCGACTAAGCTGAGGATGAGATGAATGTAAGTAAGATATAATCTCTACACTTAAGTTGCATAGACAACTCTTTTAGAATCACAAATCTTGCCTTTTGGCTTTAATCCTGAAGCTCCTGTGAAGGAACCTCAGGTTTTTTTATGTCCCTAAATTTCTATCCCCAAATAGTATTCTCTTGGCTATCGGCATTATCATTATGGCTGACTGCTAAGCCTTTATTTAAGTCGCGTGATAATTTTAGCGACAAAACAACGGTGATTGTCGAACTCGATTCGGCATCTGGAATACCGAATCTTCAAAAGGTTGTATTAGTGCTGTCCGCATCAATCAGTGACGCCTGATTTATTGCCAGGTCAATCTTCCGAGTAGTGGCGAAGCACACGACGGTATGAATTGAAGATCTTTGATTTCGACACGAAGCCGACATACCTCTCCTCCTCATCCACGACGGGGAGGTTCCACGCGCCGGTGTCATCAAAGGTCTTCATTACCTGTTCCATCGAGTCGGATGTGCGGAGCTTGGTCGACGCGGCGGTCATAAACCGGCTGACGTATAATCGCTTGTAGAGGTCAGGACGAAACATTATGTTGCGGATGTCATCGAGCAGAACCACGCCGATGAGGTGCTTGTCGCTGTCAAGCACCGGGAAGAGGTTGCGGTTTGACTTGGAGATGGTGTCTACCATCTGACGGAGGTTCATGTCGGGGGTCACAGAGAGGAAATCGGTCTCGATGACGGAGTTCATCTTCATGAGGGTCAGCACCGCCTTGTCTTTGTGATGGGTCAGCAGCTCGCCGCGGCGCGCCAGACGCATGGTGTAGATGGAATATGGCTCGAAAATCTTGATTGTCCCGTATGAGAGGGTAGACACTACAAGCAGTGGGAGGAACAGCTCATATCCTCCGGTCATCTCCGCCGTGAGGAAGATTCCCATCAGCGGCGCGTGCATTACCCCGGCCATCACTCCGGCCATCCCCATCAGGGCGAAGTTCTTCACCGACAACTCCATTCCGAATCCGAGATGGTTGAGCAGGAACGCGAAGAAGAAGCCGGTCATGCAGCCGACATAGAGGGAGGGGGCGAATGTGCCGCCCACGCCGCCGCCGCCGTTGGTGGCTGATGTGGCGAAGCCTTTCAGGGCGATGATAAGCCCGATGTATATGATGATGAACCATACATCCCCTCTGTCTCCGTAGAATATCGAGCCGTCAACTATCGAGCCGGGGTCGCCGTTGAGCAGGGAGTTGATTGAGCCGTATCCTTCGCCGTAGAGGGGAGGGAAGAGGAAGACCAGTGAGGCCAGTATGGCTCCACCGACAGCTGTCCTCTGCCACTGTTTGAGCAGGTGGCGCTTGAAGAATTTCTCCATCATGTTCATCACACGGGTGAAGTAGAGCGACACAAGGCCGCAGAATATTCCCAAGGCGATGAAGAAGGGGAGGCGTTCCATGATGAACGGCTCGCTCTGCACGAAGAAGAACTCGAGGTCGTAGCCGGTGAAGATATATGCCACGGAGGCGGCGGTTATGGAGGAAATCAGCAGTGGCATGACCGTGACTGTGGTGAGGTCGAGCATCAATACCTCAAGGGTGAAAAGCATTCCGGCAATCGGGGCCTTGAAGATGCCAGCGATTCCGGCTGCCGCCCCGCAACCGACGAGTATCATCAGCACTCGCGGGGATAGCCTGAACGCCTGGCCGAGGTTGGAGCCTATGGCCGCGCCGGTGTAGACTATTGGGCCCTCAGCTCCGACCGAGCCTCCGAATCCGATGGTGATGGAGGAGGCCACCAGTGAGGTGTACATGTTGTGGGGCTTAAGGCGGCTCTTGTTCTGTGAGATGGAATACAACACACGGGTCACACCGTGGGATATGTTGTCTTTGACCACATACCTGACATACCAGCAGGCCAGCAGGATGCCGATGCAGGGGTAGATGATGTAGAGGTAGTTTCCGCCGTCGACATTGACAAACATTGTCAGCGAGCCGGATATGAAATGGATTAGCCACTTCAGTATCATGGCGGCGAACCCGGCGAGGATGCCGACCGCAAGGGAGAGGATTATCACAAGGGTCTTCTCCTTGACATATTTCTCCCGCAGTATGAGGGTCTTTAACCAAAGGTCGTGGACAGGTTTACGCAGACGGTTGGGCAGGTATGGATCACGCATATCGGTCGGATGAATGTTTCAGACTCCACGGCCTTTGATTACGGTGTTGACCGTGTGGAGCAGTATTTTGAGGTCCACCATAAGTGATATGTTCTCAAGGTAGATCAGGTCGAAACGGGCGCGCTCGACCATCTCGTCAACTGAGGAGGCATATCCATGCTTCACCATGCCCCAGGATGTGATGCCTGGACGAACCTGGTGGAGCAGGGAGTAATATGGGGCTTTTTTTAGTATCTGGCGTATGAAGAATTCCCTCTCGGGGCGTGGGCCGACAAGCGACATCTCTCCCCTCAGGACATTGACAAACTGGGGAAGCTCGTCGAGGCGGTATTTGCGCATAAAGCGCCCAAGAGGGGTTATGCGGTTGTCACCCTCAGAGGAGAGGCGCGGGCCGGAAGGTTCGGCATCGGCCACCATTGTGCGGAACTTGATGATTCTGAAGGGCTTTTTATGGTAGCCGATTCTCTCCTGTCGGTAAAAGACCGGCCCTTTCGAGTCTCGCTTTATCAGCACCGCCAAAACGGCGAACAGGGGGGCGAGCAGGACAAGGGCCATTGCTGAGACGGCCAGGTCTCCGGCGCGCTTGAGGTTGCGGGTGGAGTCTGGCATCCTGGCCGAGCAGATGTCGATGAGCGGCTCGCCGGCTATGTCGCCGAGATTCTGCAGGCGGCTGACCAGTTGCAGCGAGGAGGGGGAGACAAGTATGGGTATGTCAAGGGGAAACAGGCGGTTGAGCACTTCTGAGAAATCAGCGGTCTTTCCGGCTGACAGCCCTTCGGGTATCAGCAGTGCGGTAAGGCCGAGTGTTTCTTTTCTTGACGAGAGTTCCTTCAGGGTGAACACGGGCAGCCCGTCGAAAACCTCTTTGTGGTTTTCCCCTTGGCCATCCTCGCGCGGGTCGACATAGGCGATTACCTTGTGGCCGCGCCCGGGAATGGCCTCCATACGGTGGCGAAGGCGTCTGGCCTCGTTGTTGACTCCTATCACCACCATAGGGCGTCTGAGCTTACCTCGGGTGATTTTTTTCAGGCCGTAGGCGGTTATGCTGAACCTTACCAGGTACACTGTCGCGAACAGCAGGCCGAACAGTATGGCCACCAGTTCGATATTGCTCGCCCGGTCGGGAATCGGGTCGTTGACCAGGGCGAGGAAGAAGATTATCACCGACCCGATGATTGCTGTCGACACCGTGGTCAGCATCTCGTCGAGCCTCGACCGGAATAGCGGGCGGTTGTAGTATCCCGACAGGTAATACAGCCCCATCATCAGCAGCGGGAAGAAAATCTGCCCTTGTATTACAGGCGGAATCGAGTAATATGCCGAGAAGGAGGGGAACGCGATTCCCTGGGGAATCACAATCTGGGTGTAACGGATGATGTTGAACAGAAACCACGCGAGGGAGGTTGCCAGATAGTCTCCGGCAATGTAACGTATCCTTTGGCGTTTCTCGGTGATCATTCGTTGCTTGAGTTCAGAAGGTGGGATGAATCCGGAATGGGGCAGTCGTTGTCAGGGGCGCAGTATCTTGAAAACCCCGTTTGACGACAGTTTCATCACGGTGGAGGGGCGGCGGCGTTCCAAGTCGTCGCGCCTGAAATCGACCACATAGTCTACCCCGTTGAGAATTGTTTCTGAAATCTCGGGGAAAAGCGCGGGGGCGGGTTCGCCTGAGATGTTGGCGGAGGTAGACACCAGCGGTCGGCGCAGTCTGCGGCAGAGGTTGCTGGAGAAGGCTTCGCGTGTCACCCTGATGCCAACGCTTCCTTCCTCGCCGAGCAGCGCGGGGGCAAGTCTCACTCCTCGGTCATAGACGATGGTCAGCGGATTCTCCGACACTTCGATGAGGTCGTAGGCGATGTCAGGCATGGTTTCCACATAGTTCGCGACATCGTCGGCCGAGCTGACAAGCACAATCATCGCTTTGTTGTCGGCGCGGCGTTTGAGGTCGAAAACTTTCTTCACCGCCTCGGGATTGGACGCGTCGCATCCTATTCCCCATACAGTGTCGGTGGGGTAAAGAATCAGACCTCCGCGTTTAACGATGTCGGCGGCTTTGGCAACCTCTTCGAGCATCTTCCTCTCAGACGCGGAGTTGGGGGTGGTTGTTTTGTCTCGTTTCTTTTCCATTTCGGTTAACAAAGGTAGCAAATCCCGCGCAACTGACAAAATCATAATTTTGTCGGCTGCGCGGAATGAGAAAACCTGTATGGTGTCAGCGGGTGGCTCTTTCCTTGACTATGCCGTGGCGGTAGGCGTAGAGGAGTCTTGTCAGCTCGTCGATCTGGCTCTGCAGTTCGCGTCCCTTGTCAGTGTCCCTTACCCGCTGGCGGTGGTTTGACAGTTCCACAATCTGGGTCGTGCCGAGGATGTCGGCCGCCGAGGATATTGCCTCTTCGGTAGATGAGAACGGCTCATGCTGCACGAGCTGCAGGCCGCGGGAATGGTAGACCAGGGTGTATCCGGCAATGCCGGTGGTGTGGTGGTATGCCTTTGCGAATCCCCCGTCGATGACCAGCAGCATGCCGTCGGCCCGCACGGGGCATTCCCCCTTGCCGACCTTCACGGGCACATGTCCGTTTATGATGTGGCGGTGTTCCCCCTCCACTCCGAAGGCGTCGAGAATCATCTCGCAGATTTTTGGGTCGTCGCGCAGGGTGTAGTATGCCCCTTTCTCCTCCTTGTGGGTTTCCTTGTCGGCGATGAAATAACGCTCGAATGTCGTCATCCGGGCCTTGTCGAACAGGGGGGAGGATGGGCCGCACCACAGATACCAGAAATAATCCGTGGCGAAATCCTTCCGGTCGGCCGGAGTGTCTTCATTGAAAGCCGCCCGCATCGTCATCCCGACGCGGTAAAGCAGTTCTCGTCCGCTGTATTTCTCCCCTTCGAGGTCTACCTCTTTTAGTGTCCCGTCGGGATTGAGCGGCACTGACGCGTGGAAAAGCAGGTTGGAGTTGATTATCGTGTACAGGCAGCCGTGGGAGAACATCAGGTCGACATGGCGCCGCAGCTTGTCGCTGACCAGGAAAGAGTGGCGCAGCTTGGCAACGAGGTTTTCCTCTTCGGGAGTAAGACGGTAGGGGGCTTCAGGGTCGATGGTCGGGAAATTGTTGTCGAGCAGGGGATAGGTCGCGCCCCCGATTTCTATCGTCGCGTGGGGGATGTTCATCTTGTGGAGCAGCTTGCGTTCCTCCATCTCCCATTCGGGCCGCTTGTCGATGAGTGCCGCTTCGAGTTTGAACTGGATGATGGCGATTGCCTTGTGCATACGGGCCATCAGCATGCGGGTCTTGTCGTCGATGTCGCAATCCTCGGGAAGCTTCGGGAGGAACTGGCAGCATTCGTCGTCGCCGTATGTCTCCATCGCGAATGTGGCCAGTGGCACCAGGTTGATGCCGTAGCCATCCTCAAGTGTGGCCATGTTTCCGTAGCGGAGCGACACCCTCAGCACATTGGCTATGCAGCATTCGTTGCCGGCGGCAGCCCCTATCCAGAGTGCGTCGTGGTTGCCCCATTGCATGTCGAATCTCTCATAGGTCATCAGGCGGTCCATTATGATGTGTGCGCCCGGCCCGCGGTCGTAGACATCGCCGAGAATGTGCAGCCAGTCGATGCTGAGCCTCTGGATTACTTTCGATATGGCGACGATGAACGCGTCGGCCTGTCCCGTCGAGATGATTGTCTCGATGATACGGGAATAGTAGGCCTGCTTGTTGTAATCGTCGTGTTCCTCATGGAGAAGTTCCTCTATTATGTAGGCGAACTCCTTGGGGAGGGTCTTGCGCACCTTTGAGCGGGTGTATTTGGATGAAACCGAGCGGCAGACCTTCACAAGTCGGTGGAGCGTGACATTGTAGAAATCCTCCATCTCCTCCTCGGTTTCCTTGATTTCCTCGAGTTTCCGCTCGGGATAATATATGAGGGTGCAGAGGCGGCGTATTTCCTCATCGCGCATCGTGTTGTCATATATCTCGTTGACCTTCCTGCGGATGTTGCCCGAGGCGTTGCGCACGATGTGGTCAAACGCCTCATGCTCGCCATGTATGTCGGCGATGAAATGCTCCGTGCCCTTCGGCAGGTTAAGTATCGCCTCAAGGTTTATGATTTCGGTTGACGCCGCGCTGACCGTCGGGAAATTCTGGCTGAGCAGCTCCATCAGCCTTCGGTCGGTGGTGAAACTGTCAGTGGTGAAATGTTTATGATTATCCATAGCTACCAGCATTAAATATGAATGATCCTCCGCAAATATAATCAAAATCCCATAAGAAAACAAACAAAATTCAACGGCCTGCTGTCTGTTTGTTGACAGCAGGCCGTTGCTATTGGTTGAATGCGCGCCGATTAGAGCTCGCTGGAGGGGATTTCGATTTCAAACGACTGGCCGGAAGGCTTGCCGGTGTATTTGAAGACGATGCTGGCACCGGCCTCACGGCAGAGTTCTACCATAGCTGCGATGTCCTTGTCTGAGCCTGAGAGGATTGCCTGCTTCATGGCATCGCTCATCTGCTCTTTTGCGGCGGAGAACTGCTGGATGGCGTTTTCACCATAGATGGCCTCATCCACATCGACGTTGTAGACAACATTGTTGTCGGCATAGTCGATTGACACGATAGACATGCCATAGTCGGCCTGTACGGGACACTGCTTGGTGGCCTCTTCGCAAGCCTTCTGGAGCTTGTCCTGGCTGGATGAGCAGGAAGAGAGGGTGATGGCGAAGATAGCCATCAGGAAGGTGAAAAGAATAGACTTCTTCATAATAATATGGTTAAATAGAGTGATTTATGTCGACCGTTTAAACGGCGGAATCGCTAAAACCACATTAGCTGTTGAATTTTAGCGATTCCGATTGGAGCGGTAAACGAGGCTCGAACTCGCGACCCTCAGCTTGGGAAGCTGATGCTCTACCAACTG
>CAMWVQ010000023.1 GCA_947177635.1 uncultured Porphyromonadaceae bacterium | reverse complement strand
CGTTGAAAACCGCTATCTCTCCGGCTTTTAGCCGATTTGTTTAATCCGATTTATAAGGGGCGGGGCGGGGTTGCAAATCAGGCCGCCGCGTCCCTCCCGGCGGAGCGGGGGGAGGGACGGACGGCCTGCTACAGTCTGAACAGGATTAGAGACAGTAAATGGTTTTCTGTCATTGGCGGGGGCGCCAGGCCCCGGGATGTGTCGTCAGAGTGTCAGCTCGTGGCAGGGGAGGTCCCAGGCCTGGGCGACAGCGGGGAAGACCACCTTTCCTTCGACGATGTTGACGCCAAGCGCCAGGGCCTTGTCTTCCTTGCAGGCTTCGCGCCATCCCTTGTCGGCCAGGCGGATTGCGTAGGGGAGGGTGGCGTTGGTCAGGGCCAGGGTGGAGGTGCGGGGCACGGCTCCGGGTATGTTGGCCACGGCGTAGTGGAGTATGCCGTCGATGGTGTAGGTCGGGTTGGAGTGGGTGGTGGGGGTGGAGGTCTCGAAGCATCCGCCCTGGTCGATGGCCACGTCGACGAGCAGTGTGCCGGGACGCATCAGCGAGAGCATGTCGCGGGTGACGAGTTTCGGGGCCTTCGCGCCGGGGATGAGCACGGAGCCGATCACCAGGTCGGTGTCGGGCAGCTCGGCCTCGATGTTGTGGCGCGAGGAGTAGAGGGTCTTGACATTCTTGGGCATCACGTCGGCGACATGGCGGAGGGTCGGCAGGGAGATGTCGGTGATGGTGACGTCAGCACCCATGCCTGAGGCCATCAGGGCGGCGTTGCGGCCTACCACGCCCGCGCCGAGAATCAGCACCTTGGCGGGCTTCACGCCGGGGACGCCTCCGAGCAATACGCCCATGCCTCCCTGGGGTTTCTCCAGGAACCTGGCTCCCTCCTGTATCGACATGCGGCCTGCGACTTCGCTCATCGGAATCAGCAGCGGGAGCTGTCGGTTGGGAAGCTCGACGGTCTCGTAGGCGATGCAGACTGCGCCGGAGCGTATCATGGCCTCGGTCAGCTCGCGGTCTGAAGCGAAATGGAAGTAGGTGAACACTACCTGGTCGCGGCGGATGAGTGGATATTCAGGCTTGATGGGTTCCTTTACCTTTATGATCATCTCGGCTATGGCGTAGACATCCTCGATGTTCGGGAGGATTTCCGCACCGGCCTTCACGTAAAGCTCGTCGGGAAATCCCGAGCCTTCTCCGGCGGTGTGCTGGACGTAGACCTTGTGGCCGTGACAGACGAGCTCGCGCACTCCTGAGGGGGTTACTGCTACGCGGTTCTCGTTGTTCTTGATCTCTTTAGGTACTCCGATGATCATGGTGGTTGAGATTTTTCGGTGAATAATCAGTGAAAGTGTTGTTTGTCGCAAATATACCGAATTTCCGTTTATATAACCGCAAAAACAGCCTTAAAATTTTTTATGTTTTAAGACATAATTTTTAACCACACGCCGGATGGGGTGAGTTTTGCAGTTTTGCGATAAATCCTTAACTTTGCGGTTCATCTCTCTTACAGAATCGCTTATGCTCCAGAAATATCTCTCGCGGGTTTATCCCGGCATACTGTCGTCGGTGGTGGTGATGGCCATCCTGTGGCTGACGCTCGCGCCCCATCCGTTGCCTGATTCGGATGTCTCGCTGTTCGAGCATGCCGACAAGGTTGTCCACGCCCTGATGTTCGGCGGCCTGGTGTTCGCGCTCGTCGTCGACCGGGAGCTTTGCCGTCAACGCCGTTATGAGCTGAGCGGCAAACTCCCCCGCGGGGGAAACCTCGCGGGCCTGCTTGTAATCGCCGTGGCCGCCACCCTTTTCGGTGGCGGAATCGAGTTGCTGCAGTCCTGGATGGGACTGGGGCGCGGTTGCGACCTGCTCGACTTCCTGGCCGACGCCGCAGGGGCTTTCCTCTCGGCCGCCGTGTCACCCTCTCTGGCCTCGCTGCTTCTCCATCGCCGTTGAGGAGGCAAACCAACACGACATCGCTTCGCTATGCCTGACGATTTCAGGCGATAGCGAAGCGATGTCGTGTTGGCAGTGGTGACGCAGTGGCGTCAGTATGCCGGTATGTGTCAGTTGGCGGGTGTTGCCGGTCCTGCGGCGGCAGCGGAGGGGTCGAGGGCGGTGCGCACCGAGTTCACGAGCTCCTCCCCCTGGAGGTCACGCGAGATGATGGTGCCGTCCGGGCCGAAGAGGATTATGCAGGGAATCCCCGAGATGCCATACAGGTCGGTGGGAATCGACTGGGCATTGATGATCTGGGGCCAGGGGAGGTCGTGGCGCTTGATGGCGGCCTCGGTGTTGGCGGGTTCATCCCAGACGGCCACGCCGAGGATGTCGAGGGGCTTCCCCTGGAACTCCTCACGGATTTTCTTGATTACCTTTGTCTCGCGTATGCAGGGGCCGCACCAGCTTGCCCAGAAGTCGACCAGCGTGTAGCGGCCTTTGCCGACATAGTCTGACAGGCTCTGGGTGGTGGAGTCGTTGGTGACGGAGAAGTCGATGAACTTGTTGCCCGGCTGGGTCTTCTGCTTCTGCTGGAGGGCCGACACGAGTTTTGCCGTGCGCTGGTAGTCCTTCATGGCGGGATACTGTTCGAGGGCCTTGTTGAGGCGGGGGAGGTCATATTCGTATGCCTGGTTGATGAAGAACATGTAGCCGATGGGGTTGGTGGCGTTGGCGGCGATGACCGAGTCCATATATAGATTGTACTCCTTCTCCAGGATGGCCATGTTGGCGGCGTATGAAGAGTCCTGGGGAACCTTGGCGGCTTTCGCCTGGATTGCCTCCACACCTTTCATCGCCTTCTCGAGTTCGCCGTTGAGTTTGCCGCCGGTGACTGCGCCCCCGCGCTGGAGGGTGATGTCTCCCTGCTCGAGGATGAAGTTGCCGTAACGTTCGCCGTTTACCAGCACGCGGGCGAGCACGGGTGACTCAACCGACCCTTTGAAGAGGGCGCGGCCGTTCTCGACCATCACCGAGTCGATTTTGTCGCCGTTGTCGAAGTTGACAATGAAGGCTGTCTCGCCGTTGGCGGCCGGGGGCATCGCCACGTTGACAGTGTAGTCGTCGCCGGCGGCCGACACCGAGCAGGCTGTCAGCAGCAGAGCACCGGCCAAAGGAAGATATTTGCGGTTCATCTTGCAGTATTTAGTAAATTTTAGTAATTTTGCGCGTTTTTGACCTTACAGGCCGCGTGGAGCTTCTTTTGTTTAGCATAAACGGGCGGTTTGCGAGGCCGTGTCATAAATAGACACACTTTGTCGCCGACAAAGTACGGAAAAATTTTGTTATGTTTTCATATGCATAACGATAAAACTTGTGAAAAAGATGAATGACCGCCTCATAGAAGCAATATCGAAAAGCCTCGCCGCCAACTGGGACCGCGACGCGTTGTCGGATTTCCACGGAAAAACATTCACATACGGCGAACTCGCCGCGCGTGTGGCCCATCTTCATATATTATATAGGGCCGCGGGGCTGAAGCCCGGCGACCGTGTGGCCATCTGCGCCAAGAACTCCGCCGAGTGGGCCGCCACATTCCTTGGCGCGCTTACCTACGGCGCGGTGGTCGTCCCCCTGCTTCACGAGTTCCAGCCCGGCAACATCACCCACCTTGTGACCCACGCCGAGGCGCGGTTGCTCTTCACCGAGCGGGCCATCGCCGAGAACCTCGACATGGAGCGTATGCCCGATGTCGAGGGGGTATTGCTTCTCGGCGACCTTGAGGTGGTCTCTGACCGTTCCGGCAAGCTGCAGTCTGCGGTAGACGCGCTCGACTCCATGTTCACCCGCCTCTACCCCGAAGGCTACAAGCCGGAGGACATCAGGTATGCCGCCCCCTCATCCGCCGACCTGGCCCTCATCAATTACACCTCCGGCTCCACGGGCAATTCAAAGGGGGTGATGGTGACCTACGGCAACCTCTGGGGCAACATCGGGTTCGCCCTTGGGCAGATTGACTTCCTCCATCCCGGCGACGGAATGCTGAGCATGCTCCCCCTGGCCCATATGTATGGTCTCGTCTTCGAATTCCTCTTCCCCCTCTGCAAAGGCTGCCACATCACATTCCTCGGCCGTGTGCCCTCGCCGAAAGTGCTGCTTGAGGCCTTCGCCCAGGTCAGGCCGCAGCTTGTGATAACCGTGCCGCTCGTCATAGAGAAAATAGTCAGGGGGAAAGTTTTCCCGGTGCTGAAAAAGCCTGCGGTGAGGTTCCTCACCTCCATCCCCGGCTTGAGGCGGCTTGTCTATTCCCGCATACGCCGCCAGCTCGTCGACGCCCTGGGCGGCAACCTGCGCCAGCTCATCCTCGGCGGCGCGCCCCTGACGGCCGATGTCGAGGAGTTCCTCCGCAAAATCAGGTTCCCCTTCACGATCGGTTACGGCATGACGGAGTGTGCCCCCCTTGTCACCTATGAATGGTGGGCCACCCAGCGGCCCCACTCCTGCGGGCGTGTCGTGGATGGCATGCAGGTCAGGATTGATTCCCCCGACCCCGCCACAATCCCCGGTGTGCTTTACCTCAAAGGCCCCAACGTGATGAAAGGGTATTTCAAGAATGAGGAGGCCACGCGTGAGGCGCTCTCCGAAGATGGCTGGCTCAACACCGGCGACATCTGCACGATGGACGCCGACGGCTACCTCTACATCCGTGGCCGCAAGAAAAATATGATACTCGGCCCGTCAGGACAGAACATCTACCCCGAGGAGGTGGAAATCATCCTCAACGAGTTGCCCCTGGTAGGGGAGAGCGTTGTCGTGGAGCGCGGAGGCAAGCTTGTCGCCCTGGTGCATCCCGACTATGAGGCCGCTCGCAAAGAGGGGCTGTCGGAAGCCAAGGCCAATGAGAAGGTGAGTGCGTTGCTGCCGGTTCTCAACAAGGCGTTGCCCTCCTATGCCCGCGTGTCTGAAATCGAAATCCGTCCCGAGGAGTTCGAGAAGACCCCCAAGCACTCCATCCGCCGCTTCATCTACAAATGACAGTGAAATTCTCATAAAACAGACTTCCGAGGATGGCTATGTGAGGAAAAAAACGTATATTTGTAGTCTGATAATTAATTGTTTGTGATTATGGCACGTCCAATAAAAGATACTCCCATCCTGCGGGGCAAAGACGCCGAGCGTTTTGTAAAGCGTATGATGTGCGCCGATGAAAGAAAGGAAACCGCCGAGAAGCGCGCTCGTCGGGTTGCCGCCTATGAAACCATAAAGAAAATGATGGTTGACTGACGGATGGAACTTCAGGAGTTTTACGACGGTTTTCGTGTCAGAAAGCTTAAAGGCAATGAAAAGATTGCCGAATTCAATTGCGGAGATGAAGATTTGAATGATTTCATCCTGAATGATGCCGGAGTGTATCGCGCGGCTTTGTTGGCTGTCACATACGTTGTTGAGAACAAGCAGACCGGGGATATAGTGGCATATTTCAGTCTTGCAAATGACCGTGTCGGACTCGCCGATTTTCCGGATAAAACCACTTTCAACCGTTTCCGCAGGCATAAGTTTGTGAATGAAAAAAGGCTTAAAAGCTATCCTGCAGCAAAGATATGTCGCCTTGGCATAGCCCAGTCTCTCAAAGGGCAGCATATCGGTTCTTATCTGCTGGACTTCATAAAGACGATGTTTTTCGTTGACAATAAGACCGGCTGTCGTTTTCTGACGGTGGATGCCTATAGTGACGCAGTTCCGTTTTATGAGAAAAACGACTTTGTGTATTTGTGTGGAGAGGAAGAAGAGACGCGCACCCGCGTATTGTATTTTGATTTGCGCGACATCGGGTGATGTGGCGATAAATTCGATATAAATTCGATATAAATTCGATATAAAGGGTAATTCCGTCGAAATATCGGGCGGATTTATGATTTTTAAGAAAAAATCGCTAATTTTGCAGCCAAATTCCGGAGGTGCCCCGAAAGGGCCTTCCGTCAAGAGATAAACCGGAATGACAGAAAGAAAAGTCAGGGTACGTTTCGCCCCCTCCCCCACGGGGCCCCTCCATATCGGAGGTGTGCGTACCGCCTTGTACAACTACCTTTTCGCCCGCCAGAACGGCGGCGACATGATTCTCCGAATCGAAGACACAGACTCCCAGCGATTTGTCCCGGGAGCCGAAGATTATATCAACGAGTCGCTCAAGTGGCTCGGAATAGGGATTGACGAAGGTGTGCGCGAAGGTGGCGCTTTCGGCCCATACAAGCAGAGCGAACGTCGCGACATCTACCGCCGCCACGTTAAGGACCTGCTCGACGCAGGTAAGGCCTACATCGCTTTCGACACCCCCCAGGAACTTGAGAAGGCACGTGCCGAGAAGGCCAACTTCCAGTATGACGCCTCCACCCGCATGTCGATGCGCAACTCCCTGGCCCTGCCCAAGGAGGAGGTTGACCGCCTCATCGCCGAAGGCACACCCTACGTTGTCCGTTTCCTCATCGAGCCGGGCCGCGACGTGAAAGTCGACGACCTTATCCGCGGCGAGGTCACAATCAACTCCAACATCCTTGACGACAAGGTGCTTTACAAGAGTGCCGACGACCTCCCCACCTACCATCTGGCAAACATCGTCGACGACCACCTGATGGAAGTCAGCCACGTCATCCGTGGCGAGGAGTGGCTACCCTCGGCCCCCCTGCATGTCCTCCTTTACGAGGCGTTCGGATGGACCGACACCATGCCCCGCTTCGTCCATCTCCCCCTCCTGCTCAAACCCGACGGCAAGGGCAAGCTCTCCAAACGTGACGGCGACCGCCTCGGTTTCCCCGTCTTCCCCCTCGAATGGCACGACCCCAAGAGCGGCGAGACCTCATCAGGCTTCCGCGAGAAGGGCTACCTTCCCGAGGCGCTTGTCAACTTCCTCGCCCTGCTGGGATGGAACCCCGGCGACGACACCGAAGTCATGTCGATGCAGGAGCTGATTGACAAGTTCTCATTCTCCCACTGCTCGAAGTCGGGCGCGCGCTTCGCTTTCGAGAAGGGGAAATGGTTCAACCACGAATACCTGATGAACACCCCCGGCGAGGAACTCGCCGTGATGTTCCGCCCCATAATGGAGGAGAACGGCGTCAACCCCGACGACTTCCCCGCCGGCTACACAGCCAAGGCCATCGACATGGTCAAAGGCCGCGCCGACCTGCTGCCCGACCTCTGGGAACAGGGCGGGTTCTTCTTCAAGGCCCCCGAGACCTACGCCGAGAAGGACATCCGCAAGCGCTGGAAAGAAGGAACCCCTGAGATAATGGAGGAGCTGATTGGTGTGCTTGAGGGCCTCGACGACTTCTCGTCTGCCGCCGCCGAGCCTGTTGTGCTCAAGTGGATTACCGACAACGGCTACCATATGGGCAACGTCATGAACGCCTTCCGCCTGGCTGTGGTAGGGCAGTGCAAAGGCCCGCATATGTTCGACATCACCGAGCTTCTCGGCCGTCCCGAGACCATCAGCCGCATCCGCAAGGCCATAGCCTCGATTGAGGTACCCCAGGCCTGAAATCCACTCCCCCCTCTCCAGAGCGACCACAGAGATCCAACGAAACCTGACCAGAGAGTGAACCTGCTCTACAACACCGCCATCTCGCTTTACGGAGCCGCCGCCCAGGTGGTTTCGCTCCGCAGCCGTAAAGTGCGCAAGATGCTCCGCGGACAACACCGCACGGCCGGAATCCTCCGCCGCAAGCTCGGCGACAAGCCCGGCGCGGTGTGGTTCCACGCATCCTCCCTCGGGGAGTTCGAGCAGGGGCGCCCGATGATCGAGCGACTCAAGAGGGAGCATCCCGAAGTGCCGGTGCTGCTCAGCTTCTTCTCCCCCTCGGGCTACGAGGTGAGGAAGAACTACCATTTCGCCGACGCCGTTGTCTACCTCCCCTTCGACACCCCCCACAGGGTGAAGAGGTTCCTCGACATCGCCCGCCCCTCGATGGCCATATTCATAAAATATGAGTTCTGGGGCAACTACCTCGAGGAACTCCACCGCCGTGGCATCCCTACCTACCTCATATCCTCGATATTCCGCCCCGGCCAGCGCTTCTTCCGCAACATAGGCGGCATGTTCCGCCGGATGCTCCACTGCTTCACGCGCCTTTACGTCCAGGATGAGCGCTCGCGCCGCCTGCTGCGGGTCATAGGGGTGGAGAATGTCACCGTCGCCGGTGACACCCGCTTCGACCGCGTTACCGACGTGATGCGCTCCTCGGTCGACATTCCCGGCTTCCCCGGCTTCGCCCCCGATGCCAAAGTGAGGTTCATCGCCGGAAGTTCCTGGGAGGCAGATGAAGACATCTATGTGCCTTGGCTGAACATCCATCCCGAAGTGGCCTTCATCATCGCCCCCCACGAGTTCAACGAGACCCGTCTGGAGGCATTGCGCAACCGATTCACCTGCGGGAAGGTAATGCTCCTGTCAGAATGGATAGGCTTCATCAAGAAAGCCCGCAAGGAGAATGCCCCCTTGCCCGAGTGGCTGCCGAAGGTGAGGGGGATAATCGTAGACTCCTTCGGGAAGCTCTCCACCCTGTACCGTTTCGCCGACATCGCCTATATCGGAGGGGGATTCGGCGCGGGCATCCACAATCTCAACGAAGCCGCCGTCTACGGTATGCCGGTGGTCTTCGGGCCGAACCACGCCAAATTCAAGGAAGCCTCAGACCTCATCGCCTGCGGCGGCGGCTTCTCGGTCGGCAGCCGTGAGGAGTTCGAGACAGTCATAAGCCGTCTGCTCTCATCCCCCGACATCCTGTCACATTCAGGCAAAGCCGCCGGCAAGTATATCAGCGACAACCTCGGCGCCACCGACAGGATATACAACGAGATATTTTCCCATCTTGACTGAGCGCGTCGGCTGATTCCCGAGTTCGGCGTTATCCGTCGTGATGACGGGTGGCTAAAAGTCTCCGGAACCCCGTATTATCCGCTCATAGCGTCAATCATTTCACACAACAAGGTGCAAAATGGTTAAAAAAGAAGTGTATTAACGTATTTTAACAATTCGGGGGGGGTAAATTGATAAAATTTCTTTAATTTTGGCGGAAACAAACCAGTCAAGCCGATACAGACGACTGTTTTTACTATCCGACAACCAAAATTGTTTCATAGCAGAACGCCCCGGCAGATGTGTGCGGCCGGGTGAACCAGAAGTTGAAAGAATCGGCATACTGTCATCCGGAAAGAAGACAACTATCCAATTATAATTCTATTCAACTTTTCCCGAATGAGAAAATTATTACTTGCTATGTTGCTCGCGGGCCCCGTTTTCGGAGCTTCCGCGGCTGACGTGTTGGAAATGTCATATGAAGTCGCAGGGCTTTATGACGACAAATCCTACGACACCCCCAACTATTACCTGATGCTTTCCGACAAGGA
Organism: uncultured Porphyromonadaceae bacterium; assembly: GCA_947177635.1. GTDB lineage: Bacteria > Bacteroidota > Bacteroidia > Bacteroidales > Muribaculaceae > UBA7173. The sequence continues at coordinate 24,594 of CAMWVQ010000023.1, read as the reverse complement.
AGACGCCGCTTACAACTACAAGACAGGCGCGGTTTCCCTCAACGAAGGCTATGTGCTGGTGCTCGACCTCTACAACGTGGCCACCGAACCCCTGGCCCTGCCGACAGGCACATACAATGTGTCAGGCGACATGACGGCGTTCACCATCTCCCCCGACGCCTCGCAGCTGTCATACTACACCGCCGGACGTCCCAGGAACACGGTCGTGTCATCTCCCGTCGAGGTCAGCCTCGGCGAGGATGGGAAATACATCATTGAGACCACCGTCTCCGACCCCGTATCGGGCGAGACCCGCGGTCTAAAGTTCTCTGGACGCCTGCCAATCTCCAATGTCAATGAGAAACCGGCGTCATTCCCGATGCTCCGCAAGGACATAACCGATGTTGACATCAACATGGGCAGCATCGCCTACTATTACGGCATTACCGACTATTCGGGCAACGGCGTGACCTACCTCAACTTCTACTCCTCTACATTCGACCAGACCACCGGCGCGCTCACCGGCGACGGCATCAATCTGGCCATGATGATTGCCCACAAGCGTATGACAAAGGACAAATACCAGATTGAGTCGGGTGTATATGAGGGTGCGCAGTCGTTCGCCCGCAACACATGGTATCCCTGCCGCGAGCTTGAATACAACATCGGCGAGTATGTGTCGGTGCCTTTCGGCTCCTTCATCCGCATACGCGAGAATGGCGGTGAGTATGTCTACGGTTACCTCAAGACCGGTACGCTCACCCTGGAGTTCGACCCGGTCACAAAGCAGATTTCCGGCACACTTGACGCTTACACCGACCTCGGTTACCACGTGACCGCAAACCTCGGTGGCACCGTCATCTATGACTTCACCGCTGCCTCCGTTCCTCCCTCGGTGTCAAATCTCATCGATGATGTCGAGCTCGACCTCGACTATCTCGAGGTTGGACGTCTCTGGCACCGTGGCGAGAAGGCCGGATGCCGCGCCTTCACCCTCGACCTCGGCTCGCCCGCCGGCAGGGACTCCGAACCCGGTGTGGCCGCCGACCTGCTCCGCGTCGAATTCTTCACCGCCAAGAACGAGGCTGTCGTGAAGCCCGGTCTCTACACCGTTGTCGCCCGCAGGTGGAATTCCAACGAGCTTGCCGCCGGCGGCACATACGAGCCTATGAGCATCGGCCAGGGCTGGGCCGACGTTGACGGCGGTTCGAGCTACCGTCATTTCCAGGAAGGGAAGTATTATGTGTATGATTACTTCGCCCCGGTTCAGAGCGGAACCATCCGTGTCGACACTCAGGATTACGTCAACTACTCCTTTGAAATCGACCTTTGCGATGACGCCGAGTTCAAGATCACCGGCCTGTGGAACAACAAGCCCATCGAATACATGTATGACCGCCAGGCTCTCGAAGATGAGCTGAGCGGCGTGGCCTCGGTTTCGGCCGACAACGGTGCCCTCCGGGCTGTGGTCGAAGGCCGCGACATAATCGTGCTCAACGGCGCCGACGCCCCGGTGGCCCTCTACGACCTCAACGGACGTGTGGTGCTGACCGGAACCGCCGCTGAAGTGCTTGACGCTTCAGGCTGCGTGGCAGGCGTCTATGTCCTGACCGTAGACAACAAGGCAATCAAAGTAGTACTCAAATAAAATTCAGTATTGAAATGAAAGTAAAGAACATGTTGCTCGCCCTCGGGGCGGCGACCTTGGCCACAGGGGCCTATGCCTATACCGAACTCATCGAGACCATGACCGTTGAGCTGAACGACGGGTCGAAGGTGGAATATGTCATCGAGGATGTCGCGAAGGTGTCGTTCGACGTGCGCGAGCAGACCACCGGCTTCCTCCTCACCGGCGCTGACGGCCAGGAGCTGTATCGCGCCGAGACGCTGGCTCCCCTTTTCCGTTACGCTCCAGACGGGGAGAACGCCCATGTGCAGTTCTTATTCGGTTCTGCCAATGATGCTGCCTCCCTTGCCGCCCTCAAGGATGGGAAGTACATGGCTGTGGTAGACTTCACAACCGCCGGGCTTTTTGCCGAGAACGTGAACCTCGCCGGTGAGTCGCCGGCCGCCACCATAGTGCTGTATGAGTGGACCGACGGGGAAATCTCCGAAGTAAAGGATGTCGTGACCGAAGGTGCCGTGACCACCTCGCGCAACACCAAGGGTGTGGTGACCATGGAGCTTGAGGCTGCGTTCGCCGACGGCACCGCCATTCGTGTGTCATACAACGGCACCCCCGTGGATGTCGCCGACCTGGAGGCGATTTTCCCCACCCCGGCCCCGAAGAATGAGGTCAATTATTATGATATGGATGGAGTGCTGTCCAACACTCTCAAGATTGCCGGTTTCGCCAAGACCGATTCCAGCGACGGCCGCGTGAAATACACCGCCACATTTGAGAACTCCTCCGAGAAGTGCTATCTGGAGATGACTCCCGAGTATGTAGGCCAGGTCGTCAACTTCGCCGAGCACACCGAGGCCAACAGCGGCGCTCCCTACTACCTCTTCTATTACGGTTCCATCCAGCTGGCAAGCCCCAACGGCCAGTACCGCAACCAGGGTATGTCGGGCACTATGCAGGTGGTAGAGAATGAAGACGGCACCGTGACCATCACCGCCGACGTGACCAACTGGTACAAGAATCCCTGGGGTGAAGGCAAGGCAGGAACCCCCGAACGGGTGACCATCGAGTACACCGGTGAATGCGAAGGCCTCGTGGTCAAGGGGAAGAACACCGTCGAGTATTACAATATGGACGGTGTTTTGGCCAACAACCTGAACATAACAAGTTTCGCCAAGACCGATTCCAGCGACGGCCGCGTGAAATACACCGCCACATTTGAGAACTCCTCCGAGAAGTGCTATCTGGAGATGACTCCCGAGTATGTAGGCCAGGTCGTCAACTTCGCCGAGCACACCGAGGCCAACAGCGGCGCTCCCTACTACCTCTTCTATTACGGTTCCATCCAGCTGGCAAGCCCCAACGGCCAGTACCGCAACCAGGGTATGTCGGGCACTATGCAGGTGGTAGAGAATGAAGACGGCACCGTGACCATCACCGCCGACGTGACCAACTGGTACAAGAATCCCTGGGGTGAAGGCAAGGCAGGAACCCCCGAACGAGTGGTCATCGAGTACAGGGGTGAATGCTCCGGCCTCTGACCTGTGAATATCTCTTGCAAGAAACCATGAACAAGATAATTTCAGGATTTTTCTTAGCAGCCGTAGGGCTGGCGGCTATTCCGGCCGCCGGCCGTACGCTGGCTCCGAATGCCCGGCTGATGCTGGAGGGCAAAAGCATGGGGGTGACACCGATGAGATTCAACGTGAAGGAGCGCAGCGCGGCTCCGGCCGACGAGTCCCGGACTGTGGGAGCCTACATAATGCTCGACGACGAGAATGCAGTCTCCTCCCTTGAGGCTCTCGGGGTCTTGATGCGCCACAACCATGGCCTGTTCTACTCGGCCACTGTGCCTGTCGATGTCCTTGCCCAGGCCGGCGAGGTGCCGGGTGTGAAATACATCTCGCTCGGCAACCGTGTGGAACTTCTCAACGACTATGCGCGCTCCCATGCCGGGGTGGACGCGGTCCACAACAACACAGGCGGCCAGCTGCCGGCTCCTTTCACCGGCAGCGGTGTGGTGGTAGGCCTGATTGACATAGGTGTCGAGTATGGCCATGTCGCTTTCCGTGACGCCGACGGCAACAGCCGCATAAAGGCGGTGTGGAACCAGCGTTCGAGCTTCGGCACACCCCCTGAGGAGTATGGCTACGGAGTGGAGTACACCACCCCGGAGAAAATAAGCCAGGCTGTGTTTGACACCTCCACCGAATTCCACGGATGCCACACGATGGGCACCGCCGCCGGCGGGGATTTCCTCTCGGAATATTACGGGGTGGCCCCTGACGCCGACATCGTCTTTGTCAGCCTTGACCAGGAGAACAGCGTGGCAATCGCCGACGGCATAAAGTATATCTTCGACTATGCCGACCGTGTCGGGAAGCCGTGCGTGATAAACATGAGCCTCGGCGACCATATAGGCCCCCACAACGGCACCTCCCCGCTCGACAAGCTGATTGACGAGATGAGCGGCCCGGGCCGCATAATCGTGGGCGCGTGTGGCAACGAGGGGGCGGAGAAACTCCACGTCACCGAGACTTTCACCCCTGACGACTGTCAGCTCAAGACTATGCTCACCCAGGGAGCCAACATCTCCCACAACCTCCATTACCTTGAGGTATGGGGGAAGAACAGCTCGAACATAAAGGTTAAAATCTGTGTCGTGAACTCCCTCAAGGGGAACATCATCACCGAGACCCGCGCGATTGACACCTCTGTCGAGGGTGACAAGGTCCTTACGGCGTTAAGCGTGAACGACTGCGGCGTTACAGCTACGGTCTTGATGGCGGGGGAAATCAACCCCCTCAACGGCCAGCCCCATGTCAGTGTGCAGTGTCAGGTTTCCGAGCTTTCCGCCGGACGCCTGCTCGGTGTGGTTGTCGAGGGTGAGGCGGGGCAGACCGTCGACATATGGAACTACGGTCACAACGAGTTCTCATCCAACGGTAAGAACGGATGGACCGACGGCACATATGAAGGTACTGTCGGTGAAATCGGCGGTACCGCCAACCGCATCATATCCGTTGGCTCGTTCGACGCCAGAAACCGAATCGAATGGAACTCCGGCGGCTACTCCATCATGAGCGAGACCCCCGGCTACGAACAGGACCGTCACTCCTATTTCTCGAGCTATGGCCCGACTGCAGACGGCCGTATCGTGCCTAACATCCTTGCCGCCGGAAACCCCGTGGTGTCCTCAATCAACAAGTATTATTACATTTCGCTGGGGGCAAATCAGGCACAGATTGATTACGTCACCAACGGGGTCACCGTGGCCGATGGAGACCGCTACTACTATGCCTACAACATCGGCACCTCGATGGCGGCGCCTTTCGTCGCCGGAACCGTGGCCCTGATGCTTGAGGCCAATCCTGAGCTTACCCCCGAGCAGGCCCGCTCGATAATCACCTCCACAGCGTCCACTGATGACTACATGGGTGAGCTGCCCAACAACACCTACGGCGCGGGACGCATCAATTCCGCGGCGTGTGTCAGGGAAGCCGCCTCTGCCTCAGGGGCGGATGTGGCGTCGGCCGATGTTGACTCAGGCGACATACGTGTATGGGCCGAAGGGGCGACTGTCTATGTGGCCTCCCCGGCGGTGGATTCAGGTTGCGTCGCGATGGTCTACACCGTGGCCGGCAATTTAATCGGTTCTTACCCCATAGGGGGCGGCGTGGCCTCTCTCGACGCGTCATCCTGGGGCAACGGAATCTTTTTGGTCAACGTCAGGGGTGCGCAGGTGGCTTGCAGCCGCAAGGTGGCTCTCTGACATAACAAATCAGAACCTTTGAAATGAAAAAGATAATTTTAACTCTGTGTGTCGTGTTGCTCTCGATGGCGGCCGGCCACATGGCCCAGGCCCAGGATTCCGGAGAACTGGTCACCATCGTCAAGATCAACAAGACCGACGGCAGGGTGGTGCGCTACGGCCTCCCCTCCGTCCCTGAGGTCACATTCTCGGGCGACAACCTGGTGGTGACCGCCGCCGAGATGGAAGACCTGGAGATCCCCCGCGTAGAAGTCTCCCATATCGACTTCGAGAAGAACTGGCAGAGCGCGCTTGACGCCGCCTCGCTCGGCGAGGATGACTTCTCGTTCAGCTTTGACGGGGAAGAGGTTGTGCTCGCCTCCCGCAAGCTCACGCGAGTCGAGCTGTTCGACATCGCCGGCCACAGGCTGATGTCTGTCGGCGCCGTGGAGGGCAACGCGACCCTGTCGCTGGGCTCGCTGGCCTCCGGCGTTTATGTCGTTGTGCCTGACTGCCATCCCGCCGTCAAGGTGGTGAAGAGGTGACCCCGTTGGGCCGCTGACTCAAGTTCTTAACATTCAGATACCCCTGTCCGGATGTCCGGGCGGGGGTGTCGTGTATGTGGCAGATGGAAAGAAGAGGTCTTGTAACGGCCTGATTGACAGTGGTGGTGGTGAAGTGGAGGATGTCGATGGCATTTGGTTGGGATAAAGTTTGCGCGATTGAATAAATTTTAGTAATTTTGTATCGTGGAACCATAGGGCGCGGAACCCTGCGACGCTATGGTTCTTGTATTGATTTTCAATAGATTACACAATTTTATGTCAGAGAATCTTTTTGACTTGGATAATACCGCGGACTCAGTGGAAGGGCAGAACAGCCAGGAATACAGCGCGAGCAATATCCAGGTGCTTGAAGGCCTGGAAGCTGTCCGCAAGCGTCCGGCCATGTATATAGGCGACATCAGCGAGAAGGGACTTCACCATCTTGTCTACGAGGTCGTCGACAACTCCATCGACGAGGCCCTCGCCGGCTTCTGCACCCATATCGAGGTGACCATCAATGAAGACAATTCGATTACCGTGGTGGACAACGGCCGCGGTATCCCCGTCGATATGCACGAGAAGGAACACAAGAGCGCCCTTGAGGTGGTTCTGACCGTGCTCCACGCCGGAGGTAAGTTCGACAAAGGCTCCTACAAGGTGTCCGGCGGTCTCCACGGCGTCGGTGTCAGCTGCGTCAACGCCCTGTCGTCATACCTGCGCGCCGAGGTGCGCCGCAACGGCAAGGTCTACATGCAGGAATACTCTGTCGGCAAGCCCACCAGCGAGCTTCGCGTAATCGGCGAGACCGACGAACACGGAACCTCCGTTACCTTCCTCCCCGACTCCTCGATATTCACCGTCTCGGTCTACGACTACGACACCCTCGCCAAGCGTCTTCGCGACCTGGCGTTCCTAAACGCCGGCATCACCCTGACCATCACCGACAAGCGTCAGCTCGACAGCGAGGGGAATCCCCGCCGCGAGGTGTTCTACTCGGCCAACGGTCTGAGCGAGTTCGTGAAATACATCGACTCATCGAAGGAGCCGCTGATACCCGACGTGATACACCTCAACACTGAGCGTCAGGGTGTCCCCGTGGAGGTTGCGCTGACCTACAACACCACCTTCAACGAGAATGTCTACTCGTTTGTCAACAACATCAACACCATCGAGGGTGGTACCCACCTGACCGGTTTCCGCCGAGGCCTGACCACCACTCTCAAGAAATATGCCGAAGACAACAAGCTCCTTGAGAAGAGCAAGGTCGAGATTTCGAGCGACGACTTCCGCGAGGGCCTTACCGCCGTTGTCTCTGTCAAGGTGATGGAACCCCAGTTCGAGGGGCAGACCAAGACAAAGCTCGGAAACTCCGAGGTGGCCGGAGCCGTCTCCGCCGCCGTTTCCGAGGCCCTGAGGAACTACCTGGAGGAGCATCCCTCCGAGGCGAAGGCGATTGTCAGCAAGGTGATTCTCGCCGCCCAGGCGCGCAAGGCCGCTTACGACGCCCGCACCAAAATCCAGCGCAAGTCGCCCCTCTGCGGAGGCGGCCTCCCCGGCAAACTCGCCGACTGCTCGAGCCGCACCGCCGAGGAATGCGAGATTTTCCTGGTCGAGGGAGACTCTGCGGGCGGTACCGCCAAGAGCGGCCGCGACCGCCGCTACCAGGCTATCCTCCCCCTGCGCGGCAAGGTGCTGAATGTTGAGAAGGCCATGGAACACAAGGTCTTCGACTCCGAGCAGATCACCAACATATTCCGCGCCCTGCGTGTCACCATCGGCACCGAGAATGACCCCAAGGAAGCCAACCTCTCGAAGCTTGCCTACCACAAGGTGATTATCATGACCGATGCCGACGTCGACGGCTCGCATATCGCTACCCTGCTGATGACCCTCTTCTTCCGCCGCATGCGTCCCATCATCGAGCAAGGATACCTCTACCTGGCAACCCCGCCGCTCTACAAATGCTCCAAGGGTAAAATCGAGGAGTATTGCTGGACCGACCAGCAGCGCCAGGCCTTCGTCGAGCAGCACGGTCCCCAGGTCAAGGTGCAGCGCTACAAGGGTCTCGGTGAGATGAGCGACAAAGAGCTGCGCGACACAACCATGTCGCCCGAACACCGTCTGCTGAAGCAGGTGCAGATTACCGACGCCGCCGAGGCCGACCGCATCTTCTCGATGCTGATGGGTGAGGATGTCGGCCCGAGACGCGAGTTCATCGAAGCCAACGCGAGCTACGCGAATATCGACGCCTGAGCCTGACGCCCCTTAATGACGCTTAACATTCCCGCGATGTTAAGCGTTGTATTTAACAAAGAACAATCTGAACAGTCACAAATATGGCCCGAAAAGGATCAAACGCCTCCGCCCGCCAACAGCTCCGCAACAAGGTTGAGGAGTATATATGGAAACAGGGCAACAACACGTTCAACTACAAACAGGTGTCGGCAGCTGTCGGCGCCAAGACCCCCGTCACCCAGCGGTCGGTGGCAATGCTGCTGGCCGAGATGGCTTTCGACGGGGAAATACTGGAGGTGGAAAAGGGTAAGTACAAGGCTCCCGAAAGGACGAGCGTTGCCACCGGCACCTTCGTGCGCCGCTCAAACGGCAAAAACTCCGTCATCACAGACGAGGACTCGGAGGCTATCTTCATCGCCGAACGCAACTCGCTCCACGCCCTAAACGGCGACAGGGTGAGAATCCATATCGCCGCGCGACGCCGTGGCCAGGAGCCTGAGGCCGAGGTCATCGAGATTGTCGAGAAGAAGGAGCAGACCTTCATAGGCACGCTCCAGGTTGACAAGACGATGGCTTTCCTCAAGACCGATTCCAAGTTCCTCGCCTGCGACATCTTCATCCCCAAGGGGAAACTCAAGGGGGGAGCCACCGGCGACAAGGCCATAGTGAAAATCACCGACTGGCCCGAGGAGGCCAAGAACCCCCGTGGCGAGGTCATAGACATCCTGGGCAAGACCGGTGACAACCAGGCCGAGATGCACGCCATCCTCGCCGAGTTCGGGCTCCCCTACAAATATCCGGTCAGCGTGGAGAAGGCCGCCGACAAAATCAACGCCGAAATCACCCCGGAGGAAATCGCCCTGCGCGAGGATTTCCGTGGTGTGACCACCTTCACCATCGACCCCAAGGACGCCAAGGACTTCGATGACGCCCTCTCGATTCGCGCCCTCCCCTCGGGTAACTGGGAGGTGGGTGTGCATATCGCCGACGTGACCCATTACGTTACCCCCAACTCGATAATCGACCGCGAGGCCAAGGAGCGCGCCACATCGGTTTATCTGGTAGACCGCACCATCCCGATGCTTCCCGAGCGTCTCTGCAACGGCATCTGCTCGCTGCGCCCCAATGAGGAGAAGCTTGCCTTCTCATGCGTGTTCGAACTTGACGACGAGGCTGAGATAAAGGCCGCGCGCATCTGCCGCACTGTCATCGAGAGTGACCGCCGCTTCACATATGAGGAGGCGCAGGAGCGCATCGAGACCGGCCAGGGGGATTTCACCGAGGAGATTCTGACCCTCGACCGCCTCGCCAAGAAGCTCCGCGCGAAGCGTTTCGAGAACGGTTCGGTCGATTTCGACCGTGAGGAGGTCCGTTTCGACATCGACGAGGAGGGCCACCCCGTGGGGGTCTACTTCAAGGAGTCGAAAGACGCCAACAAGCTCATCGAGGAGTTCATGCTGCTGGCCAACAAGACAGTTGCCACCACAATCGGCAAACCGATAGGCCGCAAGAAGGCGAAGCCGTTTGTCTACCGTATCCACGATGTGCCTGACCAGACTCGCCTGTCTGACCTGGCTGTAATCGCCGCCGCTTTCGGCTACAAGATAAAGACCTCGGGCAGCTCCACCGAAATCAACCGCTCCCTCAACAAGATGCTCAAGGACATCAAGGGGAAGGGGGAGGAGAACCTGTTGTCGGTGCTGGCCATCCGCACTATGGCGAAGGCTGTCTACACCACCGAGAATGTGGGACACTACGGACTCGGATTCGACTATTACACCCATTTCACCTCACCGATACGCCGTTATCCCGACATGATGGTTCACCGTCTGCTGGAGCGCTACCTCAAGGGTGGCCGCAGCGTCGACGCTGTCAAGCTTGAGGATGACTGCAAGCATTCCTCCGACATGGAGCAGCTGGCGGCCAACGCCGAGCGTGCTTCCATCAAGTACAAGCAGGTGGAGTACATGCAAGACCATATCGGGGAGGAATTCGACGGTATGATTTCCGGCGTCACCGAGTGGGGCATATATGTGGAACTTGACGAGAACCACTGCGAGGGGCTTGTCCCGATGCGTGACCTCGCCGATGACTACTATGATTACGACGAGAAGAATTATTGCATACGCGGACGCCGCCGCGGCACTGTCTACCGCCTCGGCGACCGTGTGAGGGTGCGTGTCGCCAACACCAACCTCGACAAGAAGCAGCTCGATTTCCTCATCGTCGACATGCGTCTCCAGACTCCCGGCGAGGATGACCTGGGGAAGACCGTCACCTTCAAGCAGGCCCTGAGCAACACCGCCGCGAAGAAGGCCGCCCGTGCCATTCCCCACAAGCTTGAGAAGCCCGGACGCAAGAAGAAGGAGGATAAATCGCAGAAGACCAAGGAGAAGAAGGAGAAGAGCTCGCGTGGCGCCAAGGCTGTGGCAGCCGCCCGCGCGGCCCGTGCCCGCAAGGCGAAGGAAGCCCGCAAGGGTAAGGATGGAAAGGGTGGCGGCTCATCGCGCCGCCGTCCCGGACGTTCCTGACCGAGGCGCGTCTGACCGCCACTGACCTCTCATATCACAAGTGTTGCCTATGGAAAAAGGTTTCCAGCTTTCACAGGAACAGAAACTGCAGCAGCGTCTGACGCCGTTGCAGGTTCGTTATGTGAGGATGCTTGAGATGTCAGGCCCCGAATTCGAGGAGGAGGTGCGCAACGCCGTCGACGAGATGCCGGCGCTGGAGGCCTCCACCCCCGACAATGTGGCGGCCGACATGGAAACCTCCGTGACCGAGGATGGCGACCGCTTCACGGAGTCGGCAAGCGACATGCAGATTGCCGACTACGGGTCTGAGGATGACATCCCCGACTATCTGAGCCGGCAGATGTTCCGCAGCTCGCAGGCGTCCCCTGAGGATTATTATGAGCCGGTGCTGGGGGCGGGGGAGGACTCCCTGCTTGAGACCCTGACGCGGCAGCTTGACGAGCAGGATGTGACCGATGAGGAGCGTCTGATTGCCCGTTACATAATCGGCAACCTTGACGACAACGGTTATCTGACGCGTGACATGGCGGCCGTTGCCGACGACATCGCTTTCTCCGAGGGGCGTGACTTCCCTATGGAGATGGTGCGGAAAGTCTGGAACATCGTCAGGTCTCTTGACCCTCCCGGCATAGGCGCGGTTGACCTGCGCGACTGCCTGCTGCTTCAGCTAAAGAGGCTCCCGCGCACGGTGGGCAACCTGGCTGCGCTGGAGGTGGTCAGGGATTATTTCGATCTCTTCGCCAAGAAGCATTTCCAGCGGATAGTGTCGGCGATGGGTATAGATGACGACCGTATGAAGGAGGCTGTGGGGGTGATAAGCCGCCTCAACCCCAAACCCGCGAGTCTGCTGGAATCAACCGGCGGGGGTGCGGCCCGGGGGGTGACCCCTGATTTCCTCGTCGAGGCTGACACGGAGGGGAATCTCACCCTCACGCTGCTCAACCGTATCCCCGAGCTGTCGGTGGAACGGACTTTCGCCGCCGATGCCCCCCTGCCCGAATCGTCGGACAGAGGTATGGCCGCGGCGCGGATATTCCTGAAACAGAAACGCGACGAGGCTACAGACTTCATAAAAATCGTCGGGATGCGCCAGCATACTCTGTTCACCGTCATGTCGGCCATCCTTGACTTCCAAAGACCCTTTTTCCTGACAGAGGATGAGGCGCAGATAAGGCCGATGGTGCTGCGCGAACTGGCCGCCGCCACCGGCTTCGACCTCTCGGTGGTCTCCCGTGCCACCCAGGGGAAGTATGTTATGACCCCCCACGGGCTCTATCCCCTCAAGATGTTTTTCAACGAACGCCGCCGAAAGGAGGAGACTTCGGGGGAGGGGGACGCCGACAACACTACCCCGATGATTATCGCCGCCCTCAAAGGGGTAATCGAGGAGGAGGACAAGCGTCATCCCCTGAGTGACGAGCAGATAACCCGGAAACTGACCGAGAAGGGGTTTGACATTGCCCGGCGCACGGTGGCGAAGTACCGCGAGAAGCTCGGGTTCCCGGTAGGTCGTCTGCGGCGCACGTTGTGATTCCTGCCGGCGCTACATTCAGTGACAACTATTCAAGAAACAGATATATGAAACTCATCAACGGCGCGGCAAGCGTCTTGTCAACAATCTTCTCTCCGCTGCTGATGGCCACCTACGGGGTGGCCCTGGCCATGGTGCTGTCGTTTCTTTGCTTCATACCGGCGGCTACCAAGCTGACAGTCATACTGGAGACATTCCTGGCCACAGCCGCGATACCTGTAATCGGTATCTTCATCCTGTCGAAGCTGAAGGTGATTTCAGACCCGAAGCTGAATGAGCGCCGCGACCGCACCTTCCCTTACATCATCGAGACCGCCTGTTTCATCGGTCTGGCGATATACCTCAACCATATAAACGCCCCGGCGTGGCTGTCGCTTTTCCTGATAGGGGGGGCTGTCGCGTTGATAGTGCTGACGGTCGTCAACCGCTGGTGGAAGATTTCGGGCCATGCTACCGGAATGGGGGGACTTTGTGCCCTCATCTTCTACCTGATGCTGAGCGGCAACAGCATATACAGCCTCCAGTGGGAGTTCCTTCTGGCTGTGCTGCTGTCAGGCCTGGTCTGCTCGGCCAGGGTTGTCATGGAGCGTCACACCCTCGGCCAGGTGGTCGCGGGGTTCTTCAACGGCTTCATATGGGTGTTGCTGCTCCCGATGATTTTCCAGGTGACGCGCCTCTGATGCGATAACGAATCAAACCGAACCAATCATATTTTCCAAGATGAATCCATTAGTAAGCATAATAATGGGAAGCACCTCTGACCTTCCCGTGATGAAGAAAGCCGCCGATTTCCTCAATTCGATGGAAGTGCCTTTCGAGATGCTCGCCCTGTCGGCCCACCGCACCCCCGAGGAGGTTGCTGATTTTGCCCGCAACGCCGCTCCCCGTGGTGTGAAGGTGATAATCGCCGGGGCGGGAATGGCTGCCGCGCTCCCCGGCGTGATTGCCGCCATCACCCCCCTCCCCGTCATCGGGGTGCCTCTGTCGGCGACCCTCCAGGGCACCGACGCGCTTTATTCAATCGTACAGATGCCTCCCGCCATCCCCGTGGCGACTGTAGGCATCGACGGGGCTATGAACGCCGCCGTGCTTGCCGTGAGGATGCTGTCCCTCTCTGATGAGGCGTTGGCCGCCCGCTACAATGGCTGGACCGCCGAACTGAACGGCAAAATCGTGAAGGCCAACGAGGCCCTGTCAGAAATCAAGTACGACTTCAAGACCAACTGATTCCCGCCAATCTGATATGAGCGTTTTCGATTATCACCGTCGGCAGACCACCACCACCCGTGTCGGTGATGTGGAAATCGGCAGCGGATTCCCCATCCGCCTGCAGTCGATGAACAACACCTCGACGATGGACACCGAGGGGTCGGTTGAGCAGGCGTTGCGCATCGCCGCTGCGGGGGCCGACATCGACCGCCTGACCGCCCAGGGGGTGAGGGAAGCCGCCAACATGGGGGAAATCCGCCGGCTCCTGCGTGAGCGCGGATGCCGCATGCCGCTTGTCGCCGACATCCATTTCAATCCCCGCGCGGCCGAGGAAGCGGCCCTTCATGTCGAGAAGGTAAGAATCAATCCAGGCAACTTCGTCGACCCGGGCCGCACATTCCGCAAGCTCGAGTACACCGATGAGGAATATGCCCTTGAACTGAAGAAGATTGAAGACCGTTTAGTGCCGTTCCTCAACCTCTGCAAGGCCAACAATACGGCCATCCGCATCGGGGTCAACCACGGGTCTCTCTCAGACCGCATCATGAGCCGTTACGGCGACACCCCCTCGGGGATGGTGGAGAGCGCGATGGAGTTCCTGCGGGTGGCCGTCAAGGAGGATTTCAACGACATCGTGATCTCTATCAAGGCTTCAAACACAGTCGTGATGGTCGAGACTGTTAGGCGTCTCGTCAGGGCGATGGATGCCGAAGGGATGAGTTTCCCCCTCCACCTCGGTGTTACCGAGGCGGGTGACGGTGAGGATGGCCGCGTCAGGTCGGCTGTCGGCATAGGCACATTGCTCGGGGAGGGTATCGGCGACACGATACGTGTCTCGCTGAGCGAGGCTCCGGAAGCTGAGGTTCCCGTGGCCCGCGAGCTGGCGGAATACCTGTCGTCGCGTGCCTCCGCCCCCTCGGTGGGTGGGGAGTATGCCCCCGGTTATGACCCGGTTGTGCCGGGCAAGCGTCCGACACGCAGGATTGGTGTTGTCGGGGGCGACGCGGTGCCGGTGGTCGCCGGATATGACCCGATAGATGAGGAAACCCTTTACAGAATCCCTGCGGGAGAGTTGCGCGGGCTGCTTGAAGAGCCGTCACGACATTCCGCATTGGCCGGGAAGGTGGTTGTCGTAAGCTCTGACCACGCCAATCCTGTGGCCGACATATCCTCGGCCATCCACAAGCTGTGGAGCGCGGGGCTTGATAATCCGGTGATCGCGTCGCTTGATTACGGCGACACCTCCGCAGAGAAGACGGTAATACGCGCTTCCGCCGATTTCGGTGCGTTGCTGCTCAACGGATTGCTCGACGGCATCGAGATAAAGTCGGCGGTTCTCGGCCGCGAGGCTTCCGACAGGCTCGCGCTCGGCATATTGCAGGCTTCGCGCCGCAGGGTGACGAAGACCGAGTTTGTCTCCTGTCCCGGATGCGGACGCACGATGTTCGACCTCCAGGAGACTGTTGCCCGCGTCAAAGCCGCCACATCGATGTATCCCGGGCTGAAAATCGCCGTGATGGGGTGTATCGTCAACGGCCCCGGGGAGATGGCCGACGCCGATTATGGCTATGTCGGGGCCGGAGTGGGCAATGTGAGCCTCTACCGGGGAAAGGAGCTTGTAGAGAAGAACCTCCCCTCGTCGGAGGCGGTTGACAGGCTCATCGCCCTGATGAAGGCTGACGGACGAATCGGTTAGGAGCGTGTGGCGAGGATGATTTACACGCCTTTAAGATGAAAGAACTGCAAACTGAAATATTCGATTTGTCTTGCGGCATGCGTCTTGTGTGCCGCAAGGCTCCGCTCGCGCTGGAATATTTCGGAGTGGCTGTCAACTCGGGCAGCCGCGACGAGAAGGAGGGGGAGTTCGGGCTGGCCCATTTCGTGGAACACACGATTTTCAAGGGCACAGACCGCCGTCGCGCCGGCCATATCATCAACCGTATGGAGGCTGTCGGGGGAGACCTCAATGCCTTCACATCCAAGGAGGAGACAAATGTCTATTCGGTGTTTCCCCGTGGGAACCTCTCCAGGGCCATCGACCTCATTGCCGACCTGCTTGCCAATTCCCGCTTCCCGCTCAAGGAGATTGACAGGGAGAGGGAGGTGGTCAGGGATGAGATAGACAGTTACCTTGATTCCCCCTCGGAGGCGGTCTATGATGATTTCGAAGACCTGTTTTTCGCCGGGAGCCAGCTGGGCCACAACATCTTAGGCAACGACACGGACCTTGACCGGTTCTCCCCCGATGTCTGCCGTGAATACCTGACCGGAAATTTCCACGGAGGGAGGATGGTGGCTTATTACCTCGGGCCTGAATCCGCCGCGAGGGTCTCGGCCAAGGTGAACCGGGGATTTGCCGGAATGAGGAGCCAGGGGCGTCCGCTCGACAGAAAGGAGCCTCAGCCGCTGGCCCCGTTCAATGTAAGGCGTGAGACCGACACCCATCAGAGCCATACCGTCGTTGGGGCGCGCCTCCCGGGGCTTGGGAATCCTAAGCGCGACGCGATTGCCCTGGTGACGAACATACTCGGAGGGCCGGGGATGAACTCGCGCCTGAATGTCTCCCTGCGTGAGCGGCGGGGGCTTGTCTACACCGTGGAGGCTTCGACAACGATGTTCAGCGACTGCGGGCTGTTCAACATCTATTTCGGGTGTGACCCCGCTGACCGTGACCGTTGCCTGGAGCTTGTCGGGAAGGAGTTGAGGCAGATGGCCGACAACCCCTTGACGGCTGCGAGGCTGGCGGCGGCCAAGAAGCAGTATCTCGGCCAGATGGTGGTTGCCTCCGAGAACCTTGAGCAGGGAATACTCTCGACCGGACGCGCGTTGCTGATGACCGGGAAGGTGCGCTCGCGCAGGATGATGGAGATGGCCGTGGAGTCGCTTACCGGTGATGACATAGCCGAAGTCGCGGAGATGCTCAGGCCGGAGAAATGCTCGGTGCTTTCGCTTGGCTGAGCGGCCTGAAATCCGTTGCCGCCCCTGCGGATGAAGGTGAGATTTGTTAAAATCGCGTAATTGTTGGCCGTTATGTAGCCTGATACAGCGCGGCTGTTGATTACTGACAGAGATTTTTAGTAACTTTACGATTGCAAAGATTATAACTATGAAGATAGGAAATGTCGACCTTGGAGAGAGACCGGTGATGTTGGCTCCGATGGAGGATGTCACCGACCAGTCGTTCCGCCTCATATGCAAGGAACTCGGGGCCGATATGACATATTCCGAGTTCGTCTCGGCCGACGCGCTGATACGCAACATCGCCGCCACGACCAGGAAGCTTTCCATCCATCCGGGGGAACGCCCCACGGCCATACAGATTTATGGGCGTGAGGTTGGCCCGATGGTTGAAGCCGCCAGGATGGTGGAGGAGGCCCGCCCCGACATACTCGACATCAACTTCGGATGTCCGGTGAAAAAGGTCGCCGGAAAGGGAGCCGGGGCAGGTATGCTCCGCGACATCCCCCGCATGCTCGAGATTACCCGCGAGGTGGTAAAGGCTGTCAGCATACCGGTGACGGTCAAGACCCGTCTGGGATGGGATCACGAGTCGAAGATAATTGTCGACCTGGCCGAACAGCTGCAGGATTGCGGCATACAGGCATTGACCGTCCACGGGCGCACCCGTTCGCAGATGTACAACGGGGAGGCCGACTGGGAGATGATCGGGAAGGTCAAGGCCAACCCCAGGCTGAAAATCCCGGTGATAGGCAACGGCGACATCACCACCCCCGGGAAGCTTGTCGAGGCGTTCGACCGATACGGTGTTGACGGAGTGATGGTCGGAAGGGCCGCCATTGGGAATCCCTGGATTTTCAGCGATATGAAGCAGACGCTGCTCCACGGTGAGGTCAGACACCGGCTCACGATGGCTGAGAAGTTCGACATCCTGCGCCGTCAGATAGATGAGAGCATCGACCGCATAGATGAATACAGGGGAATACTCCATATACGCCGCCATCTGGCCGTTAGCTCGCTGTTCAAGGGTATCCCCTTCTTCCGGGAGACCCGAATAAGGATGCTCCGGGCCGACACCAAGCAGGAACTCTTCGACATAATCGCCGCAGTGGAGGAGAAGCTGGCCAACGGGGAGGCGTTCGCCGAGCCGCAGGATTCCACGGCTCCTCCAGAGAGATAGTTTTACAAAAACCAGAACCAATCAAAGTATAGTATCCCGTGAAAAAGCATTTGGCAATATTTATAGCGATTTTTATGACTGCCGTGGCCTCACTGGCAGCCCAGGAGGTTCACCGTTATGAGCTGAAGGTGGGGGATTTCAACCGTCTCGTGGTCGACGACGGCATAAATGTGGAATACCGCTGCAGCGAGGACTCGGCGGGGCTGGCCGTCTATGAGACCACCAGGGCTGTTGCCGACCAGCTTATCTTCGACTTCTCCAAGAAGGGGAGGCTGATGGTTCAGAAGCAGTTTCACGGCGAAGGGGAGCTGACCGAGGGGTTGCCGGTGGTGAAGGTGTATTCCAAATTCCTCAGCCAGGTTCAGAACAATGGCGACTCCACGGTAATAGTGGCGTCGGTGGCCGCTTGCCCGGAATTCAAGGCAACGGTAATCGGCAACGGCCGTCTTGTGATAAAAGATATACACGCCACCAAGTTTGAAGGCGCGATAAAGACCGGCAACGGTCAGCTGGTGGTCTCAGGCAAATGCGACCAGGCGTCATTCAGCAACACCGGGGTAGGCTCGGTGCAGGCCGACAATCTTGAGGCGGCCGATGTCTCCTGCCGTTTCTTCGGCACCGGCACGACCGGTGTCTGGGCCACGGAGTCCTTGACAATAAAAGGTATGTTTCCCGGGAAGCTTTATTACAAGGGAAATCCGGCAAAGGTCAGGAATTACAGCATGGGTGTGAAGATCTTCCATATGGACGCCGAGGGGAAAATCACCGAAGAGGCGGCCGACGACCCTGCCGATATGAAGGATGTGAAATCCGGAGCCGAGGAGGACTGACGTTTGGAGGATTTGGAAGCCGGATTGAAGACACGGACGGCCGGTGCGGTGAAATGGAATGTCATCGACAAGGTCTCGCAGCAGCTGTTGTACGCTGTCACCGGGATTGTGCTGGCGCGTCTGCTCGACCAGGAGGATTTCGGCCTGATAGGGGCGGTGCTGGTATTCCAGGCATTCGCCTCGCTCTTTGTCGACAGCGGATTCTCCTACGCCCTGATACAGCGCAAGGCCCCGAGCAGGCTTGATTATTCGACAGTCCTGTGGTTCAACCTCGCCGTCGCGGCGGCTATATATGTCATCCTGTTTTTCTGCGCCCCGCTGATAGCCGACTGTTTCCAGGGAGACCGGCGGATTGTGGCCATAAGCCGGGTGATGTTCCTGAGCTTCATACTCAACGCCTCCGCCATAGTGCAGACCAACCGCCTCATGAAGAAGATGGAGGTAAGGATGGTGGCCGTCTCAAACGCCGTGGGGCTTTTTGCCGGAGCGGTGGTCGGGATATGGCTGGCAGTGGCCGGATATGGCGCCTGGGCCATAGTATGGCAGACGCTGGCCCTGAATTTCACCAAGAGCCTTGTATTGTGGCTCACGTCGGGGTGGATGCCCCTTATGCGGTTTTCATGGCGGTCGCTGCGCTCGTTTTTCGCGGTCGGCAGCGGTATGATGGCTTCCTCATTCCTGAACGTGCTGTTCCAGAACATCTACTCCTTCTTCATCGGCAACCGTGCGGGGCTCGCGCCGTTGGGTTACTACACTCAGGCCGACAAATGGAGCAAGATGGGGATAAGCTCGCTGTCGCAGGTGCTGACATCCTCCTTCCTTCCCGCCTTGTCGGCCGTGCAGGATGACGCGGAACGTTTCGCCCGTGTGACATCCAAGATGAACCGCTTCACCTCCTATCTCCTTTTCCCGGCGATGGGATTCCTGATAGTCATGGCGACGCCTGTATTCCATTGCCTGTTCGGCGAGAAATGGGACGCCTCCATCATCCTTTTCCAGCTGCTGCTCGTCAGGGGGGTGTTCACCGTTCTGACATCCCTTTACAACAATTATGTCATTGCCCTGGCAAGGACGAAGCTGGTGGTTGCGATGGAGGTTTTGCGCGACGGGGCGGCCCTGGTATTCCTTTTCGCCACCCTCCCTTTCATCGCTATGGAGAGGGGAGGGGATGTCGTGTATGGCATAAAGCTGCTGCTGGCCGGACAGATTCTCGCCTCAGCCATAAGCTGGGGGGTGATGGTGGTAAAGACAGCGCCGGTAAGCGGGCGGTCGGTCGGCTCATTCCTGGTTGACAGCCTGCCGTATCTTGGTGAAACCCTGGTGATTATGGCAGTGCTTTGGGCCGAGTCGACACTTATAGGCGACTGCTGGACGCTGCTGTTGTGTCAGGGAGTCACCTGTTTGGCCCTCTATATTGGAATCAACGCCTTGCTTAATTCAGTGATACAAAAAGAGGTGCTTGCCTTTTTGCGCGGCAGGAGACTCGAATGATAAAAATTGGTTATGAGAAAGATATTGTTGGCGGCCCTGACGGTCGTGCTTCCCGCGCTTCTCGCGGCGAGTGATTACATAAAATACATCGATCTGGCCGATGAGGCGGTGAAGAAACAAGACTGGAACCGAGCTGAGGAGCTGCTGCGTGCTGCAATGCAGAGCGAGCCATCCAATCCCCAGAATGTGATGCTGCTGTCGAATGTAGGTATGTTCCAGTTCTACCGGGGTGAGGACTCCCTGGCGCTTCATACCATGTCGGAAGCCCGCGCGATAGCCCCGGCCTCTACAGTCATCCTCAACAACCGCGCGAAAATCCTGCGCCATATGGGGCGCGAGCAGGATGCCATCAAGGATTACGACAAGGTGATAGCGATGGACTCCCTGAATTATGACGCGTATTTCAACAGGGGTTATCTCAGGTTGACGGGTGGTGATACTGCCGGAGCGAAGTCTGACCTTGCCACACTGGAACGCATCCGTCCCGACGACCCGAACACACTGCTTGTGCTGGCAGTCATGTATAGCAACCAGGGACGCTATGATGAGGCCGTCTCATATTACAACAAGCTTATCAAGCAGGTTGAGAAAGCTGAGTATTATACCGGCCGCGCTATGTGTCGCCTCGCCAAGGGTGACCTTGCGGAAGCATCTGACGACATAGGCCGTGGCCTTGAGCTTGACCCGGAGGATGGGGAGCTGTACTATTGCCGCGCCTACCTCCATCTGCTCCAGTACCGCGAGGAGGACGCCAAGGCCGACGCGGCTCTCGCCTTGCGACACGGTGTTTCCCGGGCCCGCATCGACGAGCTTTTCGCCCAGTGAGTTGGATGACGCCCCGGCGGTTATTGTCCAAGCATAGACTTCATTATACCTTCGACATCCTTTTTAAGAAGAGGAATATGCCTGATGAATAGCGTCCAAAGGAAATCAGGACGTACATTGTCATATGAATGTATGATGCGGTTTATTGCCTCACCCATAATCTCTGTCTTACGTTAGATGACGCATCTCAGAGGTATGTTCTTTTCAAAAAGGTCATATCTACGCGGGAATGACCCGGTGGCGTCTGCACAGGTCAAAAATACGTTGCAGGTTTAGTTCGATGAGGTTCATATCGCGGCGGTTATTCGGTGTGTTGCAAAGATAGCGATTATCTTTTGAATTATAACGCCTCGCGGTGGAATTTCGTTTCAGCCACGATGGAAGCCCGTCGGGGTCAGTTCCACCGGTGGCGGATGAAGATGATGGTCTGCAGGATGCCGCGCACCGCCAGGTAGAGGATGAAGGCAAGCCAGAGGGCGTGGTTGCCCATTGTCGGGAAAAGCAGGAGGTAGGTCAGGAAGAATGTCACCATCGCTCCGAACATCGACAGCAGCAGCCCGCGGGTCATGGTGGCTCCGATGAAGACGCCGTCCCAGGCAAACGCCGCGAATCCGGCGAACGGGATGGTCAACGCCCAGGTGAAATACTCACTCGAGGCATCGATGACGTTCGGGTCGTCGCTGAGCAGCTTCAGGAAGCCTTCTCCCCCGATGAGATATAGCAGCGTGAAGAATGCCGCCCAGGCGGCTCCCCACACGAACAGCCGCTTCACACACAGCCGCAGGGAGGGGAAGTCTCGCGCACCGACGAACCGCCCGACCAATGCCTCCCCTGCGAATGCGAAGCCATCCATCATATAGGAAAACAGGAGGAACAGCTGCATCAACAATGTGTTGACGGCCAGGACCAGCGGCCCTTGGAGTGAGCCTGCGCGGGTGAACCAAAGGGTGACGGCAATCAGGCAGACCGTGCGCAGCATGACATCGATGTTGACGCTGAAAAAGCGTCTCAGTTCGCTCCACCTGACGATGTCAGACAGGGTGGTGGAAGTGAGCTTGTAACGCCACAGGAAGAGGAACCCGGCCCCGAAGCCTACCCACTGGGCTATCAGCGAGCCGGTTGCCACTCCGGCTATCCCGAGGCCGAACGCATAGACCAGCAGGAGGCTTGACAGTATGTTGACGACGTTTATTGTCAGGGAGACCCACAGCAGCATGCGGGAGTTCTGCATCCCCAGAAACCATCCCGACATGGCATAGTTGCCAAGCACCGCCGGCGCCCCATAAATGAGTATGTGGAAATAGAGGGAGGCCAGCCGCGTTGTCTCCTCCCCCGCGTCAAGGAACCACGACATCAGCCGGAAGATGGGCTGTTGGAGGGCAACCATCAGCAGTCCGGCCCCGACGGCCACAATCAGCGCCCTGCGCAGCACAAGGGTGGAGGCGCGGTTGTCGTTGGCCCCGCAGGCCTGGGCCGACAGTCCAGATGTCCCTCCCCTGAGGAAGGAGAATAGCCAGTAGAGCATGTTGAACATCACGCCCCCCACGGCGATGGCGGCGATGTATAGTTCGCTTCCCATATGTCCCACGATGGCGGTGTCGACCAGAGCCAGCAGCGGGGTTGTGATGTTGGCGGCGATGGAGGGGATGGCCAGGCGGAGTATCTTGCGGTTCAAGGGCGGAAGGGGGTTAAACGCGATGGTGACGCGTTATGGTTAACAGGTGGATGACAGTGTGATTAATATGTATGCCGTAATTGAAATAGTCCAATTACGGCATACACTCGTCTTTATATCAGGATTGTCGTTTCTCAGAGTTTCCTGGCGCGGAGGGAGTCGAGCCAGAGGTAGGCAATCAGAAGCACATAGGCGACGATGCCGAGAATCTGGAGGGTGCCGGCCTCAAGGGGAGAGCTGTATTCGAAGCCGCAGAAGCGGGTGAGGGCCGCGAACACTCCGAAGAGGGCACCTCCGGCGATGAGTCCCGACGCGATGAGTGTGCCACGGTCACGGCGGGCGTCGCTGACAGCCTTGTCTTTCGAGCTCTTGGCCACGAACCACGAGATGGCTCCTCCGACCAGGAGGGGGGTGTTGAGCGAGAGGGGGATGAACATGCCGAGGCAGAACGCCAGCACGGGCACCTCAAGCCAGTTGAGAAGCAGCGCGAGGATGACACCTACCATATAGAGAATCCATGGGGTGTCGCCTCCCATCATGAGAGGCTCTATTACCTTGGCCATTGCGTTGGCCTGGGGGGCGACGAGGGAGTTGGCGTTGTCGGGGTCGAAACCGTAGACCTGGTTGAGAACGAGGATGACACCTCCGACAGTGGCTGCCGAGACGAGGGTGCCGAGGAATTTCCACTGCTCCTGTTTCTTGGGGGTGGTGCCGAGCCAGTAGCCCACTTTGAGGTCGGTCACGAAACCGCCGGCCATTGAGAGGGCTGTGCAGACCACACCGCCGATAACCATCGAGGCCACGATGCCGGATGTGCCGCTGAGGCCGATTCCGACGAAGATGGCCGACGCGATGATGAGGGTCATCAGGGTCATTCCGGAGACGGGGTTGGAGCCGACAATCGCGATGGCGTTGGCGGCCACGGTTGTGAAGAGGAAGGCGATGAATGTCACCACAATCCAGGCCACCAGGGCCTGCCACCAGTTGTGTATCACTCCGAACCAGAAGAATATCAGCACTGCCACAAGGGCTATCGAGATGAAGAACACGATATGCTTCATCGAGATGTCGAGCTGCCAGCGCACGGGCTTGGCGTCGCCGGTGGCTCCACCCTTGAACTCACGTCCGGCCAGTCCGACCGCCTGTTTGATGATGGGCCACGACTTGATGATGCCGATGACACCGGCCATGGCGATGCCGCCGATGCCGATCATCCTGACATAGTTGCCGAAGATGGCCTCGGGGGCCATGGCAGCTATCTCGGCGTTGCCGTATGTGCCCATCAGAGGCACGATTACCCACCAGGCGAAGAGCGAGCCGGCGGTGATGATGAATGCGTATTTGAGGCCTATGATGTAGCCCAGGCCGAGGACGGCCGCACCGGTGTTGCAGCTGAGCACCAGTTTGGTCTTCGCGGCCACGGCCTGTCCCCACTCGCTGACGGTGGTCGAGAGAGTCCCGGCCCAGAAGCCGAAGGTCTCCACCACATAGTCGTAGATACCGCCGATGAGTGAGGCGATTACGAGGGTCTTGGCCTGTGAGCCGCCTGCGGCTCCGGCACTCTGGCCGCTGGCCAGCACCTGTGTGGTGGCTGTGGCCTCGGGGAAGGGGTATTTGCCGTGCATGTCCTTCACGAAATATTTCCTGAAGGGGATGAAGAAGAGTATGCCCAGCACACCGCCAAGCAGCGAGCTGAGGAATATCTGGAAGAAGTTGACGGTGATTTCAGGGTATTTGGCCTGGAGGATGTAAAGGGCCGGGAGGGTGAAGATGGCTCCCGCTACGATTACCCCGGAGCAGGCTCCGATAGACTGGATGATTACGTTCTGGCCGAGGGCGTTTTTCTTGCCGAGCGCGCCGGAAAGGCCCACGGCGATGATGGCGATGGGGATGGCGGCCTCGAACACCTGGCCTACTTTCAGGCCCAGGTAGGCGGCTGCCGCGCTGAATACCACGCAGAGTATCAGGCCGAGGGTTACCGAATAGGTCGTGACCTCGGGATAGTTGCGGGCCGGATGCATCAGCGGCCTGTACTTCTCGTCGGCGGCGAGTTCGCGGAAGGCGTTTTCCGGCAACTCGATGGGGTCAGCCTCGGGCGTCATCTCGATGTCGCGGGCTTCTACCTCCTTCGCGGGGGGAAAGTTCTTTTCTTTTTTCATTATCGGAAATGTGGTTGATTGTCGTGGAGTCCTCCTTCAGAAGGCCGGGGTAATTAGCCGGGAGGCGGGAG